>NZ_LYXE01000030.1 GCF_002532075.1 Candidatus Chloroploca asiatica | reverse complement strand
AGGGTCGTCTTGCCATGGTCTACGTGCCCAATCGTGCCGATGTTTACGTGCGGCTTCGTCCGCTCGAATTTCTGCTTCGCCATGAACTCCTCGTGCTCCTTAAAAATAACGCGACTCGCGCCTGCATCAGCTGGCACGAGCATCTTATGCACGGCAACCTAACGTGCCCCGTCTGAGCAGTTCTGGAGCCTACGACGGGACTTGAACCCGTGACCTCGTCTTTACCAAAGACGTGCTCTACCAACTGAGCTACGTAGGCATTGTCAAGGCAAAACCCAGCAAGCCTGGGTTTCACGTTTACAAGTGGTGGGCCGGGCAGGATTCGAACCTGCGAAGGCGTAAGCCAACAGATTTACAGTCTGCCCCGTTTGACCGCTCCGGAACCGACCCACACGATATATGTCTGTGATGGAGCCGACGCAGGGAATTGAACCCTGAACCTACGGTTTACAAAACCGTTGCTCTGCCAATTGAGCTACGTCGGCAAGCAGGTTAAAGTCACCGTCCGACCACAGCCTGAGCATTGTAGCATAACCACGCAAATCATGCAAATAAAGCATAAGTTGTTGAGTTGTAAGTGATCACCTTGCTTTGGAGAGCACGAGCGTGCCGTCCTAAAGGGGTGGAGTTGCCTGGAGGGAGCTGCCCGCCGCGGCGGTTCGTACCACGCCATGGTGGGCGCAGGCAGGATCCGGCAGGGTCCATGCCTGCCTTCCCGCGTGCGCGGGAAGGCAGCGGGTGGTCGCAGGTGTCCAGGCCGTTCCGTGGGTGGACGTGGGGAAGCAACCCTTTGAGGGCAGTACGCCCTCGCTACCAGGGACAAGATTATATTTGACAAATAGCCACGAGTACGCTATCATAACAGCCGATTGGTTTTCATGCCGAAGTGGCGGAATTGGCAGACGCGCTACGTTCAGGGCGTAGTGAGGGCAACCTCGTGTGGGTTCGAGTCCCACTTTCGGCACCAATCTGGTTTTTTGCTAAAGTTAACACGGCTGTAGTGGGGCATAGTTTAACGGTAGAACGCCTGATTCTGGATCAGGTAGTTGGGGTTCGAGTCCCTGTGCCCCAGCCAATCTCAAAACCGTTGCGTACGGGACAGTACGCAACGGTTTTTTTCTAGTTTTTTCTGGTGTGCTGCGCAACCTTTGTTTCACGACTTCAGTGACTGCGCCCTGTTTCAGGAGTGTCTGTTATGTCCGAGTCGGCTGAATCTCACGGTACTTCAATGCTGTCATCATTCGCCACCTTCATCGCGTATCTTCCCGAACCATGCGCACTGGTTGATGCTACCGGCCATCTGGCAGCGGTGAATCCGGCCTGGAGCGATATGTTTTTTGATACCGGGCTTGGTCAGCCGTTGACTGAGGCTGTTGCGCGACTCTTTGCCTGGGAACCAGCTCACTTGCAGCAAATGCTGGTGGAATTGAACTATCTCCAGGCTGATGAGCTTCATCGTGTTAGTTTTGACGCTGCCCTTGCCGAGCCGCCTGATCGGTGGGTCAATGCAACCCTTGCCAGGACTGATCACGGGTTCTGCCTCTGGCAACTCAGTGAGGTGACACGCTGGCAGATGGTCGAAGCTGCAACCCATCAGTTGCTTGAGCAGTTTCGCGATGCGATCGAGAGTATTTCTGATGGCTTTGCGCTCTATGACCGGGAAGAACGTCTCGTGTTTTGCAATCGTCGCTATCGCGAGATCTATCCGCTGTGTGCGGATCTGTTGCGCCAGGGGCGGAGTTTCCGCGAGATTCTGCGTGTCAGTCTCGAGCGGGGGCAGTTTATGCTTGCCAGTGATACGGTTGAGGCGTTTTTTGCTCACCAGTATGCCCAGTTTCGTGAAGGAACCTCTAGTGAGTACCAACTCACTGATGGACGCTGGATCCGGGCGGTCAATCATCAAACCGATGATGGGGCTACGGTCGGTATTCGGACGGATATTACTGAGCAACGGCTGGCTAGTGCGTTGCGTGAACAGACTGCAGCTCAGGAAGCCACTATTATGGCGCAGTCAACGTTGCTGGCCGAACTCTCGACCCCCCTGTTGCGGATCAGTGCGCGTACGCTTGTCTTGCCCCTGATCGGGGCGATTGATGGCGCACGTGCGAATCGTGTTGTTGAGCATCTGCTCAATGCCGTTGAAGAGCAGCAGGCTTCACTGGTGATCCTCGATATCACCGGTGTGCCGGTGGTCGATACCTATGTTGCTGGTTTGATGATCCAATGTGCCCGCGCTATACGCTTGCTCGGGGCACGTATGGTGCTCACCGGGATTCGCCCTGATGTCGCTGAAACACTGGTGACGCTTGGCATTGACCTCGGTGAGATTGTGACACGAGCGAGTCTGCAGGATGGGGTGCGTTATGCTTTGCGTGAGGGGTAGTTGTTGTTGCCCCACGTTCAGACCGCTGGGAAGGTGAGCGGGATGTTTTCTTCCCCTCTGCACAAGAAAACTAGGCCCCTTAGACTGCCGTCTCAAAGGCTCGCAGCACCATGACGAGCACCATCAGACAGATGCCCGTGAGCAGGATGGCTTCGCGCTTGCCTGTTCGTTGCTGAGTATAGTGGAGCGTCGCGGGTAGAACCGCGACGATGAAAAGACCGTAGATGCTATGCAACGCAAAATAGATCGGATTGGGCACCCGCAAAAGGGAGAGCAAACCCAGGATACTCTGAGCAATGAGGAGAAGTTGTGCGATCCAGAGACCTGCGGTGTACCCGTTGCTAAACCGGCCCCGTAGGATGCTGATCAGCCCCCAGCAGATGAGTACTACCAATAAGCCGGAAATAGTTAGTTGGAGACGGCTATGCAAGGCCGCAAGGCGTTCCATACGCTGCATTCTTGTATCTAGGACATGGGAGCGTAGCCCCATTCGTGTGAAGGCAAGCTTCAGGTTGGATGTTCGTGTTCGCGATCATTCTTGAGGAGTATACCGCATGGACTCGGTCTGGACGAATCGAATTGCGGCTGGTGCCGCAGAGATGCATAGCTCGGCGATCCGTGATCTGCTGAAGGTAACGGCCCAGCCTGAGATGATTTCGTTTGCTGGTGGGTTGCCTGCCCCCGAGCTTTTTCCGGTTGAGGAGATCGCCGCCGCCGCCGAACGGGCGCTGGTTGAAAGTCCGCTGGTCACCTTGCAGTATGGCCCGACTGAGGGTTTTGGCCCGCTGCGCGAGTTGCTGATGACTTGGATGGCCCGCCTTGGCATCACGGTGCCTGCCGATCAAGTACTGGTGACGTCAGGTTCGCAGCAGGGTCTGGATATGGTAGGCCGCCTGTTGATTGATCCCGGTGCCCTGGTTGCGGTCGAAGAGCCTACGTATATGGGGGCTCTCCAGGCTTGGCAGACGATCCGCCCCCACTATTTGAGTGTGCCGCTTGACGACCAGGGGCTTGATGTTGATGCCCTCGAAGCGCTGCTCGCTGCTGGGGCGCGTCCGCGCTTTCTCTATGTTGTCTCTTGTTTCCAAAACCCCACCGGTGTGACCCTGGCCCATGAGCGCCGCCGACGTTTGATCGAGTTGGCCTCCCGCTATACATTGCCGATCATCGAAGATGACCCCTATGGTGAGCTCTACTATGAGGGGTCGCGAACAACGCCTCTGGCGGCGCTCGATATTGAACTGCATGGCGAGTTGCGCCATGTTGTCTATCTGGGGACGCTCTCGAAACTCTTGTCACCAGGGATGCGGGTAGGTTGGATCGTTGCCCCGCAACCACTGGTTGATCGGTTGGTGATGCTCAAGCAGGGGCTCGATCTCCACACTGGCAGCATGGCGCAGGTGGTTGCCTATTATGCCTGCCGTGATGGCTTGCTTGAACAGCACACCCCGCGCCTGCGCGATCTCTACCGTGAGCGCCGCGATGTGATGCTTCAGGCGCTTGATCAGACGTGTGCAGGTGTGGAGGGCATGCATTGGACGCGTCCCGGTGGCGGGATGTTCCTCTGGGTGCGTTTGCCGGCTGAGCTTGAGGCCGAGCCGCTTTTGCAACAGGCGGTGGCCGAGCATGTGGCGTTTGTTCCAGGACGAGCGTTTCACCCCGATGGGGGTGGGGGCAGTACGATGCGACTGAACTTTTCGCATAGCAACCCGATGCAGATCGAAGAGGGAATTCGGCGTCTTGGAGGGGTCATTCTGGCGAGTCTGGCGCTCTAGCCTCCAGCCAGAGGTCACAACGTAAGGTGAGAGCCCCTAAGACCTCGCCGGTCTTAGGGGCTCAGGCTTGTAGAAGGCAGAGATGCTGAGCTACGCTGAGCATGATCATGCGTCCCCTTCACGCGTGATGGGGACAACGTGCAGGTTACCGGGTGCCGACCGTTTCAGTGGCAAGTTTGAGGGCGCGGACGAGTTGCAGATCGTCACTGTTCATGATCTCGTCGAGGCTCAAGTTTTCAAGATCGGTGGGGCGTAGCGGGATCACATCAAAGGGGAGCCGCACCTCTTCGTCGGGGGTGATGCCCTGGCCACGGATCAAGGCCCCATCGGGGGTGAGCCATTGCTGGGTGCCGAGCAAGAGGCGGCTGCCATCGCTGAGGCGGTAGGGGGTCAGGACGGTACCGGTGCCAAAGGTTGTCTCACCGATCAGCATACCGCGCTCAGCCGATTGAAATGCCCCCGAGACGATCTCGGATGAACTGGCCGAGTTGGTATTGATCAAGACGAAGAGGGGCAGATCAAGCGCTACCCCGCCGCTCCGTGTTGTGCGGCTCGTGCGGCGTCCCTGCCGGTCTTCTTCCTGCAGCACAACGGTACCAGCGGGGAGAAACTGACTGGCGACTTCCACCGCCTGGTCGAGCAAGCCACCGGGGTTATTGCGCAGATCAAGAATCACGGCACGCGCGCCCTGTTCGCGTGCCGCCAGCAGGGCCTCGCGCATCTGGCGACCCGAATTCCCATCAAACGAACTCAAGCGTACGAGGGCGACGTCTTCTGGCAAGAGGTACCAACTCACACTTGGGACAACCACCTGATCCCGTACCACTGCGACCTCAAATGGTTCGGGAAGCCCACCACGTTGCAAGAGCAGCGTAACGGTCGTGCCTTTGGGTCCACGCACCCGGGTGCGGAGGAGATCGATGGACCAGTCGGTGGTTGGATCGCCATCGACAGCGAGGATGGCATCACCGGGCAAAATACCGGCTTGCTCGGCGGGCGAGCCTTCGATCGGGGCAACGATCATCGTTTGACCATCGCGCACATCAATATAGGCCCCGATCCCTTCAAACGAGCCACTCAACGACGTGTCCCAGGCTTCAGCCTCGCTCGCGGTCAAAAACCGGGTATGGCCCTGGTCACCGAGGCTATCAACCATGCCCGTGATTGCGCCGGCGATCATCACCTCGGGATTTGCGGCTTCGGGATCGACAAAACGTGAGCGGGATAATTCCCAGGCTTCCCAGAAGACCGCAAACTCCTCACAGACCTCAGGGCTTTCGGGGCAGGCAACGGGTGAACGATTGGCCAAGAAGCCGACCAGCAGACCGACACCGAGACCTCCGGCCAGGACTATTACAAGCAATGCGCTCACCACCCAGAGTGGCAAGCGCAGACGAAGAAACGCAAAAGGCGACTGTTCAGCCATATGATGTTATCCTGTTATTATTAACTATCTTCATCCAGTATAACACCGGCTGATTGCTCGCAAGATGAAAGCATGGTTAGATCGCAAGGCTGCCCAGGATGGGCAGCCTTGCCGATCGGTAAGTGATACGCACCTACCGATCACTCCATTGGGGTGGGCGTTTTTCGAGGAAGGCACAGATGCCTTCCTGGGCATCGGCGAAGGTGGCATTGAAGGACATGACTTCTTTGGCGTACCCGTAGGCCTGATGCTGGGGCATGTTGATCTGGCGATAGAAGGCCTGTTTGCCGATACCAATCACGGCGGAACTGGCCGAGGCGATCTTCTGCGCCAGGGCAAGGGTCGTTGTTTCGAGGTCGGCGACAGGCACCACGCGGTTGACCAGGCCAAACTGGTGCGCCTCGCTGGCGCTGATCGGGTCGCCGGTCAAGAGCATTTCGAGGGCAAGTTTGGCTGGCACGGCGCGACTGAGCGCCACCATTGGGGTTGAGCAGAAGAGGCCTATTTTCACCCCTGGTGTGGCAAAGCGGGCATCGTCGGCGGCAACCACAAGGTCACATGTGGCGGCCAGTTGGCACCCTGCGGCCGTGGCAATACCGTGGATCTGGGCAATGACGGGCTGCGGAATCGCTTGGATCGTCTCCATGAGGATGGTACAGGTATCAAAAATATGACGGTAAAACTCGGGGCTGCGTCCGGTCATTTCATTCAAATCATGACCGGCACAGAAGGCTGGGCCTGCGCCCCGGAGAATAATTACCCCGATGTCGCCGCGTCGTCCCAGAGTGCGAAAGGCGTCGATCAATTCTTCCATGTGTTCGAGCGAGAGGGCATTGCGCCGTGCGGGGCGATTCATTGTGGCGATAGCGATGCGGTCTTCGACGGTGAGCAAAATATGCTGATAGGTAGGGACAGGGCTGGTCGTCATTGACAACTCCTTCTTGCTTGGCGCTGCTAAGGCTTCTCGCGAGCAATGGTACAATCTTCAGGTCAAGTGCGCAAGCAGTGCGTGAGGGATAGGACGGCAATCGTGCGGATTCTGTGGCTTGATCCTTTTCATGGTGGATCGCATGCGGCGGTGGCTGCCGGCTATGCGGCGCGCAGTACGCACCAAGTGACGCTGCTGACGTTGACGACCAATGGGGGGTGGCGCTGGCGGATGCGTGGTGGTGCGCTTACGTTTGCGCGGATGGTGCGCGAGCGGGTTGAACGACCTGACGTGATCATCGCGAGTGATATGCTTGATCTCGCCACGTTTCGTGCGCTGACAGCGGATCTGCTCGGCGGTGTGCCGGCCTTGGTCTATTTTCATGAAAATCAATTGACCTACCCATTGCCGCCGGGTCGCCAGCGTGATCTCAGTTTTGCCTGGATCAACTATACGTCGGCGCTGGTGGCCGACCGGATCTTGTTCAACTCGGCCTTTCATCAGCGTGAACTACTTGGGGCCTTGCCGGGTCTGGTGCAGCGCTATCATGATTACCACGAGCTTGATCTGGTGAACCAGCTTGCCACAAAGAGTAGTGTGCTTGCGCCGGGGATCGATCTCGCGTCGCTTGAGCAGCGTGAGGCGATAGACCCGCCCTCAGGCCCACCGATTTTGCTCTGGAATTCACGCTGGGACTATGATAAACAGCCCGAGCTCTTTTTTGCTGCGCTCGAGATCCTGGCAGCGCGAGGGGTGGCTTTTCGCCTGATTGTGGCGGGTGAGCATATTGATCCGCGTGCGCCGTTGTTTCTTGCCGCTCGTGAACGCTGGGCCGATCATCTGCTGCACTGGGGGTATGCGCCTGACCGAGCCACCTATGCGCGCTTGCTGCACCAGGCTGATCTTGTGGTGAGTAGTGCGGCCCAGGAGTTCTTTGGGATTGGGGTCATCGAGGCGATGGCGTGCGGTTGCGAACCTGTACTACCAAATTATCTCAATTACCCTGATCTTTTGCCGACGTTGTGGCACAATACATGTCTCTATGATCATCGTGGAGGAGCCGTCGCCCTTGCCGCAGCGCTTGAGGCGGCACTCGCACGGGTAGGTGTGATCTCGCGTGCGACCTGGCAAGCGCTGGCTGCACCATACGATTGGCAACAGATGATACCGCTCTATGATCGGATTTTTGGTGAAGGATAGCGCATACGATGACTGCTGCGTCAAAACAACTTGCCATTCATGCTGAAGGGGTCGAGGTCGACTTTGGCAATGGGGTTGGTATTTTCGACCAGACCTACAGCGTCCCTGAGGGCACCATTCTCGGCATGATTGGCCCGTCGGGATGCGGCAAGACAACCACATGTCGGGTTGCCCTCGGCTTGCTTACCCCGCAGCGAGGCACGATCACCACGCTCGGGCGTACGCCAAACCGCTTTACTGCTGGCGATCGCGAACGGATCGGGTACATCCCGCAGCAATTTGTGCTCTACCCACGGTTGAGTGTGGCCGAGAATATCTCGTTTGTTGCCTCACTCTATGGCATGTCGACGCGACAGATCAAAGTGCGGATGGACGAATTGCTGGCTTTTGTTGATTTGACCGAGGCGCGGGATCGTCTGGGGCAGAATCTTTCCGGCGGCATGCAGCGCCGCCTGATGCTTGTGGGTGCCCTGATGCATGATCCAGCCCTTCTTTTTGCCGATGAGCCGACGGCTGGCATTGACCCGGTCTTGCGTCAGCGCTTCTGGGAGTATTTTCGTCGTCTGCGCGACGAAGGGCGTACGTTGGTTGTCACCACGCAGATCGTCAGTGAAGCGATCTACTGCGACTATGTTGCGGTGATGCGGCAAGGGCGTATTCTGGCGGTTGATACACCAATGGGCCTGCGGCGACGCGTGCTTGGCGGCGAGATCATTGATTTGACCCTTGAAGATCCAGAGAATATCGGGCGGGCGCTGGCAACGCTGCGCCGGTGGCATGATGTGGTCAAGAGCGTACGGGTTGCCCCCAACAGCGAAGCTGACCTGCATGTTGTGGTGGAGGATGCCCGCGAATACCTGCCCGAGGTCTTGAATCGCCTGGAAAATCAGCGCCCACGGATCGTCGTTGCTAGCGCTGCACCGCTCGACGTGAGCTACGACGACATCTTTATCCGGTTGATGGAGGAAGCGCAGGCACCGCAGGAGGCTGATCATGGCTGAGCTTTCGGACAAGCCGGTTGTGGCGTCGCGTGAGACGATGATGACTCCGGAATGGCAACGCTGGTTGATCCGGGTGCGGGCCTATTTCTGGAAAGAAGTCAACGAAATTCGCCGCCAGCCGCTCTTGATCCTGAGTCTGATTGTTGGGCCATTGCTGGTACTCATCCTCTTTGGCAGCACCTATGTCAACAGCAACCCGCGTGTGCGTACGGCGGTTGTTCTTCCCGAAGAGGGCATTCCTGGTCTGGAAGAAGAACAGTTGCGCCAGGTGATCGGGCTGAACTTTGATCTGCGCCTGATTACCAGGAATGAAGCCGAAGCCGAGGCGCTGTTAGCAGCAGGGGCGATTGATCTGATCCAGGTGTTGCCCGACAATATTTTTCAAACGATGCGGGGCGGCGTGAGTCCCGAGATCGCCTTTACCGCTAATGTGATCAACCCACTGGTGGAAGGATGGGTGCAATACCTTGCCTATGCGCAAGTGAACGAGATCAATCGGGCGCTGCTGGTAGTGACGACGGCGCGTGCTCAGGAAGAGGCGGCTGGGATACGGGTGCGGGTGGTTGATTTTGAGGGCAAGATTCTTGAATTCGAGCAGGGCATTAGTGAAGCACGGAAAGAAGCAGCGGAACAGGATCTGAAAACCTTCATTGATTTCCTTGATGAGCTGAATCGGATCCTGCCCCCTCAGGAGGTGCTGGCGCAGCACTCGGATGAACTGGCCCAGTTGCGCCCGATCCTGACAAGGGTGCGCATTAGTCTCCGTGATGTGCGGCGTGCTTTGCTTGATGAGACCCTGACCGAGGGGTTGCTCGAATTGACCAATACCCGGAATGATCTGCAATTGTTGAGCGGAACGCTCGAGATTTTTGTCAATATCGCCCCTGATCGCCTGGTCTCGCCAGTCAAACTGAGCTATCGCAATCTCAGGGGGAGTGCGTATTCGGCGGTTGTCTACTATTCGCCTGGCGTGTTAGCTCTGCTGGTGCAGCACACAGCGATCACGCTGGGGGCGCTTGCGCTGGTACGTGAACGATTGATGGGTGCGTTTGAGGTTTTTCGGGTTGCCCCGGTCAGCCTGCACCAGTTGATCATCGGCAAATATTTGGGCTACATCGTCTTTATTGGTCTTGCGACCCTGGCTCTGATCATCGCCATGTTGGTGATTGGCGTCCCCTTGCTGGGCAACTGGCTCCAATTTGCCGGTCTGACCCTCTTGTTGATCATCGCCTCACTTGGCGTTGGCTTTCTCATCTCGACGCTTTCGGGTTCTGATAGCCAGGCGATCCAACTTGCGATGATCTCGCTTTTGCTCTCGATCTTCTTTAGCGGCTTTTTTATCAGTGTCGAGAGTTTCGCCCCCGTTGCCCTGCCGGTGGTCTATGCCATCCCGATGAGCCACGGGTTGGCCGGGTTTCAGTACCTGATGCTCCGAGGTTTGCCCCCCTCACTAGGCAGTTGGCTTGGCCTGAGCTTGATTTCCATCATTACCTTTGGCCTTGTCGTCATCATCACTCGCCGCCAGTTGCTGCGGGCGTGAACACGTACCAATTTTTGCATTTTTGATAGCCGCGTGCTATACTCACGCCAAGTAAAGATCAATGACTGTGAACGGGAAGAGTACACACGGTACGGCGGCCCAGCGATCCGGTAGATGGTGTGAGGCCGGAGCGCACGGCGGTGTGGAATGGACCCGGGAGTCGCGGAGCGAACTGGTACCGCTGGTGCCATAGTAGGAGCCGCCGGACATGCCACCGTTAGCAAGGCAGATGGTATAGAGCGTGGGTAATTGTGCGCAGTTACTCGGCCAGTACCAGGTGAGTGCGTAGTCAGTGATGGCTGCGAACGAGAGTGGCACCGCGATCTTTTCGCCTCTCGCCCCTGTTAGGGGTGGGGGCTTTTTTGTTGTCTGCAATCCTGCGTTGAGTGAGACAAGGAGCATGCTGATGGAGACGGTCAAGTATCTGTTGAGTGAACGTGAGATGCCGGAGTTCTGGTATAACATTGTCGCCGATCTGCCGGTGCCACTGCCGACAGTGTTGCATCCCGGGACAAAACAGCCGGTTGGGCCTGCTGATCTTGCCCCGCTCTTTCCTATGGCCCTGATTCTGCAAGAGGTGAGCACTGAGCGCACGATTGAAATTCCTGATGAGGTGCGTTCGATCTATCGCCAGTGGCGCCCGACGCCGCTCTATCGAGCCCGTCGCCTAGAGAAGGCTCTCGATACGCCGGCGAAGATCTACTATAAGTACGAGGGTGTCAGCCCCGCAGGGAGCCACAAGCCGAATACGGCCGTTGCGCAGGCGTATTACAACAAGCAAGAGGGTGTCAAGCGCCTCGTCACCGAGACGGGGGCCGGCCAGTGGGGTTCGTCACTCGCCTTTGCTGGGGCGCTCTTTGACCTCGAAGTGCTGGTCTATATGGTTAAGGTCAGTTTTAACCACAAGCCCTATCGCCGGGCGTTGATGGAGACCTATGGGGCACGGGTGGTCGCGAGCCCGAGCGAAGAGACGGCGGCAGGGCGGGCGATCCTCGCTGAACATCCCGACAGCACGGGCAGCCTGGGCATCGCGATTAGCGAAGCGGTCGAGGTGGCGGTGCAGCGCGATGATACGCGCTATGCGCTCGGCAGTGTGCTCAACCATGTGCTGTTGCACCAGACGGTGATTGGGCAAGAGGCGATGGCGCAGCTTGAGCAGGCCGGTGATTATCCCGATATTATTGTGGGGTGTACCGGCGGCGGTAGCAACTTTGCCGGGATTGCCTTCCCCTTTATTGGGGCGAAGATGCGTGGCGAGCGTGATGTGCGGGTTGTGGCGGTTGAGCCTGCTGCGTGCCCAAGTATGACCAGGGGCAAATATGCTTACGATTATGGTGATACTGCGGGCATGACGCCGCTGGTGAAGATGCATACGCTTGGTCATACCTTTGTGCCGTCCGGTTTCCACGCTGGAGGGTTGCGCTATCACGGGATGGCCCCGCTCGTCAGTCACTTGCTTGAACTGGGCCAGATCGAGGCCACCAATGTGCAGCAACTCGAGACCTTTGCGGCTGGCATCCAGTTTGCCCGTGCCGAGGGCATTTTGCCGGCCCCCGAGGCTAACCACGCGGTCGCCGGGGCGATCAACGAAGCGCTGCGCTGCAAAGAAGAGGGCGTTAGCAAGACGATCCTCTTTAACCTCTGCGGCCACGGCCACTTTGATATGACTGCCTATACCGACTATATGGCGGGTACGTTGAAGGATTTTGAGTATTCGAGCGAAGAGGTTGCGATGGCGCTTGCTGGTTTGCCAAGCGTTGGGTAGAAGTGTTGCGGTAGGGGGCCAAGGCGTGCGCCTTGGCCCCCTACCGCGGGAGGGCAGGTTTCGGCGGCGGTGATGCCGATTAGTTCCAGCGGCGAAGGCGTGCATCTTGGCCCCCTACCGCGGGAGGGCAGGTTT
>NZ_LYXE01000029.1 GCF_002532075.1 Candidatus Chloroploca asiatica | reverse complement strand
CAGGGCTGATGCAAAGTCAGAGCCAGCAGCGGCAACCGACACATGTGAACACCTTTGCGGTACGATGATGATAGCAACCAAGCATCAAACCGCATGAGGTGTTCACCATGAATGCTACCACAGTGACCGTGCAGCCGTTTGGCAGCGAGCAACCGTTGACCTTGGATCTCGCAGCCATCTACCAGCAGTTTCAACAGGTGCCGGATCTGCGCCACCGTCGGGGTGTCCGCTACCCCTTGGCGGTCATGCTCACCATTGCGCTGTGGGCCAAACTCGCAGGGGCCAATCAACTGCGTGCCATCGCCGAGTGGGCGCGCGAGCGCCAGGGCGAACTCGCGGCCCAGTTTGACTTGGCGCGTACCACGATGCCGCATCCGACGACGTGGAGCCGGGTGCTCGCTTCAGCCGTGGCGGCGGAGGCCCTGGATCACGCCCTCATGCCCCTCCTCATCCCACCGCCAGCCGCAGAGGTTCCCGCTCGTGCCAGTCAGCAGATCGCCCTCGATGGGAAGGCCGTGCGCGGCACCATCCCGCGTGGTCACAGCCAGGGCGTCCACCTGCTCAGCGCCTTTGTCGTCGAGACCGGAGTCGTGGTGGCACAGGAGCCCGTTACAAGCAAGGAGAATGAGATTGTCGCCGCTCCGCGGCTCCTGAAACGCCTGAATCTGCGGGGTACCATCATTACGGGGGACGCCATGTTTGCCCAACGGAGCCTGAGCATCCAGGTGGTAGAGGACGGTGGCGACTACTGTTGGATGGTCAAGGAGAACCAACCAACCCTCTTTGCTGACCTCAAACTGCTGTTCAGCCCGACGGTTTTTCCCGTTGCGCAGGGCTTCAGCCCCATTCCGCTCGATTTCATCACGGTCGAGCAGTGCGATAAGGGGCATGGCCGACGCGAATACCGGCGGCTGACCACGAGTTGTCTGTTGGAAGGCTACAGCGATTGGCCCTACCTGGCGCAGGCGTTTCGGGTGGTGCGGATCGTCTCTCAGGGGCGCGATTTCAGCTGTGAGGAGCGCTATGGCATCACGAGTGCGCCGCGCAGTGCGGTGCGTGCCCGCCGCCTGCTGGAGGTCGTGCGTGGTCACTGGCAGATTGAGAACGGCCTGCATTATCGTCGCGATGTGACGTTAGGGGAAGATGCGTCGCAGGTGCGCATGGGCCAGGCTGCGCACATCCTCGCCTGTCTGAACAATGCCGTCTGCGGACTGGCCGCCCGTGGCGGTCAGTCGAACCTGGCCGCGTTGCAGCGGTCGCTGGCAGCCGCCATCGACCGCCTCCTGTTCCGTCGCTGACTTTGCATCAGCCCTGG
>NZ_LYXE01000028.1 GCF_002532075.1 Candidatus Chloroploca asiatica | reverse complement strand
CAGGGCTGATGCAAAGTCAGAGCCAGCAGCGGCAACCGACACCATGTGAACACCTTTGCGGTAGGATGAAGATGGAAACCAAGCATCAAACCGCATGAGGTGTTCACCATGAATGCTACCACAGTGACCGTGCAGCCGTTTGGGAGCGAGCAGCCGTTGACCTTGGATCTTGCCGCCATCTACCAGCAGTTTCAACAGGTGCCGGATCTGCGCCACCGTCGGGGTGTCCGCTACCCCTTGGCAGTCATGCTCACCATTGCGCTGTGGGCCAAACTCGCAGGAGCCAATCAACTGCGCGCCATTGCCGAGTGGGCCCGCGAGCGCCAGGACGAATTGGCGGCCCAGTTTGCCTTGCCGCGTACCACGATGCCGCATCCGACGACGTGGAGCCGGGTGCTCGCCTCGGCCGTGGCGGCGGAGGCCCTGGATCATGCGCTCATGCCCCTGCTGCTGCCACCTCCAACGGGTGAGGTTCCTGCCCGTGCCAGTCAGCAGATCGCCCTCGATGGCAAGGCCGTGCGCGGAACCATCCCGCGTGGTTACAGCCAGGGCGTCCACCTGCTCAGCGCCTCTGCCGTCGAGACCGGGGTCGTGGTGGCGCAGGAGTCCGTCACCAGCAAAGAAAACGAACTGGTGGCCGCTCCGCGATTGCTCAAACGCCTGAACCTGCAAGGCACGATCATCAGTGGGGACGCCATGTTTGCCCAGCGCAGCCTGAGCATCCAGGTGGTGGAAGATGGCGGCGACTACTGCTGGATTGTCAAGGAGAACCAGCCAACCCTCTTTGCTGACCTCAAACTGCTGTTCAGTCCGAAGGTTATCCCGGTTGCGAAAGGCTTCAGTCCCATTCCACTCGATTTCATCACGGTCGAGCAGTGCGACAAGGGGCATGGACGACGGGAATATCGGCAACTGACCACGAGTTGTCTCTTGGAAGGCTATAGCGATTGGCCCTATCTGGCGCAGGCCTTTCGGATGGTGCGGATCGTCTATCAGGGGCGCGATTTCAGTTGTGAGGAGCGCTATGGCATCACCAGTGCGCCACGGAGCGCAGTCAGTGCCCGCCGGCTGCTGGAGGTCGTACGCGGTCACTGGCAGATTGAGAACGGGCTGCATTATCGTCGCGATGTCACGTTAGGCGAAGATGCCTCGCAGGTGCGCATGGGTCAGGCTCCCCATATCCTCGCTTGCCTGAACAATGCCGTCTGCGCGTTGGCCACCCGTGGCGGTCAGTCGAACCTGGCCGCGTTGCAGCGGTCGTTGGCAGCCGCCATCGACCGCCTCTTGTTCCGGGCCTGACTTTGCATCAGCCCTG
>NZ_LYXE01000027.1 GCF_002532075.1 Candidatus Chloroploca asiatica | reverse complement strand
AAGGGTCTCACCTCTCACGAGCTACGCGAACGTTATGCCGTCTTGCGGAAACTTCCGTCACTTTGGACGCGCTCCTACTTTGCCGCGACGGTCGGGAACGTCGCGAATGAAACCGTGCAGCGGTACATCGCCGCCCAAAAGGGACTCTAGCCAATGGAGCGCAAAGCCTTTCGCTACCGGCTCTATCCCTCCCGCGCCCAGGAGCGGCTGCTTGATGCCACGCTTGAAACGTGTCGTCGCTTCTATAACGATTGCCTCGCAGAGCGCAAGCAGGCGTGGGAGGACGAGCAGCGCACGGTGGGGAAGGTGGAGCAACTGCGCCAGGTGAAGGAGCGGAAGGCCACAAACCCGTGGGCGAAGGATGTGCATAGCCATGTCTTGCAGATCGTGGTAGACGATCTGGATAAAGCCTTCCAAGCCTTTTTTCGGCGGCTGAAGGCGGGCGAAGAACCGGGCTACCCGCGCTTTAAGGGGCGCCACCGCTGGCGTTCGTTCGGCTTCAAGGAGTACGGGAATGGCTTTCGCCTCGACGGGCGACGCTTGAAACTATCAGGTATCGGGCGGATCGCCGTTCGCTGGCATCGTCCGATTGAGGGTCAGATCAAGACGCTCCGTATCAGCAAGCAGGCGGGGAAGTGGTTCGCCAGTTTCTCCTGCGTGGTAGACGAGCCGACGCCGCTTCCTGCGACCGGGCAGGATGTGGGGATTGATGTGGGGCTGGCGAGCCTGATGACCACCAGCGCGGGTGAACAGGTTGCGCATCCCCGGTTCTATCGCAAGGCCCAACGGAAGCTGCGCGTCTGCCAGCGCCGGATCGCGCGACGGAAGAAAGGTGGGAAGAACCGCCGGAAGGCCGTGGTGATGCTGCAACGGCAGCATGAGCGGATTAGCAATCAGCGCAAAGACTACCTGAACAAGCTGGCGCACGATCTGATAGCGCGCCACGACCGGATCGCGCTCGAAGACCTCACGATCACGCGCATGGTTCATGGGAACCTCGCAAAGAGTATTCTGGACGCTGGATGGGGCTACTTGGTTCAGCGACTCACGCACAAGGCTGCAAGCGCCGGTCGTGTGGTCGTTCTGGTAGACCCACGGCAGACCTCCAAACGGTGCTCTTCTGGTTGCGGGCATGTCTTCGAGACGCTTTCGTTAGCCGACCGATGGGTTGATTGTCCCCGTTGCGGCCTCTCGCTCGATAGAGATCACAACGCGGCCATCAACATTCTCAACCGGGGCGGACAGCTCCGTTGGTCGTTAAGCTCGCCAGAAGGCGGGTTGGGCCAAGAAGCCGCGCGGCTTGAGCCGCTGCGGAGTGTCAC
>NZ_LYXE01000026.1 GCF_002532075.1 Candidatus Chloroploca asiatica | reverse complement strand
GATCCTGAACTTGACAATGGACAGGAGGAGGGAACTAATGCGGCCACAAAAACCTTTACACTTCGTGGCGGCTCGTGGTCCAATGGGTCGTTCCTCCTGCGCGCGGCCATCCGCCTCCTTAATTCGCCCGACTTCCATGCTCGGCTTGTGGGTTTTCGGCTTGCCCGGCACCCACATGTGTAAAGTATTCTGTGTCCTGTCGCGTGACGTAAGTACCGCTATGCAGGTAGCACAGGTACGGCTAGCGGGGGCGCGGCGCGGTGCCGGGGGGATGCAAGGGGGCGCACCCCCTTGCTTGCGCCCGTGGCGCAACGGCGCGGCAGGTAGGGGTGGAGAGCGATGAAAACATACAACCATCTCTTTGCCCAGGTCGCTTCCTTTGACAACCTCTGGCATGCCTTTCACCGGGCGCGCCGTGGCAAACGGAGCAATGGGGAAGTCGCGTCGTTCGAGTATCATCTCGAGCGCAACTTGTTGACGTTAGAAACCGAACTGCTCACGGGAACCTATCAACCAGGTGGCTATCGCCATTTTTATATCACCGAACCCAAACGACGGAAGATCAGTGCGGCCCCCTTTCGTGATCGGGTGGTGCATCATGCCCTCTGCGCCGTCATTGAACCGATCTTCGAGTGCCGGTTTATCCATCATTCGTATGCGTGCCGTGTCGGCAAAGGCACGCATCGTGCCCTCGATGCAGCGCAAGCCCTGGCCCGCCGCTATCGCTATGTTTTGCAAGGTGATATCGTCCAGTTCTTTCCCAGTGTGGATCATCAGATCCTCCGGGCCTTGTTGGCCCGCCGGATCGCTGATCCCCAGGTCATGGCCTTGATTGACCTGATCTTGGCGACCGGGGCCGGTCACCTGGAGAGCGAGTATACCATGCAGTGGTTTCCTGGCGACGACCTCTTGAACCCGTTGGAACGCCCTCGGGGGCTGCCGAATTGAGCAGGCCACCTGATCGGCATACATGTACCTGTTCAGACTTGAGGGAAAGCACCACCCTGCGAGCGCGGGCGGCTCGCCCGCTCGGGTCTGGATGCGGGCGAGCCGCCCGCGCTCCCAGGAGACGTGTGAACCAGGGTTGATGCAAAGTCTCAATAGGGTTAAGTGGTATCCGCAAATGACGCAGATGCGGAAGCTGTAATCTGCGTAATCTGCGTAATCTGCGGACAATCGAAATGACGTTGCATCAGCCCTGTGTGAACAGTTACGCACGCATGCATCATCAACGGGAAGGCGTTATAATAGCGTGACACTCCGCAGCGGCTCAAGCCGCGCGGCTTCTTGGCCCAACCCGCCTCGTGGCGAGCTTGACGACCAACGGATCTGTCCGACCCGGTTCCCGA
>NZ_LYXE01000025.1 GCF_002532075.1 Candidatus Chloroploca asiatica | reverse complement strand
CTTTCACGTATAGAGTTTTTGAGACATTTCGAGCCATGTGTAAAGGGTTTTGCAGGCGGGTCGGCCTTCTGGTACGATAGAGGTCTCACACTTCAATCGGAGCACAGGAGGCCTGCATGACCCGCCTACCAGGATTATCGCAATGGAACGACATGGTGTCAACCCATCTGCCCCACTTGACCCGTCCCCAGACGTGGGGGCTGACGTGCTGGAGTATGGGTATCATCGTGGCGCAGCGGGCGGGATTGCTGATGGTGGCGGTCGTCATGGCGGCGCTGCTCGACCGCACCGTCACGGCCACGCGGGGTTGCTTGCGCGACTGGTATCTCGATGGCAAGGACAAGCAAGGTGCCAAACACGGCAGCAAGCGGCGCACGCTCGAGGTGGCGTCCTGCTTTGCTCCCCTCCTGCGCTGGGTCATCCATCTCTCCCCCGCTGGCACGCACCAGATTGCCTTGGCGATGGATGCCTCAACCCTCGGCCAGCGCTTCACCGTCTTGTCGATCCATGTCGTCATCCGAGGCTGTGCCATCCCGATTGCCTGGAAGATCGTGCGGGCCACGGCCCAAGGGGCGTGGCGTCCGCACTGGGAAACGCTCTTCCAGGATCTCACTGGCAGCACCCCAGACGGGTGGACGGTGATCGTGCTGGCCGACCGCGGCTTGTACGCCAAATGGCTCTACGACGCCATCCAGAAGAACGGATGGCATCCGTATCTCCGCATCAATCGGCAGGGCAAGTACCGTCCCGTCGAGGCGACGGAGTTTCGTGGGCTCAGCACGGTCGTGGTCAAGGGGGAAGCTGGCTGGAAGGGGCGCGTGGTTTGTTTTGCGACCGCGCAGCGGCAGGTGACGTGCACCTTGCTCGCCCGCTGGACACCCGGCTACACCGACCCGTGGTTGGTGTTGACCGATCTGCCACCCGAGGAGGCCGATGTGGCCTGGTATGGGTTGCGCGCCTGGATCGAGTGCAGCTACAAAGACATGAAGCGCGGCGGCTGGCACTGGGAGCAGACCAAGATGACCGACCCGGCGCGGGCCGAACGGCTCTGGTTGGCCATGGCCCTGGCGACGCTGCTGGTGGTCAGTGTGGGCGTCCACGCCGAAGCGACCACGCCCCAGCCCGTGCTGGACGACCTGCCGGATACCCACATCGCCCGCCGCCGGAAAGGCGACACCCCGCCGCGCCGTCAGATCAGTTGCTTTCATCGGGGACGGCTGCTCGTCCTGGTTGCCTTTGCCCACGGTCGCCGCCTGCCACCAATGGCGCTCATTCCCGAACCCTGGCCAGAAAGTCTTGACACCTCACACGACACGCCTGCCGCTGCTGCACCGCATCAGAAAGCGGCGTAGCAAAAACTCTATACGTGAAAG
>NZ_LYXE01000024.1 GCF_002532075.1 Candidatus Chloroploca asiatica | reverse complement strand
CGGATGGCGTGACGCTGGTGGCACGTATGCACCGCATTTGACCAAGACTCGTGTCCAAAGGTGCTTGACACATTCCGCCCCATGGAAGGAAGGGCACGGGCGAGCCGTGCCCCTACGCCGCGCCCCCGCCCGCACCCCGCGTACGGGCACGGCGGTGCCGTGCCCCCGCCGTGCCCCGCCGTGCCCCCGCCATGCCCCGCCGTGCCCCATGGAAGGAAGGGCACGGGCGAGCCGTGCCCCTACGCCGTGCCCCCGCCCGCACCCCGCGTACGGGCACGGCTTGCCCGTGCCCCCACCGGCCCGCCGCCATGCCCCCGCCGTGCCCCCACCGGCCCGCCGCCATGCCCCCACCGTGCCCCATGGAAGGAAGGGCACGGGCGAGCCGTGCCCCTACGCCGTGCCCCACCGCCGCCGCCCGATCCCCAATCCCCAATCCCCGATCCCCCAATCCCCCAATCCCCGAACCCCAATCCCCGCCCCCGCCGCTACCCCTGTTGCGATACGCGGCTCTGGTAGACCAACTCGTGGATCTGGTTCTCATCAAGCTCGGCGAACCACGGCTCATGCTGCAACATCTTCCGCAGACGCTCATCCTGTTGCCCAACTTCTTCGCGCAGGGTCGTTGGGATCGGGCTGCCCCCTACGCCACCCGGCATACCGCGCACAATCGCTTCGATGCTGCGCAGCAGCAATGGCTCGCGGGCGATCTGTTCGTAGAGTTGGGTAAAACTAGTCTGGATCACGGTCAGTTTGGCGATGAGTCCCGCGGGTGTTCGACGTTGATGCGCCCGGTCGAGCATCAGGTGGAGCCGGAAGATGTTGAAGCTGCGTTTGACTTTGCGTGGGTTGCGCAGGAGCCCAGCGGTCATTGCGCTTGCGACCTGGGTGCGTTCTACCTCGCTCAAATCCGACACACCGGGCAACCGCTTCTGCAAGAAGGTGCTGATCGTGTCGGCAGCCAGCGGCGGCAAGGTAAAGGGCACCTGCACGATCTTCTCGAGGTAGTCGCGCTCGGCGACGGGAAAAGGCTCGGTCACCTTCTCAGTGAGAGCAAACTCTTTGTAGCGCACGCGAATGCCGCGCTCAATGATTTCGCGGTCAACACCGAGCACAAAGATGCAGCCTTTGGCATCAAAAAAGACCTTGATTGCCTCCAGCACGCCAATCGCCTGCTCGGGCAAACAGCGATCCAGGTCATCAATGAAGATCACCAGGCGAAACCCCGCCTGCGCGGCCCACGCTTCAATCAGGTCGTGAAACTGGCGATAGAACTGCTCTAATGAGCGCACCTGTTCACTATAGACCTTTGATCGCTCACGGCGAAGCGCCTTGGCAAAGCCTTCCAATTCCTCGCGCTTGAGCCCCTCACCCTGCACAGCCTTACCAATGGCCCCCAGCGCATCGCTCACCGTGCCAACAAACGGCAGCGCAGAAAGGCCCATCCTGATCGCCGTGCGCGCCGTCGCTTTGCCTGCTTCGCCCCAATCAAGCGCAAGCGACCCAACCTCTTCACGCTCAACCGTCTGATAGAGACTCGCCAGCAGATCGTCGAGTTGCTGTTCAAGTTCGCCACATTTCGTCTTCGGATCGGCTGGCGGCACCTCACCGGCTTTCCGCGCACGCGCGCCCACAAGCGTACGCAAACGATGCTCGTTGCCGAGCACCCGCTTACGAATCTCCGCAATCACACTGATCAACAACGCCCGCCAGAGCGCCTCGCTCTGCGCGTAGCGCCAGGCATCAAACCAGATCGGAATCACCTCGGGGTGGGGCGCATCAGGATCATCAAACGGCTGATAGATCATCTTCATAATGCTCGTCTTGCCACTGCCCCACGGCCCATAGATGCCAATCGTCAACGGCGTATCATCCAGATGCGCGCCCTGCACAATCTCAGCAAGCGCCACCGCCGACGGCCCAAAACCAAGCTCATCCTGGATCGTCGGCAAATCACCGAAACCACTGTGGGTAGACATAGAGTGCTCCAAAAACTATCCCCATACCATGCAACCAAGACAATTCGTTTGACGCCAACGCGCAGCAGCACAAAACGTTGTTGCATCGCTCTGCAAAGCTTTGCTCCTATCCCCGATCCCCAATCCCCGATCCCCGATCCCCAAAAACAGCCCACAGCAATCAGGATTCAGAACCGGGCAGTGGAGAATGACTGGCGACCCGCAACCCGTCGTCGTAGTAGCGGTAGCGCGGGTCGTTGTAGCTGCGGTACGAAGCCCGGACGTATTTTTGGTCGTGGTACCACGATCCACCGCGTCGTATTCGAAGCTTATCAGATTCTAGATACGCTGCCTGCCACTCGTCCTCCAATTGATACGGGTACCCCTTACCGGACAGGGTCGCGCACCACTCCCAGACGTTGCCAGCCATATCCAGCACCCCGTACGGGCTGGCACCAGTCGGATACTGGCCGACTGGGGTCGTGCGTTTATGCCCAGCTTCCTCGCTATTGCAGCGCCCAGTCTCCCAGGCATTGCCCCACGGCCGGATGCGCCCGTCGGGGCCACGGGCGGCTTTCTCCCATTCAGCCTCGGTCGGCAGGCGGAACGCGTGCCCGGTCTGCGCACTCAGCCAGCGGCAATAGGCCACCGCCTCGAACCAACTGATGCCCACGACGGGATGCTGCGCACCGTTCCAGGTCGAGTCATTCCACCATTGAGGAGTGACAATCTTTGCCTGCTCGCGCCACGCCCAGCCCACCTTCGTCCAGTAGGCGGGATTGGCATAGCCATCGCCCTCGACGAAAGGCCGAAACTGCGCGTTGGTCACGGGCGTTGTGCCAATCCAGTAGCCAGGTAGCGTCACGGTGTGTTGCGGTTTTTCTCGATCTTCCGCCATCCGATCCGCATCGCTGCTCCCCATCAAAAAGGGGCCAGCCGGAATCTGGATGAGGGGTGGCACCCACGCGGGCAGCGGCGACGGCGTCACCTTGCCCCGTGTGAGTGACGTTGAAGGATAGACAACCACCTCAGGTGAAGGCGTCGCATCTCCCGCATCTGCGGCTGACGTTGAAGGCTGGACAACCACCTCAGGTGAAGGCGTCGCGCCGCCCGCATCTGCGGCTGACGTTGAAGGCTGGACAACCACCTCAGGTGAAGGCGTCGCGCCGCCCGCATCTGGTGGCGCGACGACCCTTGGCGGAGCCACGCCCAGCAAGTGCCCAAAGACCTCGGCGAGCAAGGCGTTCCGTGGTGCCCAGGTGTCGCCCGCTGGCCTGGCGAGGCCGATCAGTTCCAACCGGGCCATCGCGTCGTCCAGGCGGGTGAAGGGTGGCGGATCACTGAGCAGGCGGCGCGCCGCGTCTTCCAGGTGATGTTCGCGCAGGTCGTCGCGGATGCGTCGCAGCAACGGGTCGCCGCGCTGGATCTCGGCAATGGCGCGGTCCAGCGCGTTCGCCGGTAGGGGTGCGCCCGGTTGCAGCGCCTGCACCATCGTGCGCCCGATGCGCTGCGTCAGGTACGGGTGGCCGTTCACACGCTCGTAGGTAGCGCGGCCCAGATCGGCAACAACCGCTTCGCTGAGACCCAGATGCTTCAGCCCATCCTGCATCAACGCAAGCGCCTCGGTCGCTCCAAGATCGCCCAGGTAGACCTCTTCACAAATATTGTGCAACGACGACGCCTCGGTGATGATCAGGTCGTACAACTCGACGCCGCCACTGAAGATCACCTGCAACTTCTCAAGCGTCGGCTCCCACAGCCGCGTATGAAAGATCGAGCGCAACGCATTCGCCAGCGCCTCGCGGGTCGGCGCGGGCAACGCACCCCACTCATCCAGCATCAACACAAACCGACTGATCTCGGCACGCCCCAGCGCGTCGGTCAGAAATTGCTGAAAGGTCGGGCCATCCTGCACATCTGCCGGAGCAGCAATGCCAACCGGGATCGCGATCCGCGTCGCGAGATGAGCAAACGCACGATCGGCGGAGGCCCCCTTGATCAACTGAAAATCAACACGACAGACCCGCGCATCCGAGCGCAACGCAGCTTCCAGACGCAGCAACAGGCTCGTCTTGCCATTCTGCCGCCCCCCATAGAGCACCAGATAGCTCGCGACATCATCGAGACAGAGGTGCCGCAGCCGCGCGAGTTCCGCCTCGCGGCCACGGAAAAGCGCATGGGTTGGCCCAAGGGCGGTGATGGCAAAAGCAACCATAATATGAACAATGGCTAGGCAGTGGAAGCAATACGATCTGGTGTTGGACGCAGTATAACATAGCAACGAGGCATTATTGTCTCATGGTGAAGGCTGCGCCACCAACAGGCCGCTGGGCGCAGCAGCAATCAGAGAGGCATTCCCCCAACGGACGCGCCAGGGGCTGCTGTGCCCCTACACCCCGCCCCGCCCCATGTACGGGCACGGCTTGCCCGTGCCCCTGCCCCGCCCCCGCCCGCCCCGCCCATCCCCGATGGAGGGGCGCAGCAGCCCATGCGCCCCCTCTCAACCACACCGTCATACCATCGCTGCTGCGCCCTGCCCCGCACCCAAATCCATCCCTGGCGACCGGCATGCGCCCTGCGCCCGCATCGCCACACCACCATCGCCCCGTGCCCACCCCATCGCCGTAAGGCCGAAGCACGCGCCCCTCACCCGTGCCACCACCCTACACCTGAGCAGGCGCGTGCTTCGGCCCTACGATGGCGTCGTGCCCACCGCCGCCCGATCCCCGATCCCCGATCCCCGATCCCCGATCCCCGATCCCCGCCGCGCCCCCCGCCGCCGTACGGGCACGGCTTGCCCGTGCCCCCCGCCGTGCCCCTATCCCTCGCGAATCGGCAACCGCACGCTGATCTCCCCGGCGGCCTCGGCGGCTTCGGCAATGGTCAGCACCGGCGATACACAGGCGTCCAACGGCGCAAGGATGCGCTGCCACTCGGCGAGCGTGCGCTGCACGACCACTGCCGCGACCTCGTGCGCCACGGCCTCCTGGTCGGCATCGAACTGGCGCGCAACGAGATCAGGGCGCTCCAATGCTCCACAGAAGCGCGCCCAAAAATGCGGTTCCAGCGTCGCCGCCGCCAGATGCCGCCCGTCCGCCGTGCGATAAAGCCGGTAGTAGGCTCGTTCGCCGGTCAACAGACGCGCCCCCGGGCGCTGGCGCTCGACGCTATACCAGAGTGCCATTAGCCACCGCGATGCACCGGCCATCGACGCGTCGAGGGTCGTGCCCTGCCCTTGCTTCTCGCGCGCCAGCAGCGCCGCCAGAATGCCCGTCGCCGCCGTCAACCCGCTCACCATATCGGTCAACGGCGCCCCCGGCATCGCTGGCTCGCCATTGGCAAGCGTCGCCCCCACCATCCCCGAAAGCGCCTCGAAATCGAGATCATGTCCCGCCCGGCTGCGCTCAGGGCCGTGGCTGCCATATGCACTCAGCGCACAATAGATCAACCGCGGATTCGCCGCCCGCAGCGCGGTCTCCCCCAACCCCATCCGCTCCAGCGCCCCCGGACGCAATCCGTCAACCAGGACATCCGCTTCTGACGCGAGCTCGCGCAACCGCGCCGCACCCTCGGGCGCACGCAGATCAAGCTCCAGCTCCTCTTTGCCTCCATTAAAGAGCGCATACGTCGCATCAAGCGGCGTCAACTCCTTCAACGGATCACCCCCCGGACGCGACACTTTCGTCACCTGCGCACCCATGCCCAACAAAATCTGCGTACACAGCGGCCCCGGAAAATAGGTCGCCACCTCAACAATCCGCACCCCCTCCAACGCACGCTCGATCGACATACTCGCTCCGTCTGGTACAATGTGCTGGCAATCTACATACTTGCAAGCTGCGCTTGCTGCCTTGCGGAAGAGGGAAGGCGTGGTTTTTTCAGCGAGGGCAAGCCCTTCCTGAGACCCTCTCGACCGCAACTTCTCGCTGGAAGCATGGAGGCCAGGATACCATACTCCAAGCAAAGAGGCCGAGCGGATTGCGGTAGCCCTCTCTTCTATAACCGTCCGTGAGAACATCCGATGACCATTCTCTCTGTCGAAGCCATAAGTAAACAATTTGGCCCTCGCCCGCTCTTTGAAGAGGTGTCGTTTGGCATGCTCAAGGGTGAGCGCCTTGGGGTGATCGGGGTCAATGGCAGCGGCAAGACGACGCTGCTGCGCGTGATTGCTGGCGTCGAGCCGCCCGATAGCGGGCGCGTGGTGACGGCCAACGGCATTACGCTGGCCTATCTCCCCCAGGCCCCCCTCTTTGCGCCAGGGGCCACTGTGCTCGAAGCGGTCTTTGCTAGCCCTGCGCCGACGATCCAGCTCCTCCGTACCTACGAACAGGTCGCAACGGCGCTCGCTCACCAGCCCGATAACGCCGCGCTCATCACGCAACTCGGTCAGTTGACGCCCCAGATGGATGCGCTCGGTGCGTGGGAGGCCGAAACGGCGGCGCGCAGCATTCTTGATGAACTGGGCCTCGCCGAGCTGATCAACGTGCCCGTTGAGGCGCTCTCGGGGGGGCAGCGCAAGCGCACCGCCATGGCCCGCGCCCTTGTTGATCGGCCTGATTTGCTGATCCTCGATGAGCCAACCAACCATATTGATACCGATACGGTCGCCTGGCTCGAAGATTATCTCGCCCGCATTCCGACGGCACTGCTGCTCGTCACGCACGACCGCTATTTCCTCGATCGCCTCGTGAGCCGCATGCTCGAACTCGATCGCGGTCGCGCAACCGTCTATCAGGGCAACTACGGACGCTTCCTCGAACAAAAAGCCGAACGCCTCCAGCAAGAGGTTGCCGCGACTGATGCGCGTAAAAACCTGTTGCGCAAAGAGCTTGCCTGGCTCCGGCGGGGCGCGCAGGGCCGCACGACCAAGCAAAAGGCCCACGTCGAGCGGGTCTACGAGTTGATCGATCAGCGCCCCGAAGCGAGCCAGGGCCAGGTTGCCATCGATCTCGCCCAGGGCCGACGGCTCGGCAAGCGGGTCGTCGAAATCAAGAACCTGACCTATGCCTACGAGGGCCAGCCTCTGATCAACCAACTCAACCTCGAAATCCGTCCCGGCGACCGGCTCGCTATCATCGGGCGCAACGGCAGCGGCAAAACCACGCTGCTCAACCTGATCGTCGGGCGCCTCACCCCCGACGCAGGCGAAATCATCACTGGCGCTACGGTGCATCACGCCTACTACGACCAGGAAGCCGAGGGTCTGAACCTGGATCAGCGCGTTGTGGACTACATCCGCGACGCTGCCGAACTGATCCGCGGGCGCGAAGGGGCCCTAGTCGCGGCTACCCAGATGCTCGAACGCTTCCTCTTCAGCCCCGAGCAGCAATGGGCGCTGATCAGCACCCTCTCGGGCGGTGAACGGCGGCGGCTCTACCTGCTCCGCCAACTGATCGAAGCCCCCAACCTGCTGCTGCTCGACGAACCGACCAACGACCTCGACCTGCAGACGCTCACCGTGCTCGAAGACTACCTCGACGAATTCCAGGGTGCCATCGTCGTCGTCAGCCACGACCGCTACTTCCTCGATCGCATCGCCCAGCGCACCGTCGCCTTCGAAGCCAACGGCAAACTCCGCGAATACCCCGGTGGCTACACCCTCTACCGCCAGTACCGGCAGGCTCACGACGATGCAAAGAAGCAGGAAAAGAGCGCTGCGCGCGAGCCCATGCGCCCACGGGCCGGCATGCAGGCCGGCTCAACGGCTAGCGACACTCCGCCCACCCCCACAGCGCGCCCAACCCAGGCCACGCGGCTGAACTACAAAGAGCGGCGCGAACTCGAACAACTCGAAGCAAGCATCCCACAACACGAAGCCGAACGCGACCAGATCATCGCCGAACTCGCCACCACAGGCGCCGACTACACCCGCGCCGCCGACCTCGCAACCCGCCTCGCCGCGCTCGAAGCAGCCATCGAAACCGCCTACACCCGCTGGGCCGAGCTCTCCGAACGAGTTTGACGCAAAGCGCCGCAGGCTTGATGCAAAGACGCAAAGACGCCAAGCACCGTAGACCGATCCAAAAAACCTTCGCGCCTTTGCGCCTTTGCGTCAAAAAACCTTTGCGCCTTTGCGTCAAAAAACCTTCGCGTCAAAAAACTACTCAACCGCCACAACCGGAAAAACTGCCCGGTATTCATCGTCACCGAGCCTGACGACCACGATCATTTCCCAATCGCCCTCCATCGTATAAGCGCTGTAGGCGACATAACGCCCTTCGCCCTCTAGCTCGGCGATCGGTCGGTTGATCCCCATCGGCATCGCGGGCATCGTCATATCAATGTAGACATCGGCCCCATCACGCGGCTGACCGGTCTCATCAGTCAACGTGATCACAAATTGTTGGCTCGTATTGATGCGCGGCACCGCCACACCCTCGAAGGCGATCGTCAGATCGCCAATCGTCTGTTGTTGCTGCGTCAGTTCCTCTTCCGGCGCGGGCGACGGCATCCCGCACGCCGCGAAGAAGAAGAAACAGGCGCAGAGCAAAAAGATGTTACGCCCCATGATCCTCAACCAGGCCGGCATCAATCCCACCAACAAGCACCGGGATCGCGGCGATCTGCACCAGATGGAAGATGCCATTGTTATCAAACGGGAGACCCGCGATCTGCGTGTGCAGGCGCGACGACTGAATCGCAGCCGCAATCAGCGAGAGCAGAATCCCCGCCGCCGTCATCTGCGCCCCGCGCATCCGCCCGCCCTGGGCCAGGCGCACATAGATCGTCAGTGCATAGAGCAGCGCCGCTGCTTCGTAGACAATGAAGACAATGAACCCACGGGAGAGTCGACGGGTCACGGTGTCAAAGCCGAACGCGCCAAGCAAGAGCCAGGGCAAGACCCGCCGACCGGCCCGCTCACCAAAGCCATCAGCCGTCGCCGCCGACGCAAAGCAGCCGACCATCAAACCAAAGCTGATCGCCAACAACCGCCAGAGCAGATCGTGCGTGCGCTGACCAATTTTTAGCCCGTGGGCAGCCGCCCCAAGCCCCCCAGCCGCAGCGAGGGCGCTAAAGGCCCCCCCCCACACATACGCTCGCCAGGTACGATGGCGCACAAGATAGGTCGCCGACCCCAGCGCCAGCGCCGCAATCACCACATCCGTCCCGGCGGTCGTCTGCTCAGTTGGACTCTCAATAAATTCAAGTGACATTACAACACCAGGCGGCGTTCGTTAATCAACTTATGGCGGAGCTTACGATAGAGATCATCGTAGCTCAGGCGCCCCATCGTAATCTCGTACTTGTAGGCTTGCAGCAAACCATGAATCTCGGCATCAAGCCGCTCTTCGACCTGCAACTCATCAGTGACGATCTGCTTGATCGCAATGCGCAACTCACTATCGCCCGCCTGAAAGAGCACCCCCTCAACATCGGCTAGCGCATCAACAAGATCGGCTGAAAGTTGTTCGATTTTTTCAGGTGAGAGTTTCATTGTTCTCCTAGTCTAATTGGTCTGTCAACGAAGTTTCCCGATCTGTTGTCACCCTGAGCGCAGCGAAGGGTCTCAGGCGTGCCCACGGCAGAGATGCTTCGCTGCGCTCAGCATGACACAGTCGTGAGAATATCAGAAAGTGCAGTTGAAACACTACTAATTTTGCATGCGAAGAGCCGCCCGCAAATGATACAATTCAGCAATCCGTTCATGAGGCATTGGTTCAAGAGGGCCGAGCAGATGGGCCGCGTGCAGAATGCGGGCGCAATGTTCGATCTGCTCCATCTGAAAATAGGCCGCCGTCGGGGTACGCGCCAGCGTCAAGGCACCGTGGCGGGCCAACAACATCGAGTCGTGGTCAGCAACCAGGGGATCAATCGCCTCGCCCATCTCGACGGTGCCAGTGCGTGCATAGGGTGCCGTCGGAATCGGCCCGAGCGCCAGCATCGCCTCCGGCAGCACCGGTTCGCTCATCGTAATCCCGACGAGGGTCAAGGCCACCGCCATCGGCGGATGCGCATGGACACAGGCCAGCACATCGGGGCGACGCCGGTAGACGTGCAGATGCAAATGCTGCTCGGTCGACTGCCGACGACCCGCAGCAGCCCGCAACAACTCGCCCTCAAGATTGATCACCACCAGATCCTCGGGCGTCAACTCACCCTTGCACAAACCGGCAGGCGTCATCAAGATCGAGCCATCGGGCAGACGCGCCGAAATATTGCCATCGCCAGCCACAATGAGCCCACGCTCATAGAGCCGACGCCCAACCATCACAATCTCTTCACGCAACAACGCTTCAACCTGAGCAGCCATGCATCTCTTCCTTCTTCCCTAAGACAAGGATTTAGGCTACTTTACCATTTACGCTCATCGGAGTGCCGACTTCAGTCGGCTTCCCGCTCAGCCGACTGAAGCCGGCACTCCGAGGCGAAGGTCAAGCACATGCCCTAAAACCTTTGCGCCCCCGCGCCTTTGCGTCAAAAAAACCAGTCCCTTACCCTAAAACCTTTGCGCCCCTGCGCCTTTGCGTCAAAATAAATACCCCTAGCCCCGCGTACGCCGCCGCATCTGGCGCGCAACCATCACCGCAAACAGACTCCAGCCCAGCCAGGCAAAGAGCCCCCGACTAAACCGGGCCGCAAGCATCCAGAGCAAAATTCCACTCCGCGCTGACGCAACAAGGCTCCGCTTCCAGAAGGCAACCCGGGCCTCGGCATCCCAATTAATCGTTGCAAGACGCCCCATTAGCCCCCGTTGCGCACAGCCTTCGAGCGAGTAGATATAGATTGTATCGGTATGGCGTGCCGCAAGCAAGAGATCACGTTCAAGGGCTTCCCACGAGAGCGGGGGCGGGGCTTCACTTGAGCGCTCACGTCCCGACGTACCCGGCACCACACCAACGGCAATGCTATCGGCAGCAGGGCCATAGCTTGCCACTAGCGCCCCTCCAAGGTCGTTGCCAAGCGTATCAAGCGGAGCACTGCTATAGCAGATCAGCACCTCGACATCGGCAGGCAAATCAACAATATCAAGCGCCCGCTGCGCCAGACTCGTTCCAGCGCGGCGATCATCAGCAAGAATCGGCAATTGATACGTATGCACCTCAGCCCCATCGTGATGAATTCGAGCAATCAACTCAGTATAAGCCAGGCGTGCCGAAGCAAAAAGCACATTCTCACGCGCAAGCCAAGCCCGTCGCGTCAAATCACGCAAGCCCCAGCGATGAATATGATCGACCTCATTGCGCGGCGGCTCAATATCAAGCCCAATCGCCTGAAAATGCAACCCGTGCTTCAACGCCCAACCACGAAATGCCGCATACCGCTCGACCGCCTGCGGATAATTTTGCAGATGGAACCAGAACCCCTCATCGGGTGAAAGCAGCAACCACGCAATCGCAGGAATACGATGTTGATTCAGCAACCGCACCGCTGCGGCCGTCGGTTCATCAAAGTGACGCATCGCAACCGCCACACCATACCCATGCACCGACAACTCAGCCAACAGCAACTCATCGTGCAACAACACCCACAACTCATCACTCTCAAGTTCGCAAAAAAAGATCAACTGTGGCTGCCCAAAGCCTGGGCGCATTGCATCACTCATCTGGGGGGTAGCATAGACCATGAGGCGTTACCCTTCACACGGGAAACTTCCCTAACACCCTTCCATTATACACCCCGTCCTGAGCCAAAGCGACATTAATCACCCCCCCGTACGGCCGAAGCACGCGCCCCCCGCAGCCCCCATCAACCGGCCTGCAATCCATAGCGCGTGCTTCGGCCCACCCAGCGTCGCACGCACCACGCTTCCTGCTCCACCTCTGGCACAGCCACTCGTCACACATCTGCCATCCCAAGGCGTTCTCAACACCCTTTGCGCCTTTGCGCCTTTGCGCCTTTGCGTCTTTGCGTCGAAGCATCACCCCTACCGGGGTTGCAACTTTCGCACCCCGGCGCTATACTTGCCCAAACTCAGGACACACACCCGTGACCAACCAGAGAAGAGAAACATGAAAATCGCAATTATTGGCTTGCCAAATAGTGGCAAAACCACCGTCTTCAATGCCTTAACGCGAGGAACAGCCGAGACAACGGCCTACGCCTCTGGTCAACTTGAACCAAATCTGGCCACCGTCAAAGTCCCTGATAACCGTCTCGCCGTGTTGACAGGGATGTTCAAGCCCAAAAAGACCACTTTTGCCGATGTGCAGTATGTTGATGTCGCCGGCCTCAGTGGTTCGCGCCGCGAGGGCGAGGGCTTGCCTCCTGCGTTGCTCAACTACCTGGGCACCGCTGATGCGCTGCTGCACGTCGTCCGCACCTTTGAAGATAGCGCGGTGCCTCACCCCGAAGGCTCAGTTGACCTGATGCGCGATCTGCAGGCCGTCGATCTCGAGCTCGCGTTTGCCGATCTCGCAATTATCGAGCGCCGTTTGCAACGCCTCAATGCCGAGATCACAAAAATGGCCGCCCGCGAGAAAGAGCTACGCATCACCGAGCGCGAGTTGCTACTGCGCTTGCAAGCTGGCCTCGAGGCTGAGATACCGATTCGCGCCGCGCAGATGAGCGAGGAAGAAGAGCGCCTCATCCGTGGATATCAGTTCCTCACCGCCAAGCCACTCTTGCTCGTGCCCAACGTCGGTGAAGATCAGTTGAGTGCGCCGCCCACGGTCACCTATGCCCATCCGCGCAGTGCCGTTGTGCCGCTCTGTGGCAAAATTGAGGCCGAACTGGCCCAACTCGATGACGAAGATGCGCAGACTTTTATGGAAGACCTGGGCATCACGACCCCCGCCCGCGAACTCGTTATTCAACAGAGTTACACCCTGCTTGGCCTGATCAGCTTTTTGACGACCGGCCCCGATGAGGTGCGTGCCTGGACGATCCGCCAGCAGACGCCAGCCGTCGAAGCAGCTGGCGCGATCCACTCTGACATCCAGCGCGGTTTTATTCGCGCCGAAGTTGTCGCCTACGACGACCTTATCAAAGCTGGCTCGATGACCGAAGCCAAAAAACAGGGTACCGTCCGCATGGAAGGCAAAACCTACATCGTCCAGGACGGCGATATCTGCCATTTTCTCTTCAACGTCTGATTCACTAAAGTTTTCTGGCATTCCTGGGTACGCGGGCGTCCCGCCCGCGTACCCAGGCTACTCGCCAGCACCAAGGCTCAGCCACACCTCATACACCACACTCTTTTGCAGGCCGAGTTCGCGGGCAACCGCACGGGCCGCACTGCTGCCACTGAAACCCTGGTCGCGTAGGAGGCGCAGCCGCCCAGCGATCTCTGCCTCCGTTGGCGGTTCGCCGGTATGGGCGCTCGCCTGGAGGCGGTTGCGGTCGCGTTTGTGTTCCCCAGGGGGGCGGCCTTCGATCACGAGCGTGTATTCGCCCCGCGGACGCTGGGTGCTGAAATGGCTGATCAGGTCGCTCGCTGTGCCGCGCCGCAGATCTTCAAACCGCTTGGTGAGATCCTTCGCTACAACGATCGTCCGGTCACCAAAAACCGCCTGCATATCGGCCAGGCTATCGAGCAACCGGTGCGGCGCTTCAAAGCAGATCAGGGTCAGCGTTAACTCAGCCATATCCGCAAAAAGCGTGCGCCGCTCAACACTGCGCCGGGGCAAAAAACCAAGGAACGCAAAGCGTTGCGTCGCTAATCCCGAGGCAACCAGCGCCGCAATCGGCGCACTCGGCCCGGGAATGGGCACAATGGTGTAGCCGGCAGCCAGGCATGCCTGCACCAGTTCAAAACCCGGATCGGAAATAGCCGGAGTTCCCGCATCAGAAATAAGGGCAACATTGCCCAGACTCAACGCTTCAAGGATCGTCTCAAGCCGGGCGAGTTTATTATGTTCGTGATACGAGATGCAGGGCGTGCTGATCTGATAATGATCGAGCAGGGTTCGGCTATGTCGCGTATCTTCGGCGGCAATCAGGCGCACCTCACGCAAAATTCGCAACGCCCTGAGCGTGATATCCTCAAGGTTGCCAATCGGCGTCGCCACCAGAAAGAGCGTTCCCCGCCCTCCGGGTAGAATTTCATCGCTCACCGCGCCAACTCCATGCGCCAGTAGGCAAGCAATTCCTCGACAATTTCGACCATGCCAATGGTAGGCTTCCAGCCCGTTGCCGCACACAGTTTGCGGTTGTCACCACGCAGGATCGGTTCATCGCTCGGGCGCAGCCGCGCCGGGTCAATCTGCACCTCCACCGGAACCCGCCCGCGCTCCACGACCATCTGCACAATATCGCCAATGCGCGTCGCCTGCCCCGAACAGAGATTATAGACCTCACCGGGTTGCCCATGCTCAAGCAGCAGCCAGAGCGCACGCGCAACATCGCGGGTATGCGTAAAATCGCGGCGTGGCTCAAGATTGCCCACCCGCAGGATCGGCTCTTGCAGACCAAGCTCAATCGCCGCCATTTGCCGACAGAAGGTCTGGATCGAACAACGGTCACCCTGGCGCGGCCCGACATGATTGAACGAGCGCGTGACCACTACGTGCAACCCAAAGTTATCGTGGTATTGCAGCCCCGTCAACTCAGCCGCCACCTTGCTCACCCCATACGGGCTACCAGGACGCATCGGGTGCGTCTCACCAATAGGGATAGCCTCGGGCGCTACCGTGCCATACTGGGCGCTCGTCCCCGCGATATGCACCCGCGCCGTCGGCACATGACGCCGCACTGCCTCGAGCAGATTGACCGTGCCCTCAACATTGACCCGCAACGTGTGGATCGGTGCCTCCCACGAAGCACTGGGATAACTCTGGGCAGCCAGGTGAAAGATGCGCTCGGGGGCAGCCTTGGCAATGGCGCGATCGATGGCAAACGGATCCTCGATATCACCCTCGTGGATCGTCACCCGCTCAAGCAGATGGGCAATTGGCCGAGGATCGCTGCGCCAGCGCTTAAAAGCATGAACCTCAACCGCAGGGAGCGTCAACAGATAATCGGCGAGGAAACTCCCAACAGGACCAGTCAACCCGGTAAGCAAGACCCGCATATGTCGCCTCACTCGACAGCGGCACTCGTGCGTGCCAGAAAACAAAAAGCCCGCCCAATGGGGCGGTGCTTGCAACAGAGCTTTGGTGGGTGATAGTGGATTTGAACCACTGACCTCCACGATGTCAACGTGGCGCTCTAACCAACTGAGCTAATCACCCAACGGGCTGTATGCTACCATATGCATGCACAACCTGTCAAGCCGCACGAACGAGGATGTCAGGGCGATTGCATCTTCCGTGCATGCACCCCACCAGGGCACCCGCAAGGGGTGCCCGTACACCGGGTCCGGCCCTGTAGGGGCACCCCTTGCGGGTGCCCTTTCTACAGTATGACTGGCCAATTGTCGCACAAATATTTCTGAATGTTGTGACAAACCACGCAAGAAACAGCCCAAACTATCCTTGACGCGCCTCTAGCGCGTTGTTATAATGCTAATACCTGACCAATCAGGATCTCCTCTTTTTAGACTCCCAGAGATCGAAAGCTGTATAGCGATGTCGCACAGGGACTACGTAGACGTACTCCCTGCTACCCGCCACCACTGCACCCGCGAGATCGCTCAGCGCAGATCGCATGCCCTGCACGTTAGCATAACTGCCCGCTGGCTCCACGAGGATCCGACGCCAGGCCAACGGCGTGCGCCGTGAGCTTGCCCCAACGCTCTCCTCAGACGGATGATCGTCTGGGTAACGACCGTTGCGGCACTCTCTGCGCCTGGATTACAAGGGAACAAGGGCCTTGAGCAGGAGGAATAACCGATGACAACCGTGACCGGTAGCTCGCTGATGGAATTTCTTGGCGAAATCCAGGATCGCAAGCAGTTCCAACAACTGAATTGGCGTGGAAGCTTTGGCGAGTATCTGGATCTTGTCGCCCAGGAACCGCGTGTCACCCGTAATGCGTTTCAACGCATCTACGATATGATTATGTCCTATGGCACCGAGGACTTTATTGATGCCAAAAAACGCTTGATTCGCTATCGGTTCTTCTCTGATGCAACCTTTGATGGCGATGATTCAATCTATGGCCTCGAGATCCCATTGATGCGGCTGGTCAATTTCTTTAAGGGGGCCGCCAAAGGCTATGGCACCGAAAAGCGGGTGCTCTTACTCCACGGCCCGGTCGGTTCATCCAAGTCGACCATCGTTCGCCGCATCAAAAAGGGCCTTGAACACTATTCCAAGACCGATGATGGGGCCCTCTTTACCTACGATTGGTACCTCGGGACGATCGAAGACCACGCGAGTTTCGATTTTCGCCAGGTGCCCGAGGCCGAGTGGGAAAAGTGCCCGATGCACGAGGAGCCCCTCCACCTCATTCCCCTTGATCACCGCGAGGCCTTCCTCGTTCGGATGAATGAGGGCCGCCCAAGTGAAGATCATGTCCGTATCTCGGGCGATCTCTGCCCCGTCTGTCGCTTCCATTTCCGTGAACTGATGCGCCGCTATGATGGCGATTGGGTCAAGGTTGTGCGCCATATCCGCGTGCGCCGCCTTGTCTTTAGCGAGCAGGATCGCGTTGGGATCGGAACCTTCCAACCCAAGGATGAGAAGAATCAGGACTCGACCGAGCTCACCGGCGATATCAATTATCGCAAAATCGCGCTCTATGGCTCCGATTCTGATCCTCGTGCGTTCAATTTCGATGGTGAGTTCAATATCGCCAACCGCGGCATTATCGAGTTCGTCGAGATGCTGAAGCTCGATGTGGCGTTCCTCTATGATCTGCTCGGCGCTTCGCAGGAACATCGCATTAAGTCCAAGAAGTTCGCCCAGACCGATATTGATGAGGTGATTATCGGCCATACCAATGAGCCCGAGTATCGCCGCCTCGAAAATAATGAGTTCATGGAGGCGCTCAAGGATCGCACGGTGCGCATTGATATTCCCTATGTCACCCGCCTCCGCGATGAGGTGCGCATCTACGAGCGCGATTTCAATAAGAAGAAGGTGCGGGTTCATATCGCCCCCCATACGCTTGAAGTCGCTGCGATGTGGGCCGTGCTGACCCGCCTCGAAGAGCCGAAAAAGCCCAATCTGACGCTCTTGCAAAAGCTCAAGCTCTATAACGGCAAGTCCCTCCCCGGTTTTACCGAGGATAATATCAAGGAGTTGCGCAAAGAGGCGATCCGTGAGGGCATGGAAGGCATTTCGGCCCGCTATATCCAGGATAAAATCTCGAATGCGCTCGTGAGTAATCAGGAAGAGGGCTATATCAATCCCTTTATGGTGATTAATGAGCTCGAAGGTGGGCTCAAGAATCACGCGCTGATTAGCTCGGAAGATGACCGCAAGCACTATCGCGATCTGCTCGCGGTCGTCCGCGAAGAGTATACCGAAATCGTGAAGAATGAGGTGCAACGGGCGATCTCGGCTGACGAAGAGGCGATCAAGCGGCTCTGTGGTAACTATATTGATAATATTAAGGCCTATACGCAGCGCGAGAAGGTGCGTAATCGCTATACCGGTCAGTATGAAGAGCCTGATGAGCGCCTGATGCGCAGTATCGAGGAAAAGATCGATATTCCCGAGTCGCGCAAGGACGATTTCCGTCGCGAAATTATGAATTATATCGGTGCCCTGGCGATCGAGGGCAAGACCTTCGATTATCGTACCAACGAGCGGCTCCATAAGGCCCTTGAACTGAAGCTCTTTGAGGATCAGAAGGATAGCATCAAGCTGACGTCGCTTGTCTCACGGGTGATCGATAAAGATACGCAAGAGAAGATCGATGTCGTCAAGGCCCGCCTTGTGCGTGACTTTGGCTATAATGACCAGAGTGCAACCGATGTCCTGAACTATGTGGCCTCGATTTTCGCCCGTGGCGATACCCGCGGAACCTATTAACATAACGCCAGGTTAGTGAGGTGAGCGAGAGCAGTCCTAGACGACGTGTGCCTGAGGAGTGCCGGCTTTAGCCGGCTAAAGCCGACACTCCTGTCTGTAACCCAGATAGGACTGCTCTCGCTGAGTCAACCTGTACATCGTGTTTAACGCATAGCAGGCAAAACAACCAGGATGCTGGTCGTTCTGCCTCCCATCAGTACGCCTATGTCAATGAAACGTGTCGACCGTGACCTCGGACGTTTTCGCCAGATTGTCCGAGGGAAAATCAAGCAGGATCTGCGCAAGTATATGTCCCACGGCGAGATGATCGGCCGTCAGGGCAAACGCTATGTCTCGATTCCTGTGCCCCAGATTGATTTGCCCCAGTTTCGCTATGGGGCCAAACAGGGCGGCGGTGTCGGCCAGGGTGAGGGCGATGTCGGCGATCCAATCGGGCAGGGCGATCCTCAGCAGGGCCAGGGCGAGGCCGGCTCTGAGCCGGGACAGCACGTGCTCGAGGTCGATGTCCCGCTCGAGGAGCTCGCCGCAATCCTCGGCGAAGAGTTGCAGTTGCCCAATATTCAGCCCAAAGGCCAGAAGAATCTGATCAGCGAAAAGGATAAGTATAGCGGCATCCGCCGTACTGGCCCTAATTCGCTGCGCCATTTCAAACGAACGTACCGCGAAGCCCTCCGTCGCCAGATTTCGTCCGGTGATTATGATAGCGTTGATCCGATCGTTGTACCGATCCGCGATGATATGCGCTATCGCTCGTGGAAAGAAGTGATGATCCCCGAAAGCAATGCGGTGATCATCTATATGATGGATGTCTCTGGCTCGATGGGCTCGGAACAGAAGGAACTTGTGCGGATTACAGCCTTCTGGATTGAAACGTGGCTCCGCTCACAGTATAAAGAGATCGATATTCGCTATATCGTCCACGATGCCGCTGCGAAAGAGGTTGACCAGGAGACGTTCTACCATATCCGCGAGGGCGGCGGTACCAAGATCTCGTCGGCCTATAAGCTCTGTAATCGCTTGATCGATGAGCGCTATCCCGCCAATGAATGGAATATCTATCCGTTCCATTTCTCTGATGGCGATAATTGGGGCGGCGGCGATACCCGCGAGTGCATCGAGTTGCTCAAGAAGGAGTTGCTGCCCAAGGCCAATCTCTTCTGCTATGGGCAGGTGCGGTCGCTCTATGGCTCTGGGCGCTTTGCCCACGATCTCGAAGAGTATCTGAGTAACGACGACCGCATTGTGATCTCTGAAATTACTGAACGTGATGATGTCTACGATACGATTAAGGATTTTCTCGGTAAAGGCAAGTGATTTCTTTACGTGATATATAGCTTATGAAGAGTACACGTCTGCCAACCCAACTCGAGGCGGCTCGCCAAGAGATCGAAGCCATCGCCCGCGCATATGGGCTCGATTTCTTCCCGATCCTCTATGAGGTGCTCGATTATCGTACCCTCTATGAGACTGCGGCCTTCGGCGGCTTTCCTACCCGCTATCCCCACTGGCGCTTTGGCATGGATTTTGACCAGTTGCTCAAGGGCCATGTCTGGGCCGGCTCGACGATCTATGAGATGGTGATCAATACCAATCCTTCCTATGCCTATCTGCTCGAAGGCAATGAGGATGTGACCCAGAAGATGGTCATGGCCCACGTGACCGGCCACGTCGATTTCTTCAAGCATAATATGTGGTTTGCCCATACTAATCGCAAGATGCTTGATGCGATGGCAAATCACGCAACCCGTATCCAGCGCATTATTGATCGCGTGGGCTATGATCTCGTTGAGAGTTTTATTGACACCTGTCTCTCGCTCGAAAATCTGATCGATTACCATTCGCCCTATATCCGCCGCCCTGAAGCTCAGTCCCATCGCCCCATTGTCGGTGAGGATGAACCTGATGTGGTCGAGGGTCTCAAAGTTGACCGCGAATATATGCGCGGGTATATCAATCCCCCCGAGTACCTCGAAGATCAGCGCAAGAAACTCGATGCGGAACGTGCGAAACAGCGTCGCTTTCCTGAAAATCCGCAGCGCGATGTGCTGCTCTTTCTGATGAATTATGCGCCCCTCGAGCGCTGGCAACATACGGTGCTCGAGATTGTTCGCGATGAGGCCTACTATTTCGCGCCGCAGGGCATGACCAAGATTCTCAATGAGGGCTGGGCCTGCCTCACCGGTACGGCGTTGCTCTTCACCGAAGAAGGGTTGCTCCCCCTCGCCGAGGTCGTGCAGCGTCAATTGTCTCTGCGTACCGCCGATGGCAGTCACCCCCAACGGATCTACGACTGGGCGACCTTTGCCAATTATGCGACGATCAAACTGACCACCAGCCGCGGCTTCCAACTCGAAGGCTCGGTCAACCATCGTGTGCTGCTCGCCGATGGCACGTGGCGTCGCCTCGATCAACTCCAACCCGGTGACCAGGTGCAACTCGCCGGCGGTCAGGATCTCTGGGCTTCGACGTATGTTCCCCTCAGCCCTGCGTCACCTGCGGTTCTCGATGAACCGCTCGCGGCGTTGCTTGGCTATCTCGCCGGCCACAACTTGCAGCTCCAGCGTTCTTCAATTGACGAGGCCGACGACGAGCCGCTCTTCGCCGCGCCAAACCATCCCCGTTGGCAGACTCCGCCAACCACGCTCGTCGCTCCCCTGACGGTGACGACCCGTGACGCGGTATGTGTCCAGACGCTGCTTTCGTATGCAGCGCAGTGCCCCGACGTTGGGTTCGTCACCCACGATGATGGCGAGCAGTGGCAGATTGTTCTGGAGGGGGGCGAAGCCGCGCCCGCGTTGCACCAGGTTCTTGCCGCACAGGTGATCCCCGACTCCGTCATGCGCTCGCCGAAGCCGGTGGTCGCCAGTTTCCTGCGGGGTCTCTATGACGCCAACGGGGATGTCGCCACCCAAGGTGCCGTACTCTTCACCAGGGAGGCGACCTTTAGCCAGCATGTGCAACTGCTCTTGCTCAACGTTGGCATCCTGAGCAGCAACCAGCAACAGCCCGATGGCACCTGGCAGATCAGCATCGCGGGGGCAGCGCTCCGCACGTTTGCCGACCAAATTGGCTTTGACCAACCCGCTAAAAGGCAGGCGCTGCAAAAAAACCTCGCAAGTCAGCCCACGCTTGCCCCCGCGCCCTGGACAGATAGCGTAGTCGCGCTTGCGCATGGCCGCGCTGATGTCTACGACATCTCGGTGGAAGTCACCCATCGGTATGCCGCACAAGGTCTGATCAACCACAATAGCTACTGGCACTCGACGATCATGACCCAGCACGTTGCCGACGCCTCTGAAATCATCTCGTTCGCCGATCTCCATAGCGGGGTCGTCGCTACCAGCGGAGGACGGCTCAACCCCTACAAAGTGGGCCTCGAACTGCTGCGCGATATCGAAGATCGCTGGAATAAAGGCAAATTTGGCAAAGAATATGACGAATGCGACGACCTTGCCACCAAACGCACCTGGGATCGTGGACTTGGCCTCGGTCGCCAGAAGATCTTCGAGATCCGCAAGCTCTATAACGACGTCACTTTCATCGACGAATTTCTCACCCCCGAGTTTGTCATCGAAAATAAGCTCTTTACCTTCCGCTACAACCGTGACACCGATCTCTACGAAATCGCCTCACGCGAATTCCGCGAGATCAAAGAGAAGTTGCTTTTCCGTCTCACCAACTTCGGGCAACCCTCGATCATGGTCGAAGACGGCAACTACAACAACCGGGGCGAGCTCTATCTCCGCCATCGTCACGAAGGTGTCGATCTGAAGATGGACTATGCGCGGGATACGATGCGCAACCTGCACCGCATTTGGACACGCCCGATTCACCTCGAAACCATCATCGACGACAAAAAGCGTCTGCTCTCCTTCGATGGCAGTGATTTCACCGAACGCCGCATTGATTAACCAATGAGAGCCCAGCCCATCACCGTGCTGAGCCTGCTCCGGCAGGCTCAGACACAGCTTGAACCGGTCAGTCCAACCGCACGCCTGGATGCCCAGATCCTGCTGGCGCATGTCCTCGCCTGGCCGCGGACGCAACTGCTTGCCGAACGCGACTACGAGCCAACGCCCGCTGAATGTGCTGCTTTTGCCAGCCTTGTTGCACAGCGGGGCACCCAACTCCCCGTAGCCTATCTCGTAGGACACAAAGAATTTTACGGCATCGATCTCTTTGTCAACGAACACACCCTTGTCCCACGGCCCGAAACTGAACTGCTCGTTGATCTCGCCCTCACCGAAGCGCGCCGCCTTCACCGCGCCACACCGCTGACCATCGCCGACATTGGCACCGGTACCGGGGCCATCGCCGTGGCGCTCGCACAACACCTGCCTGACGCCCTGATCTACGCCACCGATGTCTCAGCCGAAGCGCTGACCGTTGCCGCCCGCAACGTGCGCACGTACCAACTCAGCGAACGCATCATCTTGCTCCAGGGCGATCTGCTCGAACCCCTACCAGCACCAGTCGATCTGCTCATCAGTAACCCACCCTACACCATCCTCGCCGAGGTAGACGCCAACGTCCGGGCTCACGAACCCCACCTGGCCCTCGACGGCGGCGAAACCGACGGGGCCGATGTCTATCGCCGCCTCCTTGCCGCTGCCCCCAACTACCTACGCCCCAACGGTGCCATCCTGCTCGAAATTGGCGCATGGCAAGGCCAGATCGTCAGCGACCTGATCCGCAACGCCTTCCCCCAGGCCAGCCTCAGCCTCCACCGCGACCTCGCCAGTCACGAACGCGTCATCTGCGCAACCCTCGAATAATAAAACACTGAGCGGTCGCAGGGTGAGAACGCCAGCGTAACTGGCGTTCTCACCCTGCGACCTCAAGCTGTAATCCTGCTGTCATGGAATGCTCTGGATTAAGCGTGCTTAACGTTTTTATACTAAAGAGAGGATTGAGGAGGCACGCTCATGCAAGCTCTGTTTGTAACCCTGAGCATCGCGATCATCACCCTGTTGATGTTGATGCTCTGGTTTGTTCCCCATCTGTTACAGCAACAGGCGCAACGGAACGCCCGTGAGGCGGCGGCCCTGCGCACCATGCTGACTGATCTGCTCGAAGAGCAAGAGGCGGTCGCACGCCGCCAGGCGCAATTGACCACATCGATCGCCCACCTGCAAGATCAACTCGAGCAGACCCTGATCACCGTACCCGCCAATGCCGATCAGCGGATTACGGTGCTGGCCGATCAAGAGGTACTGCACGTCCTTGAAAAGCGGATCGGAACGCTGCAACTCCAGATCCAGCAGTGGCTTGAGCATCGTAGTGTCCGTCAACGCAATGCCCAATTGCAAGACAATGAAGCGTGGGCCAATCTGATGGGCTTGCTTGCCGCCATCCAGGAACGGGTCGGCGCACTCTCGGATCTGCATCCCAACGCCAGAATCGGGCACCAGGCCCATCAGTTACTCACCGAACTCGAACAAGAAATGGCCCAGTTGCGTTCAATTTCTGATGATATTACCACCCTCCAGTGGCGGCTACGCGCCTCGGTGACGGAACGCGACAACGATCTCGGCAGCCTGCGCTCGCATGCAGGCAGCAGCGCCGACTAAGCAAGGTTAGAACGTCATGAGCATCATCGTCATTGATAACCAGGTCGTCCACTACGAAGTCCTGGGCCGGGGGCAACCTGTGCTCTTTCTCCATGGCTGGCTCGGCAGTTGGCGCTATTGGTTCCCCACGATGGAAGTGGTGGCCGAACAGTTTCGCACCTACTCCTTTGATTTCTGGGGGTTCGGCGATTCCCGCCGCAAACAGACCCAGGCCAGCATTCAGGCCTATGCCGATCAGGTGATTCGGTTTCTCGATGAACTAGGGATTGAACGCGTGATGCTGGTGGGCCATTCAATGGGCGGAATGGTGGCCCTCAAAACCGCGCTGAACCATCCCGAACGCATTCTGCGCGTGACCACGGTTGGCGCACCAATTGACGGCAATTCACTGGCCTGGTTGCTCAAGTTGACGGATCGCCCCCTCTTCGCCGATGCGGCCGCCCGGTTGCCCTGGGTACGCCGTAGGCTCTTTCGCTTTTTCCTCGGGCAAACACACCAGTTTGCCGTAGGCGAAATGGTTGATGATAGTATCAAATCTGATGCCGATACGATGCGCTACGCCATCAGTTCGATGTGGCGCACCGACCTCAGCCCCGAGCTCGAACGTCTGCGGGTGCCAGCTTTGATCATCCACGGCAAGCGTGACGATGTCGTGAACCCAAATCAACTCAAGCTCTTTGCCCACAACCCGATGGCCGAAGTGCTCGCGATGCCCCGTAGTCGCCACTTCCCCTTCCTCGACGAAGCCGCACAGTTCAATGAAGTCTTGCTTCGCTTCCTCACCGCGGGAAAATCGCCGAGCCCTGACCGCGTCTGGCAGGGCTTGCGCACCGAACACCAAGCAATCGCTCGCTAGCACCTACCCACCCATACAGATCTCACGTCAAAGGCCAGCTTCGCTGGCCTTTGACGTGAGAATGAACTCCCCTACCTGTGCTACAATCCCTGTGTGGACATTCGACTGATAGTTGAAGAAGTTGCCGCTAGCTATGGTACCCGCAATGTCTTTGCCGCTGTGTCGGTCGAGTTGTGCGCGGGCGAAACGATGGTGGTCAGCGGACAGAACGGCAGTGGCAAGAGTACCTTTTTGCGCCTGCTGGCTGGCTTGCAACGGGCCGATGCCGGCCAGATCACCTATCTGGCCGGCAATGAAGCGTTTGACCCACGTGATGCCGGGCACCTCATCGGCTGGGTAGCCCCCGACCTGATGCTCTATCGGGATCTCACCGCCCGCGAGAACCTCCGCTTTTTCGCTGCCGTACGCCGGATCAGCCTTGATGATCACGCAATTGATGAGGTGCTCGCCCGGGTTGGACTGGCCGGGCGCAGCGATGACCGCCTGGCGGCCTATTCATCGGGGATGACCCAGCGCATGCGCTATGCGTACGCCCTGATCCACCACCCCCCCGTCCTCTTGCTTGATGAGCCAACCGTCACACTTGATGAACGTGGGGCCGAGGTGGTTGACACCGTGATCAACGCCCAGCGCCGCCACGGCATTGTGGTCATTGCCACCAATGATCCCCGCGAACTACGCTACGGTGATCTTGTGTTAGAGTTTGGGAGCACCTGATGGCCGGGCATTCAAGTACCGAACAAGATCCTGGTCTGACGTTGACCACCCAGCAACCAGTAGCGCAGCAGCGTATCGTTGACCTCCTGCAGGCAGCATGGGCGGTCTTTGTCAAAGATCTGCGGATCGAACTGCGCACCCGTTATGCCATCAATGCGATGGTTCTCTTTGCAGCCTGTACCGCCATGATGGTGAGCATCGGGACGACCTTTATCGGGTTACGGCGCACCGAAGAGGCCCTCTTGATCCAGGCCTCGCTCCTCTGGATTGCACTCCTTTTTGCAGCCATCAGCGGCTTGTCGCGGGGCTTTGTTCACGAAGAGGAGACGCGCACCCTCGCGGCCTTGCGGCTTGCCGCCCCAGCGATTGCCGTCTACCTGGGCAAATTCTTGCTCAACCTTGCCCTGCTTGCCCTGCTTGGCCTCATCACGAGCCTGCTCTTCATCGTGCTTGTGCGCGTTCAAGTTGGGAGTCCCCTGGCCTTTCTCGGCATGCTCGCCGCGGGCGGCCTCAGTCTTGCGACTTCAACCACGATCCTTGCGGCTATTATCACCCGGGCCAGTTTCAAGAATGCCCTCTTTGCTGTGCTTGCCTTTCCGCTCCTTGTGCCTCCGCTCATTATCGCTATTCAAGGCACCGCGGCCACGCTTGCCGACGGTGGGGGAGTAGTCGCCTTGCCCGCCCTGCAATTCCTGATCGCCTACAGCGTCGCCATGTTCGTCGCGTCATTGTTGCTCTTTCGCTTTGTCTGGGAAGCGTAGAGGATGGTTTTAATCTCACAACGATACCATTGTATGTGATACATGTCTCATACATGACCTATGGAACATGCTACAATGTTGGCGAACATGACCCTCTTGTGGATATAATGTCTTCTGAGTAGAAGCTTGACAATTCATACCGCTGGTATGTCGCAGCATGACACATTTCTGGTTCTGGAAAGGTACATCTATGGTGCAGCAGATGGCCCAGGTCGGCAAACTGCTCATCGGGCTCTGGATGGCTGGCGTGACGATCGTGATGTTTCTGGTGATTCCTCAGTACGAGGGCTTGGGCAATGCAGGACGCATTATTATTATGCATGTGCCAACCGCCTGGGTCAGTGTGCTGGCGTTTGCCATTTCGGCAATTTTTAGTGGTCTCTACCTCTGGAAGCGCAATCCTACCTATGATGATTATGCCGTCGCCGCCGCCGAGGGGGGCTTTCTCTTTACCGCCCTCGCAACCGTGACCGGCATGATCTTTTCGCAGGTCGTCTGGGGGATCTACTGGAACTGGGATCCACGCCAGACCTCTATTTTTGTGCTGTTGCTGATCTACGCCGCCCTCTTTGCGCTCCGCTCCGCCATTGATGATGTGCAGCGCCGTCGCCAACTCAGTGCGGTCTATTCACTCTTTGCGTTTGTCACCGTACCCTTCTTGATCTTTGTCGCCCCTCGCATCGCTGATAGCACCCTACACCCTAACTGTGTCTTTATCCAGGGCAGTACCTGCGATGGCATTACCCTCGATGTGGGCAAGATTGGTTTGCTCGGCGACCGCAAGATCCAGTTGATCGCGCTAGAACGCGAAGGCGATCTGGTGACGGCCGAGGTGATTGTCAGCGAACCAGGCTTGAGTAGTGAGACAACGCTGCGACCCAGTTTCAATCTGGCGACCGGCACGATGGCCGATCGCCCCGAGTTTCCTGGCGTACGGTACCAACTGGGCCTTGAATATGTCGATCCTTCGATAACCAGCGGGCTGTTGAATATCGAAGCCCCCGGAACGGGGGTACTCGATAATCGGATCACCCTCTTTACGTTTCTTGCCTCGATTGCTGGTTTTACGGCGCTCTTTTTCTGGATGCTCAATCTACGCGCCAATCTGCTGGGGCTTCAGTGGGCTCTGGCTCAGCGTGATGGAGGTCGTGTATGAACCCTGAAGCCTTTTTAGAGGCTGGGATTGCCATCTATGTTGCGATGGCGGTGGCCCTGTCGGTCTGGCTCGGTATCTTTGTGTATCTCTGGCGCATTGATGCCCAGGCCCGTGTGCTTAAACGCGAACTGGAACGTGAACGCCAGCGTGAGCAGCCCGCCTCAAGGGCACCACGGGCAACCGTGAAACGTGTGAGTTCGCCCGAACATGAGATTGTCGAAAAGTAAGGAACGGTTATGTCTACCACATCAATGACACACGTTGCTCGGCGTGGTTTTGAACTGAAGCCTCTCCACATTGCGGGTCTCGGTATTATTGTGATTGCCATCATCTATGGTGCCTTTGGCTTCCAGAGTGGCTTCCGTTCCTATACCCAGAGCATTGATGAAGCGGTTGCGGCCACCCGCAGTGTGCAACTCTCGGGTTTTCTGGGTAGTACGGGTGAGTATGATGAGCAAGGGCGTTTTACCTTCCTGATTCAGGATGAGCACGGCAAGTTGCTCAAGGTCATCTCGAACGAGCCGCGACCGGCCAATTTCGAGCACGCCATTAGCATTGTTGCGATTGGACAGTATGACCCGGCTGAGCAGGCTTTTATGTCCGAGCAACTGCTGGTCAAGTGCCCCTCGAAGTATCAGGAACAGTAGGCGTTATCTCTTCTGAGATCTGGAAAGATCAGTATGTATCTTCTCGGCACATTTTTGATTGTCACGTCACTGGCAATGGCCCTGCTGACGGTGGTGAGTTATGCACTGGTCATCCGTGGCAATCGGCTTGCCCTGACCTATGGACGCTTTGGGGTCTATGCAACCCTGGCTAGCGTGGCCATGGTCTATACCCTGTTGATCACCGTCTTTGTGGCGCGCCGTTTCGATATCGAGTATGTCAACAACTATAGTTCGCGTGACCTCGATTTCTTTTTCACCGTTGCCGCCAGTTGGGCCGGGCAACCAGGGAGTTTCCTAAACTGGATTCTCTGGGGGGCGCTTGCGGCTACACTGCTGGTTCGCCGGTCGAAACATTTTGAACCCTATACGCTGCTGGTTGTTCAGGCGATCCAGGCAGGTCTGCTGATCTTCGTGCTGATTCTCAATCCATTCAAGCCACTGCTTGATGCGACCACAGGGCTACCTCTGACTCCTGTTGATGGGCGCGGACTCAATCCGTTGCTGCACAACTTCTGGATGATTATTCACCCGCCTGTGCTCTTTATCGGCTATGCCCTGAGCATGATTCCGTTTGCGTTTGCGGTAGGGGCACTGGTGCGCCGCGATTATGATACCTGGGTTACCCGGGCGCTGCCGTGGGCAATCGCGGCATGGTCGTTTCTGGGCCTGGCACTCTTGCTCGGTGGCTACTGGGCCTACGAGACGCTCGGCTGGGGGGGCTACTGGGGCTGGGATCCGGTTGAAAATTCGTCGCTCGTGCCCTGGATTATCCTCACAGCCTTGATGCACGGCTTGGTGCAGCAACGCACCCACGGTGGCCTGCGCAAGACCAATCTGGCCCTGGCGCTCACGGTCTATGTGACCGTCTTTTACGCAACGTTCCTTACCCGCAGTGGCGTCTATGCCAATTTCTCGGTGCATTCATTTGTCGCCGAGGGTATCTTTGAGGGTCTGGTGGCGTTCCTGGTGCTGCTTGCGGTTGGTTCCATCGCGCTCTTCTTCTGGCGATGGCGCGATATTCCGGCCCGCCCGCTGAGTGACAAATTCTTCTCGCGGGATAGCTTCTTTGTGCTTGCTATTCTCTCGTTTGTCCTCGTGGCCCTTGTGATCGGCATCGGTACATCAATGCCGGTGATTTCGGCGATCCCTGGGGTTGGCCATACCCTGCAGGGCTGGATGGGGGCAACCTTCGAGCTTGATGATGGCACGCTGATGAATCCACAGGCCCTTCCCTTTGAGGATGGGCGCTTTAGCCTCGCCCCAAGTTTCTATCAGCAGACAACCCCACCCCTCGGGCTGATCATCATTGTGTTGATGACCCTCGGCCCGTTGATGGGGTGGCGTGATAGCAATATGCGCAATCTGTTGCGGGCGCTGCGCTGGCCTGCCGTGGCAGCAGTGATTGCTGCGATTGTCGCCATGTTCATTGATGTCCGCGATCTGCTGTCGCTCTTCTATGTTTCGGGGGCGACCTTTGCGATCGGGACCAATCTGGTGATGCTGCTGCGGACGCTTAAAGGCGGCTGGTTGCGCATCGGTGGCTATCTCGCCCACATGGGTTTTGCGGTGATGGCAATCGGCATGATTGGATCGAGTGCCTATGCCACGCCCGAAACTCGCTTGAGCCTCGCCCCCGGTGAGAGCGCCCGTCTCTTTGGGTACGAGTTTATCTTCAATGGCTATCAGCTTGATGAAGAACAGCGTGGCGTGCTCGATTTCAGTGTCAGTGATGGCACACGTACCTTTACTGCGCGGCCCTATCTCTATGAGAATCAGCAGATGGGCCTGACGACGACGCAGCCATCAATCCATAGCTTCTTCTGGCACGACCTCTATGTGTCGCCAGCTGGCTATGACCCCGAACGTGATGCAAGCCGTCCGGTGCTTGGTCAGGGTGAGACAACCAGTATTGGCCCGTATATCGTCACCTTCAACGGGTTCAATCTTGATACCGCCGCGATGAGCAGTGGAACCGGCGATATGCAGGTTGGGGCGCAGTTGACGGTGCTCTATGAAGGTGAGCAACTTGAGGTTGAGCCGTATGTCCGCGTTGCGGTCAATCCAACGACGGCCGAGCAAGAGTTGATCTATGTACCTGCCGAATTGCCAGGCGGCGCGTCGTTGACGGTGGTGTCGCTTGATCCCGCCTCACGTCGCATCTTACTTGAAGGGAGCGGCACCGGGCTCGAAAATCTGCCCGTTATTCCCGCCAAGGGAGTGATTGCGGTCAGTGTCAAGCCCCTCGTCCTGCTGGTGTGGGTGGGGGTCATTATGAGCGTTGTCGGTGGCTTCATCGCCCTGGTGCGCCGGTACCTCGAAGGTAGCGCAATGCTCGCGGGTGTGCGCGTACGCCTGCCCAAAGGCCTCCCAGCCTGGACCCCGCGTCTGGGTTCACGTGGCGTTGGCAAGTAGGCGAAGAGCTTCTGCTGAGGCAAGCTTCCAGCGCAAGTTGGCAACTTGCCTCAGCAAAAGGAAGTGTAAAGAAATCAGTCGCAAGGCAACGCCTTGCCATAGAGATCAATGCAAGATTACTACGAGACTCTGCAAGTCCACCCCAAAGCCGATCCCGAGGCCATTGAGTCAGCCTATTTTCGTCTACGAGAGCGGTATGATCCGGCCAAACTTGAAGCGGCTGCTGATGAAATTCAGGCCCTGGCACGTCAGCGACGCGACGAGATCGAACAAGCTTATGCTGTTTTGCGCGATCCGCAACGACGTGAGGCCTATGATCACGAACAGGCGCAACATCAGCCTGAACTGCCCGCAGGCGATGACGATGACAATGCCATTGACTATCGGCCTTTGCCGCCGGCAGGGCGTCGTGAACGCCCCGAAGGCTTCGACGCTCAGCCCAAAGGCGGCCGTACCTCACGGCCTCCCCAGACGCGCAAGGGACGCCCGACCAAGCGTAGTGCTGGTGGGCTGCCGATCTGGGTTGTGCCTTCATTGATCGTCGGTCTGGCGACGTTTGGCATTGTGATGACAACACTCGTGATCACCTTGCTCAACTCGAATAACGCCATGGCCCCGGCAGCAGGGCCGCAAGGCTTTGAGAGTCTGACGACACCAACGGCCGTGGCGACCCCCAGCCTCGACACAGTCATTGCCCAGTTCGAGGGGCAGGTTGTAGCGGCACGCCAGGTTGCCGAACGGGTACCCGAGAATTTCAATGCGTGGATCGAACTCGGCAATGCTCTGTATGACAGCGTGGTCGTCGTACGCGAACGACTTGCACGCGGTGACCCCACTGCACGCCAGGCCTATATCGAACGCCTCCCACGCTGGCTTGAGGCTGCCGATGCCTATGCAAAAGCTGCTGAACTTGACCCGCAGAGTGCGCTGGCCTATGCCGATATGGCCGCTAGCTTCTGTTACTACGGGCAAGATATCAGTGACATGAGTTATGTCGAGCAAGGCATTGCGCATGCCGAAAGAGCCCTTGAGCTTGATGCAACCGAAGGGCGCGCCCTGCTCAGTGCCGGCATCTGTTATGCCTTCAACGAGCCGCCACAGATCACCGAAGCCCTCGCCCAATGGCAGATGCTGGTCGTGATGCCTGACGCCGAACCAAACCTCGTTTTTCAGGCTCGCCAGTTGATCCAGGAATACAGCCGTTAGGGTAGGGCGTAGGCCAGACGCATACCTCAGCCATGGCTCTTCGTGAGGGACACCCAGCCAGCTGAGTTGGCTGGGTGTCCCTCGCGAAGAGCCATTTGACTCCACCGCAAAGCGGGGGTTCAAAAAGGTAAAAGCTCATGCTACAATGATAGGCGGAGTATATGATATGGTAACGTATTATACGCTCTTGGGTATCGAACCCGGGGCGAGCGATGACGCAATTGCCGAAGCGTATGCGCACCAGCGCGAACGGTACAATCCCGAACGAGTGACCGAACTTGATCCTGAACTGGTCAAAATCGCGACCGAGCGCAGCGCTGAACTTGAACGCGCCTATCGGGTTTTGAGTGACCCGCAGCGGCGCCAGGCCTACGACGCAAGCCTGCAACAACCGTCCGGTAGTGGAGAACGCCGGGGGCTAACCCCACGCGAAATCGGCTTCGCGATCACTGGTGTCGTGGCAGCGATCCTGCTTGTGGCAACGATCTGGATCGTGACAGGTGGTGAAAGCCAACCTGAAACCCAGGCGATGGCAGAAATGCGGCGCACCGCCCCTAGCTTCGATGCACCAACGCTCGACGGAAGCACGCTCAACCTGGAAGCGTATCGTGGCAAGGTCATTCTGCTCAACTTCTGGGGAACCTGGTGTGAGCCTTGCAAACGTGAACTGCCCGCCTTGCAGGCAGCCCATAACGACCTTAGCGATCAGGGGTTTGCGGTCATCGGCGTCAACCTGACGCGCGATGAATTGAGCCGGGGGCAGGATACTGATGATGTTCAGGCTTTTCTTGATCAATATGGGGTGACGTTCCCTATTGTGCTCGATCTTGAAGGTGACATCACCAATGCCTATCGCGTCTTTCCCTTGCCAACTAGTTTCTTTATCGATCCCGAGGGGCAGATTCGTTATGTCCATATCAGTGAGCTAAAGTATAACGACATTGTTAGTCGTTTTACCGAACTCAAAGGGGAAGCGTCAGCCCTTGAGACGCCATAATATCAGAGGTAGCGCATGGAAAAGCGTACCATCCTCGTTGTTGACGATGACCAGAATCTGCGAGATTTGATCCGGATCAATCTGGAATACGAGGGTTTCAAAGTTCTGACCGCAACCAATGGCGTAGAGTGCATCGCCACCGTACGCGAGCATCGTCCCGATATGGTTCTGCTCGATATCATGATGCCTGAAATGGATGGGATAGAAGCCTGTCGCCAGATTCGGCAATTTTCCCAGTTGCCGATTCTGATGCTGACCGCCAAGGTCCAGAGTAACGATATTATTACTGGGCTGGATCATGGGGCCGATGATTACCTAGCCAAGCCCTTTGACATTGATGAACTGGCCGCCCGGATCCGCGCCCTCTTGCGTCGCGTCCCTCCTTCATACCGCCCCCTCACCGCCGGCAAAGGGGAGATCACCATTGACCAGCAGGCGCGTGAAGTGATGGTGCGCGGTGAACCAATTGATCTGACACCAACCGAATACCATCTGCTCATCATTCTGGCAGAAAAAGCCGGGATGGTGGTCGATCACGAGACCCTGCTGAGAGCAGTCTGGGGGCAGGAATTTAGCCGCGACAACGATTATCTCAAGGTCTATATCTGGCATCTGCGCCGCAAGCTTGAACAAGATCCGCGCAAGCCCCGCTTGCTCCTCACCGAGTGGGGGGTCGGCTACCGCCTGATGGCATGAAGATGTCCGCTACCCAAAAGCCAGCTACGCTGGCTTTTGGGTAGCGGACATCTTGAAACATTGACAAGCATAACAGTGGGTGCTATACTTCCATCCGAAGTGCGGGAGTAACTCAGTTGGTAGAGTACCTGCTTCCCAAGCAGGCTGTCGCGAGTTCGAGTCTCGTCTCCCGCTCCATTCCATAACGCGGTATCCTGGTGACAGGATACCGCGTTTGTGTGTGCTGAAGCCCCGCTCTATTCAACCGTCACACTCTTGGCGAGGTTCCGCGGCTGATCAACGTCGCATCCGCGCCGTACAGCCATGGTATAGGCAAAGATCTGCAGCGGGATCGCGGTCAAGACGGGCTGGAGCAGCGGGATCGTCGGCGGGACGCTGAGCGTATGACGCGCTCTGGTCGGCAGGAAGTCGTCACCATCGGTGATAATGGCAATCACCTGGCCATGGCGTGCCTGCACCTGCTCGATATTGCTGACCATTTTGGGATAGATGTCATCGCGTGGCGCAATGCAGACGACCGGCAGATCTTCGTCGATCAGGGCAATCGGGCCGTGCTTCATCTCGCCAGCCGGATAGCCTTCGGCGTGAATGTAACTGATCTCTTTGAGCTTGAGGGCACCCTCAAGCGCAATTGGATAGTTCTGTTGTCGCCCCAGGAAGAGCGCATTCGAGGCACGGTGATAGTGTTCCGTCAGTTCTTCACACTGGGGGATCACCCGCTCGATGATCGTGGCCGCCTTGCCCGGTAGCTCCACTAGGGCTTGCAGGTGCGGGCGGATCTGATCGGGCGTCATGGTGCCACGGGCCTGGGCCAGACGCACGGCAAAGAGATAGGCCGAGACCAGCATCGAGGTAAAGGCTTTAGTCGAAGCAACCCCAATTTCAGGGCCGGCATGCAGATAGATAGGGCCACCGTCGGCAACCCGCGCCGCCTGGCTCCCAATCGCATTGACAATCGCCACGCTCGGCACCCCCTGGTCACGCGCTTGCTCCATCGCAGCAAGAGTATCCACCGTCTCACCACTCTGGGTAAAAGTCAGTAGCAAGGAGTCTTTGCCCAGCACCGGCTCGCGGTAACGAAACTCGCTGGCATAATCCACCTCGACCCGCACGCGGGCAAGGCGCTCGATCATAAACTTGGCGACGAGGCCAGCGTGCCATGCCGTGCCACAAGCGGTGATGTAGATGCGCTCAACGCGCCGCAGATCGGCGTCACCAAGGCGGAGATCCTCTAAATCAACGCGGCCAGCCTCGTGATCGATCCGCCCACGCAACACATCCACCAGCGCACGCGGCTGCTCGTGGATCTCTTTCTCCATAAAATGCTTATAGTCACCACGGGCGGCGGCAATGGGATCCCAGGGAACCGTCACCGTCGGGCGCGCCACCTGGCTCCCATCTAACCGACTAAGCGCAATGCCATCGCGACTGACCACGGCCAGGTCGCGATCTTCGAGAAAGATCAGGTCACGGGTATAGTCAAGAATCGCCGGGACATCAGAAGCTACAAAATGCTCACCTTGGGCGGAACCGAGCACAACCCCGCCAGCATTGCCCAGACGGGCGGCAACAAAACGATCAGGCTCATGGATACAGAAGGCCACGACGGCATTGCCACCACGCAGTTCAAGCATCGTCTGGCGGAGGGCCGGGGCAAGCGAACCTTCGCGTTGGTAGTGATACGCGAGTAGATGCGCAATGACCTCGGTATCGGTCTGCGACTGGAACGGTACGCCCTGTTCAAGTAGCCGCGACTTGAGTTCGAGATAATTTTCGACGATGCCATTCTGGATGACAACAATTGAGCCACTGGCATCACGATGGGGATGGGCATTTGCCTCAGTTACACCGCCGTGGGTCGCCCAACGCGTATGGCCCAAGCCAATGGTTCCAACGGCAGGCTCGTGGGTGACCCGGGCAACCAGATTGCTGAGCTTGCCCACACTGCGGCGCAATTGCAACCCGGCCTCGACATCATAAATCGCGATCCCTGCCGAGTCATACCCTCGGTATTCAAGGCGCTGCAACCCCCCAATAATGACCTCCGTGGCCGAACGTGAACCGATGTAGCCGACAATACCACACATGTGTTGTTCTCCTCCCATCTCGCTTGCGCCACCACAAGCGGGAGTTTTTAGGGCGACGGCGCTAAAGCCCAACAAGCAGACCAAGGCCCACAAAGACCAGGATCGTCACGACCACAATGACCACCGCCGCAACGCGTGAGCCACGACGACCCTGAGCAGAAGGCACCGGTGCCCCTGCAAGAGCATAGTTGCCCAGCATAACACTGATCAGCCCAAAGGCGACCAGAGCCAGGAACGGAATCTTGATAAAAGAGAGCGGCCCGGTCAAAATAGGGGTTAGGTAATCAATGCCACATGGAACAAGACCAACACACGCCGCTGGCGGAATAAGCTGGATCACTTGCAGGTAATGGTAGAGCGACAACGCTATACCTGACAGCGAGAACGGCAGCCCATACCAGGCAAGTCCCCGATCATCACGCAGGATGCCCACCAGCAAGACAACCGCAAGCGGATACATCAAAATGCGTTGATACCAACAGAGTTCACAAGGTATCCAGCGTAACACTTCACTGAAATAGAGGCTGCCGCACGTCGCAAGCATTGCACTCAGCAGGGCAATATGACGGGTTGCTGCCGTAAGCCCTGTTAACACACTGACCTGTTCAGCTGCGGATTCACGTGACGTCGCGGCAGCATCCTGTGCCACTTGCGCCATATTGACCCCCTTCTTGCCCATGATGCCCTGTATCAGGGCAAACTTTCCGTTTATACTTAATCAAGAGCAGACGTGATTGACATGCCTATAGGATTGTATCATGTCTCACGTAAAACCTGGTTACAATACCCTGGACGCCATGATGACACCATTAACACCTTCACTGGAAGATGGATGGTCTGAAGAGAAGACAGATGAAGGCCAGTGGGATGATGCACAGGCCCGTTTTCTGGCCGCTGCGGGCGTTGTCTTGACCTCATCGCTCGACTACGAGCAAGTTCTGAGCCGGATCGCCCATCTCGCCGTCCCCTTGCTTGCCGACTGGTGCGCGGTCGCGCTCGCCGAACCATCCTCGGTTCCTCGACGCCTCGCCCTCGTCTGCGCCAGCCCGGATCAGCAGGCGCTCGCCGATACAATCAGTTGTTATCAATTGCCTGCCAATGCCCCCTGGCTCTTTCCCCGCGTCATCTCGACCGGACAACCCGAACTGATTGAGGACTTTAGCACCCATTTCTTTGGCCAGCATACGTTTGATGCTGACTATCTTGAACTGATCCGACAACTCAAGCCGTATGCCTCATTCACCGTTCCGCTCAATGTCCGTGGTCAAACCAGGGGAGCCATCACGTTTACGATGGCCGAGTCGCGACGGAAATTCACCCCCGCACTTCAGGCCCTGGCAACGGAATTGACCCGACGTGCTGCGGTCGTTGTCGACAACGCGATCCTCTATCGTGATACCCAGCGGCGCCTCGCTGAGTTGGGAACGATCCAGCGCGTGGCCCAGGCGATTACCACGTCAGTCCGGCTTGATCAGATCTGTGAAACGGTCGTCAACCAGCTTAGCCAGGTCTTTGGGTATACCTTTGTCAGCATCTATTTGCGTGAAGGTGAAGAGTTACACTTGCAGACATGGATCGGCTACGAGCATGTCCTACCGGTGATCCATCTCAACGAGGGCGTGATCGGACGCACTGTCCGCGATGGCAAGGCCTATTTTGTGCGTGATGCTTCGACCGATCCAGATTTTTTGCATGCCGTATCAGGGATAACCCAGGGTATCTTTGTACCGATTCGTTATGGACATCAGCAGGTCGCAGGCATTATTAGCATCGAATCCTCAGGGGAGCCGGCGCTCTCGGATGATGACCTGAAGTTACTCACTCTTCTGGCCGATCAGATCAGTGTCGCCCTCGTGAATGCCCGCCTCTTTGCTCGCGTCGAGGATGCCGCGCTCCGCTTTCGCTCACTGGTCGAAACGGCTGGCAGTGTGATTGTCTGTCTTGACCCGATGTTGCGGGTGACCGAGTTCAATCGCGAGGCTGAACGGGTCTTTGGGATGGCCCGTGAAGCAGCGCTCGGACGCGATTATTTGCGGACATTTGTGGCCCCTGCTGACCGCGTCGCGTTTGCCGAACTTGCCCGCACAACAACTACCGGGACACAGCCGTTCTCGCTTGAAACAACGATCGCGCTGGATAATGACAGTGAACGCACCTTCTTCTGGTCGCTGACCTGGCGGCAAGATGTGCGGGGCAAGCCGATTGAGTTGCTAGTGGTAGGGCAAGATATTACCGCCCGTCGGCACGCCGAAGAAGCCCGCCTCGCGGTCGAACGCAAGATGTTTGAGGCCCAACGCCTCGAAAGCCTCGGCGTGATGGCCGGCGGCATTGCCCACGATTTCAACAATCTGCTTGCGGCGATCCTCGGCAATGCGAGTCTGCTGCTCCTCGATCTCCCTCAAGAGAGCGAGATCTACCAGAGTGCCCGCGAGATTGAACTTGTGACCCGTCGTGCGGCCGATCTGGTTGGTCAGATGCTGGCCTATGCCGGACGCGGGCATTTCGATGTGCAACCACTTGATCTCAATGCGGTTGTCGCTGAGATGATCGGTCTCCTCCGCATTTCAGTCAACAAAAAGGCGCTCTTGCACCAGGAACTGACCCCAGATCTGCCCCTTATCGCAGCCGATGCCGCGCAGATTCGCCAGGTAGTGATGAATCTGATTGTCAATGCCGCCGAGTCCCTCGCCGAGCTTGGAGGTACGGTGACAATTAGTACCTTCTTGCGAGAACTGACGTTGGTCGATCTTGCGACATTCCATACGTTCCCAGAGGTAACCGCGGGTACGTATGTTTGTCTGATGGTCACTGATACAGGGATTGGCATGGAATCAGCGAGTTTGTCACGTATTTTTGACCCGTTTTTTACAACGAAGTTTGCTGGGCGCGGCCTCGGCTTAGCTGCGGTAATGGGCATTGTGCGCGGGCACCGGGGTGCGTTGACGGTTAAGAGCACACCGGGCAAGGGGAGTAGTTTTACCATCCTGCTGCCTGTCGATCAGGCGGGGACGACCTTCCTCAAGACGCGCTCGAGACCATCAGGGCCAAGCAAGCCGCCAACGCCACCGCCTAATCGCCCACTGATACTGGTGATTGACGATGAACGTGATGTACGCAGCATCGTGATCCGGATTCTTGAGCGGGGCGGCTATCGGACGCTCAGCGCCAACGATGGGATCCAGGGGCTCGCTATTTGCGATCAACTGCCCCAACCGCTTGGCGCTGTCCTGCTCGATCTCACCATGCCCCAGATGAGTGGGCAAGAGGTCTTTTACCAGTTACGTCAGCGCTGGCCCACATTACCAGTGGTGTTAATGAGTGGCTACACAACCGAAGAGATGACCAGCTATTTTCACGATGATAGTCCGATCGCTTTTCTCCAAAAACCCTTCACCGCTGAACGGCTGTTGAACCTACTCCATCAGGTGCTGGAACCGAGGGAATAACGGGAAGCAGCAGGTGTGAGGGATCATGGTATACTTGATCTGTCCAATTGTGTGCATCTATAGTCTCTGGAGGAGCCGTATGTCCGTTCCGTTTTTGAACGAGGCCGAAGCGCTGCATGATGAACTGGTTGCTATTCGACGCGACCTGCATATGCATCCCGAGTTGGGCTTTCAAGAATTTCGTACTGCCAAGATCGTCGCCGCAAAGCTTGATGAACTGGGCTACGAAGTCCAGACAGGCGTTGGTCAGACGGGGGTTGTTGGCATCCTGCAGGGCGATCTGCCAGGCGAACGCACCGTGCTCCTACGTTTTGATATGGACGCCTTGCCCATCAATGAGGCAAATGATGTCCCCTATCGTTCGCAAACACCGGGCGTGATGCACGCATGCGGTCACGACGCCCACGTCGCTGTTGGCATCGGCGTTGCCACGCTCTTTGCCCGCCACCGCGACCAGTTGCCAGGCACGATCAAGCTGATGTTCCAGCCCGCCGAAGAGGGCCTGGGTGGCGCCGTAGCGATGATTGCCGACGGGCTGCTCGAAGGCCCGGTTCCCGATATCGCGCTTGGCCTGCATGTATCGTCAGGCCATCCGCTCGGCACTGCGGTCGTCCGCGACGGTGCGTTGATGGCGGCATCAGATCCCTTCCGGATCATTGTCCACGGGAAAGGCGGTCACGGGGCCCAACCACATCAGACGGTCGACGCGGTGCTCGTCGGGGCCCAGATTGTGGTCGCCCTCCAGACGATCGTCGCCCGCAATCTCAACCCCGAAGAGACGGGGGTCGTCACTATCGGGGCTTTTCAAGCCGGTGAGGCCGGTAATGTCATCGCCGAAAGCGCCGAATTGCGCGGAACGATCCGGAGCTTCAACCCCGAAATCCAGGAATTGCTGCACCGCCGTGTCCGCGAGGTCGCCGAAGGCATTGCGCACACCCTGGGGGCCACCGCTGACGTGCAGATCCGCTTTGGGGTGGATGCCACCGTCAATGCACCTGCTCCAACTGCTGTCACCTATCAAGCCGCCGCCGCCGTGCTCGGCGAAGAGAAGATCAATACGACCTTCCGCACCACTGGGGGCGAAGATTTCTCGGCCGTTCTGGCGAAAGTCCCGGGATGTTACTTTTTCCTGGGGTCGAGCAGCAATGAAGCGACCGCCTTCCCCCATCACAATCCTCGCTTTGATATTGATGAAGCCTGCCTGCCTCAGGGCGTGGCGATTCTCTGCGACACAGCGTTGCGTTGCCTCAACGGTGAAGGGTAAGGGGGCCTGCGGTCCCCGAGAATCTTGCTTGCGCTGGAAAAAAGCCAGCGTACTTGGCTTTTTTTCAGCGCAAGCAACCGTGGTTGGCGGCAACGCCCTGAAGAAAGGAAAATCATTTTGGCAAAAATTGGCCTCTCTGCTGCCCTTGAGCAGTTTCACCCAACTGAGTTGATCGAGCATTGCAAGCTCGCCGAGTGTTATGGCTTTGAAGGCGTAATGGCAGCTGACCATTTTCAGCCCTGGGTTCCTGCCCAGGGCCACAACGCCTATGCCTATAGTTGGATGGGCGCACTTGGCATGGTCACGAAGGGCGACTTTGGCCCCGGTGTGACCTGCCCGAGTTTTCGTACCCACCCGGCGGTCATTGCCAATGCTGCCGCGACCCTCGCCGCGATGTTCCCTGGTCGCTTCTGGCTTGGCCTCGGAAGTGGCGAGTTGCTCAATGAAAATGTCGTTGGCGGCGAATGGCCCGAGCCGTTGATCCGCTTTGAGATGCTCCAAGAAGCGACCGAGTTGATGCAGAAATTACTCAGCGGCAAGTCAATCCGTTATCGCGGACGCTACTTCCAGATGAATAAGGTGCAGCTCTGGACGCTGCCTGAACAGCCGGTGCCAATCTATGTCGCCGCGACTGGCCCTCAGACGCTCAAGTGGGCCGGCAAGACCTGTGATGGTCTGATTACGCCCGGGGCCAACCACGACAAGCTGCGCGGCATTCTCGATAACTTTGCCGCCGGGGCCAAAGAGGCAGGCAAAGATCCGGCCAGGATGCCCAAGCTCTTGCAACTGCACGTCTCGTGGGCCGAGACCGACGAAGAGGCAATGGAATCAGCCATGGTTGAATGGCCGAATGGTGGCATGAATTTTCCCAAACAGGATGTCCGCAGTCCGGAAGATTTTGCGGCTATGGCGCGTCTCGTGCGCCCCGAAAACTTCAAAGGACGGGTGCTCATCTCGTCCAACCTTGACGAGCATCGTGCCCACCTGCAAGGCTTCCTCGATCTCGGCTTTGATAAGATCTATGTCCACAACGTCGGGCGCAACCAGGAGGCCTGGATTCGGGCCTTCGGCGAGCATGTCTTGCCAAAGCTGACGTAGGGGGCCTGCGGCCCACGGGAATGTTTCCTTGTGCGACAAACAAGCCAGCTACGCTGGCTTGTTTGTCGCACAGGATGATAAGACCAGCCAGCGTCGCTGGATGGGCAAGAGAAAAACGATGCAACGGATGTTGATTGCCAACCGCGGTGAAATTGCCGTACGCATTCTGCGGGCCTGTCGTGAACTGGGCATTAGCCCGGTGGCGGTCTATTCAGAGGCTGATGCAAGCGCAATGCATGTGCGCCTTGCCGATGCCGCCGTCTGCCTTGGGCCACCTGCCGCGACCCAGAGCTATCTGCGTGGCGAGGCGATCATTGCGGCGGCCCAGGCAACCGGGGCCGAGGCGATCCATCCCGGCTATGGCTTTCTTGCCGAGAATGCGGCGTTTGCCCGGATGTGCCGCGAGGCGGGGTTGATCTTTGTTGGCCCGCCCCCCGAGGCGATCGAGGCCATGGGTGGCAAGATTGGGGCCCGTCACCTCGCCACGGCCGCCGGTGTGCCGGTCGTTCCAGGCTACGATGGGCCGGATCAGTCTGATGAACGCTTACTGGCCGAGGCCAAACGCATTGGCACGCCGCTGCTGATCAAGGCGAGTGCCGGTGGCGGCGGCAAGGGCATGCGGGTCGTCACTGATCTCGCCGGCTTCACCGACGCGCTCGCCGGCGCTCGCCGCGAGTCCCGCGCGGCTTTTGGCGATGATGCCGTGCTGCTCGAACGCCTCATCGTACGCCCGCGCCACGTCGAGATCCAGGTGCTCGCCGATGCCTATGGGACGGTGCTGCACCTCGGCGAGCGCGAATGCTCGATCCAGCGCCGCCATCAGAAGATCCTCGAAGAGGCTCCGTCACCCGCCCTGAGTCCTGCCCTGCGCGCAACGATGGGCGAGGCAGCCGTGCGCGTCGCACGGGCCGCCGGGTATGTCAATGCTGGTACCGTCGAGTTTGTCCTTGATCCCGAGGGTCAGTTCTATTTTCTCGAGATGAATACGCGCTTGCAGGTTGAACACCCTGTGACTGAATTGGTGACCGGGCTCGATCTGGTGCGCTGGCAGATTGCTATCGCCAGGGGCGAACCGCTCACCTTGACCCAGAGCGAGATCGCGATGCGCGGCCACGCGATCGAGGTACGCCTCTATGCCGAAGATCCGGTCTCGTATTTGCCCGCCATTGGACAACTGGCGCTTTTTGCGCCACCAACTGGCCCGGGCATCCGCGTCGACGCCGGCTTGAGTAGCGGCGATGAGGTGACCGTGCATTACGACCCGATGATCGCCAAGCTGATCGTCGCGGGCGAAGACCGCACCGCAGCCGTCGAGCGCCTCCGGGCTGCCCTTGAGTCAACCGTAGTGCTCGGACTGACCACCAATCTTGCCCTGCTTCGTGCGCTTGCGGCCCATCCTGCTTTTGCGACGGGCGCAACCCATACCGGTTTTCTGAGCGATTATCCCCTGGAGATCGAACAGCCTGCCGAGCCGCCGTTGGAAGTCGTGCTGGCCGGAGCGATCCTTGCACAGCATCCTTCTCAGCCCACCTCGGCAACGCCGCTTCGCCACGATCCCTTTGCGCTGCACTGGCGCATGGGCAACGCCGGTGTGCCAGTGCGCTTCCAGAGCGGCGACCACGCCCTGGTTGCGTATACGCAGCACCGTGGAAATGACTGGACAATCAGCGTCCAAGGAACAAGCCACCCGGTACGCCGCGTGATCCAGGGCGCAACCGAATGCGTACTCGAATTCGGAGAAAAATTCGAGCGCTTTTTATTTGCGCACGACCACAGTGGCAACCTCTTGATCGGCTGGCGCGGCAACAGTTACCGGCTCACCCAACCTGCGCCCCTCAGTGCCGATAGCGCTACGCGACCGGGGGGTGGCCACGATGCCGCCGGACTCACCGCACCAATGCCCGGCACGCTGATCAAACTGCTCGTCAGCGAAGGCGAACAGGTCGCCGAGGGTCAGGCCCTGATGATCCTCGAAGCGATGAAAATGGAACACACGGTGGTGGCCCCCTACAGCGGGATCGTGCGCCGTCTCCCCTTTGCGCAAGGAGCAAGCGTCACTGGTGGGGTCAACTTGATCGAGCTTGAGGCTGAAGAAGACGCCACCGGCGCGTAAAGCGCCCATGGCGCAGAACTAACTCATTACAAATCCATAACCCCAACATAACCCCCCCCTCGCTATACTCAGCAGTGCATCCATTGATCACTGCTGCCAGCGTCGTCAGCATCTCGCATACGGGAGTTCAGGTCGGACAAGACTTGTACTCCCCGATACGCATCAATGCAAGCCTTGCATCCTTACAAATGGCGAGAGAGACGACCATGAACACAACAGCACTCCCCGAGGATCTTGTTCGTCGTGCGCGATCCGCCGACCCCGAAGCCTTATCAACCATTTACGAACGCTTTGCACCCGGGATCTATCGCTATGTTTACTATCGCATTGGTGACGCCGAAGTCGCCCGCGACATCCAGTCCGATGTCTTTTTACGCATGCTCGAGAGCATCGAACGCTACGAAGACCGGGGATGGTCAATCGGATCATGGCTCTACAGCATTGCGCACGCCCGCACCGTTGACACCCTGCGGCGTAACAAAAGGCGCAAACAAACCCCACTCAGCGAATGGTGCGCGATCAGTGAAGGACCCGAAACGAAACTTGCCGATCGCATCCATGAAGCAGCGCTCCAAGAAGCGCTCGTTCACCTCAGCGAAGCCCAGCGCCAGGTCATCTTACTCCGCCATAGCTACGGCCTCTCACTCGAAGAGACCGCCAACCAGCTAGGGCGTAGCATTGGCGCAGTCAAATCATTGCAACACCGGGCCCACGAACGCCTGGGTCGCCTGATCCGCACCAGCCTTGGTGAAGATGTTTCGACAGAAGACTGAACGCAAGCTGATCGCGTGTGGCGAAGGCTGACAGCCCTCGCCATACGTGATTATCCCTCGACCCACTCACCCAGAGCCGGGCCAGTTTCAAAGAAGATCGACGGTAACACGTTGAAGCGCTCGCTGAACCAGGGGAGCAATGCCTGAAAGGCCTGGTGACGCAACGGCGCAAGCAAAGCCAAGCCTGTCGCTAAGCTGGCGAGGCCAAGCCGACCATGGCGATGCCCAAGCATAACGAGGGCAACACCGGTCGCCCCAACGAGCCCCGCAGCGCCGGCAAGTGCGCGTTTGCGTTCGTGGCGTATCAGACCAACGGCCGCCAGGGCAAAGCGGGCCTGCAGCTCTAACCGCCGGGGATGCGTACGGAGTTCGGCAAGAAAGCGCTCGACTTCCTCAAGCTCCAACGCTGGAAAATCACGTCGCTGCCGCCAGGTTGCCTGGTGCATAGCAATCTGCTCCATCAGTTGCGCAACTTCCTTGCGCAGATCGCTACGCAAACGCGGCTCTACCGCCTGAGCCTGCTGCAACAAAGCAAACATGCATGCGCGGATCGCATAGGCCAGCGCCAGCACATCGGCGAGATAACGGGCACTGTCAACGACAAACTGAACCTCTGCGGCCTCAGTCGCAAGTTCTGCCAAACGTTCCGCATACTTTCTTGCTCGCGCCACCGCTCGCGCACTCGCCTCGAGCACCGTCTGCGGCGAAGCCACAGCGCCGGCTAAATACGCCCAGATCGGGAGTGAGGCCGTCGGACGCATCCACCAGACCCAGAGCAAAGGCGAAAGATAGACCCCGCCAAGCCGGTTGACCGCCTGTGGCAAGTGGCTCATATACCAACCCTGTTCAAGAAACTGAGCCGAGTCGCGATAGAGATCCGCAGCGACATCAACAAAAGCAGGGCTACACACCAACCCAAGACGAGTATGGAGCCAGTCACGGACAAAGGTTTCGCTCGCAAATGCGGCTTGATCGGCAAGCGCCGCCGTTACCGCACTATTCAATTCAGTCCAGAGGTTCCAGCCGCTCTGTCCCAGCGAAGCCTGCCCGCCGCCCCAGCCGCCGGTACTATTCCACGCCCAGAAGCCAGCACACTGTGGATCACGCGCCGCACGCGCTAGCGCCATACCGTGCAAGGTGACAATTGAACTCGGCACCAGACCAAAGAGTTCATACTCACGGCGATTCTGGAATTCGATCAGTTGGCGTGGGCCTGGCAAGCCCAGTGTCGGGTTGGCTGGCAGCAGACGAAAAAAGTCGGCTGGCCCATGCTTGATCGAAACAAGCAGGTTGGGGGAAGTGAGGCCACCAAACGTCGCAGCATAACGGGCAGGCGAACAGATCAGATCACCCAGTTCGCCAATACCGACACTCCAGGTACGGATGATCAACTGCTTGCCGGACTCTTCACACACGGGCAACAACTGCTCGATCAGCATACGCAAAGCCGCCGACGTTGTATAGATCATATGGCCAGTATAGGTATCACCCTGATTGTGCGCCCCGCCCGCTTCGCCCACGCGCACCACAAGCCCGCTCACCTGCGGGAGAGCCGCAAAAAGCTCGGCGAGCGCACGCTGATTAAGCGCCACGAGACGTGGATTGCCAGCGTCGAGGACACCAACCGCCTGCCGCAACTCCGGCGTGCTCCACTGCATATCGGTGGTCACAAAAAAGTGCATGCCAAGGGCGGCTGCATGTTCGGCAAGCGATGCAAAGGCGCGGCGATAGACAAGCGCACGCCGTCGCACCGGGCTATCAGCAGCATACACTGGTTCACCAGGGCCATCAAACGCAACCAGGTGGGCCAGGTTATCCACCACAACCCCATTGTAGCCCTGTGCGTGCAAGACATCAAGTTGCGCACACGCCCGTGCGACCCCCTGATCGAGTTGATGTAGGTCAACATACGGGGCCGTCGGCAGATCAAGCTGATCGTAGGGGAACGACGACCAGTTGCGAAACGGTTTCTCAGGATCAAAAAATGGCCCACTCAGATCGGCCAGACGGTACGAAAGCATCTTCAGGTTACCTGCGCTAGATTAACAAATGATGATGTGATGTTAAGAGTGTGTTAATTCATTATACCGCAGCTAACCCTAAGACGCAGAACGCCCCTGCCAGCTTTGCTGGCAGGGGCGTTCTGCGTATTTCTAAAAGTTCCACCAGACCCAGTGGTACGATTGTACCGGGAATGGGCGTGGGGGCATCGGCTGCCCAGGACGCGGCAGTTTGTCGTTAATTGGATTGGCGCTTGCGCTACGGGCATAAATATAGGCCGGTTTGCCTGCATTCATCTGAAAAGCGGTATTGACCCACGCTTGCGCAATCGTTTGCTGCGCCCACGGGAAGTCAATGCCAAAGAAACGCGGCATGCGCATGTTGTCAACAAACCGCCCGCCAAAGGCAATATCACGCATATTGCTGTTGAAGCCAAGCAACATATGCGCGCCCTGGAAAGCATTGAACCAGCGACGAATCGGTTCGTTGCCGGCACTGTAGCCCTGTACCCGCAAGGTCTGGCACGAGGCAAACCCGACCCAGCGTAGGTTCTGATACCGCGCATTCGATCCGTCAAACCAGGTGCTATCCTTGTTCGACGCCATCCCCAAGCCACCGGCCCCACCATGCCCGGCATAGTAGACAAAGGCCGCCCGATCAACGCCTGATGTGCAATCAAGCCCATTGCCAATGCTGCAATCACGCCAGTCACGCTCCCAGGCGCTGCCATTGCTCCAGAAGAAGCGCGAAGTGTAGCCATAACTCGTCATGCCATTGCGGAACCCATTGACATCAGGGATCACCCCTGGCAGATCCGAGCCACCCGGCCCATAAGGCGGGTAATCCCAGTTGGCCTCGATGCCGAAGGTGTAGCCGACTTGGGCCAGGTTGGCCGCAGGGGCGATCGAACTGGCCGCTGTGCCACCGCGGACAACCAGCGGCAGATAGACTGCAGGAATCACCTCAGGGGCGACAAAGACCGTTGCTTCACGGACGATACCGACACTATCCGTCACCCTCAGCATGACCGTTGAACCTGACGGCAGGCCATCACGTCCCTGCACCGGCAACTGGTCGGTCAAGAGCGTCACCTCGCCAGCGGCCTCACGTACAGCGGGATCGCTCAGTGGCTCATTGTCATCAATGAACCACTGGTAGGTGTACGGGGCCGCGCCATCAGCAATCGTACCACGGAAGGTCACTGCTGTGCCAGGGCGGAAACGGCTATCATTGGCTGGTTCCGTGATTTGCACCGTTGCACCAAGGCCCTGTTCGCCACCTTCGATCAGAGGCACGGTAATATTCCGCAGAACAATCGTTTCCCCATCAACCGTCACCTCGATCGCCCCAAAATCGAGCACCGGCTCCATGATCTCCTGCTCAACCGCCGCGTCGCTCACAAAATAGACCAAGGCCGGATCGGGGATGGTCACATTGGTCGCGCCGGGATAGGTAGCCCTGACCAGTTGCTCAACCTCATCGCGCAGCGTGCGGGGATCACGGATAGGGAAGGTGCGGTCAAGCATCGCCGGTTGCCGCCCAAAGAAGGGCATCGCCACCGCGGCAAGACCAGGGCTATCTGGATCAAGCCAATTGCCCTGCACATCAAAATCAGTTGTGGTAAAGAGTAAGGAGAGATGACCACCGGGGCCACCAATTGGCAAGAACTGGGGCGACTGACGATCAATTGCATAAGGAATGCCCATCGGAACTTCGATCACCGCCCCGATCGTCTCGATCACCGGGACATCCTGTTGCAGCGCATTCACGGGCAACGTGGCCGCCTGGATCGTCTTGATCGTGCCAAACGGCGTATTCTCATCAATGTCACAAAACTGGGGATTGGTAATCGTCTGGACATTCTGCGGGATCTGCCGATCAATCAGCAATTGCCCATCACCTGCCATAAAGCCGCCATTCAACAGGAACTGGCAGGCTCGCCCCTGGAGTTGTCCAGGATCAAGTTTGCCCAGCGGGGTTTCGCGGCCTACCTCTTCAAGATTAAAGGCATAAAAACCGCCCGTGGCCCCATACTGCGTCAACAACGAGAGCGTTTGCGTATTCGGAACCGTATAGCGGGGGTTGCTCAGATAGATCTCAGCAGCAACCGGTTGACGAGCATAGATGTTGCCAAAGCGCTGGGCCAGTTCACTCGTTCGATCTTGGTCTACGGGAATTCCTGTCAGGCTAAAGATAGGCAAGCGTTGCGGAACCTGCAGCGTAAAGCCATTCGACGTCACAAACCCAGGTGGAGCCGAACGTACAATTAGTGCTCCATTCCCTCCGATCACCAGGATCAGGCTAAGCATGAGCACCAGGCCGAGGAAGAGATGGCGAACTGAACGTGCATGCATAAAACTACCCCTTTGGCAAAGCGATCGTGAAAGCCCCACTACCTTCCAGCAGAGCATGACCAGCAAGGGCGAAACAACGCAGGTCTCAATGCAAGACCAACCCTGTTTCGCCCCTGATTAGGATGTTCACGATCTGTGCGTATACTACCGCATCATGCGCATATATGCATCAACTTCGTGACCAAGTTCTTCGCCAACAACTACCTGATTGCCTCCGGCATGGCGCGCACAGTAAAGGGCCAGTTCAGCCGCGCTGAGCGCTTCGTCAAGCCGTATCCCAGGTGCAATAATGGTGGCAATCCCAACCGAAACCGTGAGCTTGACCGTTGTCGTGGCACTCGGGCAGAGGATCCGCGAAGCGATAGCACGCCGGATAGCCTCGACCCGTTCGGTGACACCTGTGCGGTCTTCCCCACTTATCACCAGCAGAAAGAGCCCGTCACCATAATGGCAGACGAGGTCATCAGGATGGACACGAGCGGTCAACGAGCGACTCACCGCCTGGGTTACCAGCGCACTCGTCGTGGCTGCATCAGCCTCGTCAACAACGGGATAGCCATCCACACCGATCAGCACCAGGCTAATCGGATACGCCGATGGCTCAAAGAGTTTGATACCCAGCAATCTGGTCAACGCCTGGGGCATGGCCAGGCCGGTCACGGGATCATGCATACTCTCGTCGTGCGCACACAGCCGGCACTGCACCTGTGCGAGACCCTCCACAGCATATTCGACCAAGGTCGCACAGAGCCGCCGCCGTGTTTCAAGCAAGGGATCCAGCAAGAGGGGAGCCGACACGGGGACGTTGATCCGAACATGCAGCATGCCGTGAACCTGTTGCTGCACAATCAAAGGCATACAGAGTGAGAATGGGGTCGTCGGCAAGACCAAGGTACCATCATCAGGAAACGCGCTCCACCGGGCCACCGGCTCAAGTGCCCCCGGTATGGTCTGACGCATATAGAGGGTGCCATCATCACCAGGAAAAAGGCGTTGCACACTCTCCGCGATGATTGCGTAGGCTTCCTGCAGCGATGCACACTGCGCGAGACTGGCTGTCATCTGCGCATAGATTGCCTGCTCACAAATAGGCTGAACTGAACCGGTGCTGGCATAATCCTCAGGTCGCAGCAAATTGCTTTTTCCCATGAGCCTTCTCCAATCCATGTACAGCCAAGAAGTGTGCCGTTGCATTGTATGAAGTGAACTCTGGGCAGGGAGGAGGGAAATGAAGGGGGAGCGTACTTCAGACATCTTCAGTGTACGCACACCGGCAAGCCGCGTCTATCCGTAGGAATACGGGATGCAACCGTGCGATCTTGGCAAAAGACCTGGCGAGAAGTACGGAGAGTCATGTTTGCGCGTGAAAAAAACCAGCCTAGCTGGTTTTTTTCACGCGCACGAAAAAGTGCTTCTTTAAAATAACCGCTGCTGGCGAGGCTCATCACCAGCCAGGGGCGGTTGCTGACCTCGCAACGCCCAGGTTAGCAACTCAGCGAACCCAAGTGCGTCGGCCCACTGAAGAAGATAAGCTTGATCGAGCGCATCATCCTGTACCCGCAGGATAGCCTGCACATCGCGCCACTGGCGATCAGATGGGGCAAGGCTGTACCATTCTAGCTTGGCCAGCACTGTATCTTCAGCACTCGCTACACGCAGCGCTCCACCCGGCTCACCGGCGATATTTACCACCTGTGCCCGCTGAAACTGGGCCACCTCGAACGGACGCCCCGAAAAGAGGTACACGTCAAGCTGGAAGCCCGTCATCTTATCATAGGCACAAAAACTTGCCCGCTGCTGCCCATCAGCCCGTGCTTCAGGAAGACGGAGGAGCGCGTCGGTAATGTCGCTCAAGAGAAAGGTAAAATCCTCACGCAGCCCTTCGACGAACGCTCGCACGTTCTGAGCAGACAGGTTCACCACTACGTCGATATCGCGCGTCGTACGGTACTCGCCGTGGACAACAGCAGCCATTGAGCCAACGATGACATAGGGGATGGCATGGGCATCAAGCAATGCGCCAAGACGCAACGCCAACGCAAGCGGATCAACAGGAGTCGGCATAAGCGGAATTCCTTCAAGAACGGCTGCACCATAAGGCCGTCGTTCCAACGTGAGCCGTTGGAGAGCCAGCGCATAGGCCCACTCGTGCATCGTTACCTCAGGCATCCGCTGCTGAATACCGGCCAGCGCCAGGCGATCAGCCATCTGATTCATCGCTCGAGCCAGTTCCAGTTTGCGCACAGGCGTCAGCGTGCGGAGCGTGGCGATAACCCCCGCTTCAAGATGGGCGGGGGTGTCACCTGCAAGCGGCTGGCGCAGCATAGCGCCACGCGGTGCCTCCAAGAGCAAGGGTTTACCAGGAAATGGTATATCCAACGACCTTCCCCCGCCTACACATCCAGATCTACGACCTCAGAGGCATGCGTCTGGATAAATTTACGCCGCGGGGGCACCAGGTCACCCATGAGCATCGTGAACGTCTCATCGGCGCGCTGGGCATCTTCGATGGTTACCTGGAGAATCACCCGGTTCTCGGGGTTCATCGTTGTCTCCCAGAGTTGCTCGGCATTCATTTCGCCGAGACCTTTGTAGCGCTGAATGCCAACGCGCTGCCGCGTCTCTTCGGGAAGCTTGGCTAAATACGCATCGCGCTCGCTATCTGAATAGGTATAGACCTGCTCTTTGCCATGTTTGATGCGATAGAGCGGCGGCTGCGCAATATAGAGGTGCCCACTGCTAATCAACTGGCGCATATGCCGAAAGAAAAAGGTGAGCAACAGCGTGCGGATATGGCTGCCGTCCACATCGGCATCGGTCATCAGCAGAATGCGATGATACCGCAATTTATCCGCGTTGAACTGTTCACCGATGGGGGTGCCAATCGCCGTAATCAAGGCCCGTACCTCGGTATTCGAGAGCATCTTGTCGAGGCGGCTACGCTCAACATTGAGGATCTTGCCACGAAGCGGCAGGATCGCCTGGAAGCGCCGGTCACGCCCCTGCTTGGCCGTGCCACCTGCGCTGTCACCCTCAACAATATAGAGCTCGCTGCGCGCTGGATTGGTATCAGAACAATCGGCCAATTTGCCTGGCAGTGCGAACCCCTCCATCGCACTCTTGCGTGAGGTCTCTTTCACTTTCTGAACCGCCAGCCGCGTCCGCGCTGCGCTCAACACCTTCTCAATAACCCGCCGGGCCTCGCCAGGATTCTCATCAAGCCAGGCCGCCAGTTGATCGCCAAGGACCGTCGCAACCGCACCTGCCGCTTCGGGGCTAACCAGTTTTTCTTTGGTCTGCGAGCTAAAGAGGGGATCTTTCAACTTGACACTAATCACTGCGGTCAGCCCCTCACGCACATCTTCACCCGTCAGATTCGACTCATTCTCTTTCAGAATGCTCTTGGCACGGGCATACGTATTGATCACACGGGTCAGGGCCGTACGAAAACCCGAGAGATGGGCACCGCCGTCGGTATTATTGATATTATTCGCAAAGGCATACACCGAGTCACTATCATACGCGTCGGTATACTGCATTGCCACTTCGACGGCCACATCATTGACCGTATTTTCGGCATAGAAGGGCTGCTTATGCAACACGGTTCGATCTTTGTTCAAGTGGCGCACATAACTGACAATGCCACCCTCAAAATAGAAATGCACCTCTTGATCGCTACGTTCATCAGTAAAGGCAAAATGCAGACCCTTGGTCAGATAGGCCATTTCACGAAAACGCTGCGACAGCGCCTTAAAGTTATACTCAATACCTTCTTTGAAGATGGTCACATCAGGCATAAAATGGATCGATGTGCCCGTACCCTCGGCCAGGCCCACGGCTTTCACCTCACCCTGGGGTTTCCCAGTGCGATACTCTTGCACCCAGAGCTTGCCGTGGCGACGCACTTCGGCGCGCATCCATTCAGAAAGTGCATTCACCACCGAAAGACCCACCCCGTGCAGGCCCGACGAAACTTTATAGCCCCCATCGCCAAACTTGCCCCCGGCATGCAACTCAGTTGCGGCGAGTTGCAACGCCGAAACCTTATGCTTGGGGTGAATATCAACGGGAATGCCGCGACCATTATCAGTCACTTGAATCGATAAATCTTTATGGATCGTGATCGTAATGCGATCTGCGTGACCAGCAAGTGCTTCGTCAACCGAATTGTCCACCACTTCTTTGATCATATGGTGCAAGCCATTAATGTCGGTTGGCCCAATATACATCCCCGGGCGTTTCCGCACCGCATCAAGCCCCTCGAGCACCGTGATCTGGCTCGCATCATACCCCTGAGGTTCAGTGGAAGAAGTCTGCTCGTCATTCATACAACGCTCTATTCCTCTATGTTAGCGCGCAAGATGCGCACGATAAAACTCCATCCGAGCAGCCGTCAGGCCACTCCCAATATACGCGCTGCCAAGCAGCGCCACCGGCAAACCGACCGGCATCGTGGCAAGTTGCCGCCAGACAAGCCCCAGACCATTGACAATCAACAGGTTGAGCAAGAGCAAAATCAGGGTGTCAGCCAGATTGTGACGGACAACATTGATGCTGGCGACAATCGCCTGCAACGGGCCGACCCGACTCAGCAGGATCGCCTCAGGAGCAAAGCAGGTATAGATATACGCCCAGAAGAGCACTATATACCAGGCTAACAGAATCGCCAGGGCTGTCCCCGGCAAGGCCACAATCACAATGATCGAGAGGGCCAGAAAGGGCAGGGCTAGCAACAACCCAATCCCGGCCAATACCAACCAGTACCCCACCAGCGCAAGCGCCACAGCAAAGGCGCGCTGCAGCGAACCAACGAGCGGCAGATACACCCCACTGACAGATTCACTCAACAGGGTCAAAAAATAGCTACTAAATACCAACGCCAGCAGATTGACCACCCCAATCGTCAGCAGCATGCGCGGCCAGTTCACCTGGTGCTCTAGGCCCATAAGTGGCACAACCGGCCCTTCCGTTGGCGCAAGCATCGGGACAAAATTGAGCCAGGCAAGCGCTAAACGCAGATCGGTCATCAGTACCGCCTGCGCGAGACGCACCCCTTCCCCCTCTTGCCCGATCAGTTCTCCGACCATCGCCAGATCAGTTTGCACGCCTGTCGCCAGCGGCGTCAGCGCAATCGGTGCCCCAAGCCAGAGGTACCCGCCCATCAGGGCCGGGATCAGCATTACCCAAAGCCTGCGATGAAGCGCACGGTAGCCTGCACTGATGATGTCAGTCAGAGACAGGTTTTTAGGCGTTGCAATGCTCAATCCGGCCTCCTCATTGATATTCTATTATACCATACTCAGGCCGATCTGAAAAGCAGAAAGCGCATGTTTGTGCGCTTTACTACCGTTGTACGCGGGTTCTGAGGGCCTGGAAGAAAAAACCGGCCGCTTCGATGCGGAAGGTCAGGCAAAGCACGAGATAGCACAGCACCCCGCCCGTTCCTGCCACCAGAATCTGGACAACAAGCGGGAGATTCGCGGTGAGCAACGCGAGGGCCACGACCACTGCGGCCATCAGGCCACTAGCCCCAAGGCCTTTCAGTGCTGCCTCACCAAGGCGCAGGCCACGCAGCGGTACGGTTCGCGTCAGCAAGACCCACGTAATCACGGCATGCCCGATCCATTGCGCCGAGTTGGCCAGGACCAACCCGAGAAAACCCAGGTGCGTAAACCAGATCAGGGGCAAGGCGACCAGCAAATAGACCCCAATAGCTGCACCCTGGATCAGGTTGGGGGTCAACGTATTTTTGCGGGCATAGAAGGCAAAAATCAAGACTTGATCAAGCGCCGCAGCCGGCAAACCCGGCAGATAGAAACGCAACGCCATCGCCGTCGCCGCCGTGTCAGCCGCCGAAAAGCGCCCCCGTTCATAGGTCAGGGCCACCAGCGGCTCGGCAAGCACCAACAGGCCCGCCGTCGCTGGCAAGATCAACAACAGCACCACCTTGAGCCCCATCGCCAGCGTCGTCTGAAAACTCGCCTCATCCTGGGCCTCACTCTGCCGCGCCAGCGTCGGCAAGACGGCCAGCGCCACCGCCGAAGCAACAAGGCCCAGCGGAAACTGGATCAACGTCGTTGCATAACGCATCGTGCCCAGCGCCGCTTCATAGCCCGAGGCGAGCCAGCGGTCAATCACGGTGCCCAGCACCGAAAACCCGATCCCCAGGGCCACCGGCGCATAGAGACGCAAGATCCGGCGCAGCGCCGGATGATCCAATCCGCTGCCCAGGCGTAACCGTGCACCGCGCAAGCCTGGGATCTGCAACAGCACCTGCCCAACAGCACCAAGCAACGCCCCAAACGCCAGGCTGTTGATACCAAAGCGATCGTGGAGCAACACAATGCCTGCGACCATGCCTACATTGAACGTCACCATCACAAAGGCAGGCAGAAGAAACCGCTGCTGAGCATGGAGCACCGCCGTTGCCAGGCCCGACAAGCCCATCAGCAGGACAGCCGGCATCAACAGGCGCACCAGCGGCGTCGCCAACGCACGCAACTCGGCCTGGTCGGGGCGCGTCAGCAGGGCCACCACCAGCGGGGCCTGCCAAACAGCCAGGGCCGTCAGCGCCGTCAAGGCAGCCAGGGCAACCGTGAAGACCCCCGAGACCACCCGCCAGAACTCGTCGTGGTCGCCTTCAGCATACGACGAAAAGACGGGCACCAGCGCGGCACTCACCGCCCCCGCAATCAAAAGATCGTAGATCGTGCTCGGCACCGTCCAGGCCACCTGGAAGGCATCAACCTCAACCCCGCGGGCGAAATAGAAGGCAATCGTACTATCACGCAGAAAGCCAACCAGACGGCTCGCGATATTGCCAAGGGCAATCAGCACCGCTGCGATCGCCACCCCACGTAGCGCTCCGCCCGGCTCGGTACCACGCACAGAGGGCGCATCAGCCACTAATTGCCACCAGCCGTTGAGACAACCTCACCAGTAAACTCACGCACGACCCGCCGCAAAGCGACTGGTTCAGCCGCAAATGTTGCCGGATCTTTCAGTTCAACGATCATGCGCGAATCAATCGCATAGCGATGCAAATCTTCAATGCTGATCTCGCCGGCAAAATTGGCCAGCGCCAGAATCTGCCGCCGACTCAGATCGGTCTGCACATAACCGCGCATCATCTGGGTATAGTTATCCACTCCGATGATCCGATCGAGCATCCCGCGCTGGCTCAGACGTTCAAAAATGGCAATGAGCACCAGTTGTTGGCGTTGATTACGGCCAAAATCACTATCAACATTGCGGGTGCGCGCATAAGTCAGCGCACGTTCGCCGTCAAACCACTGTTGCCCGGCGTCGAAACGCACTTCGACCATGCCATAGTCCTCAGTCGGAAACTTGGGATCAAAGATCGCCTCAGGCACATCAACTTCAATGCCGTCGATATAATCAATCAAGTTCCGAAAGCTGTCAAAATTGAGCATGACATAGTTGTCAACTTCAAGATTGAGCAGACGGCCAACCGTTGCTTTCGCGACCGCCGCCCCACCGCCTGCACCGAGTTGCAACTCACCCACCGCATAGGCCGCATTGATGCGTCCCGAGGTACCGGTCGGATACGTCACCCAGAGATCACGGGGCAACGAGAGCATACTGACCCGCCCATTGTCCCGGTCAATCCGCACCAGAATAATCGCATCAGTACGGGTTGGATCAACATCACCAGGACGAGCATCAGTCCCAAGCAATAGAATATTGAGGGTTGATTGGGCCAGCGTAGGCGCTGGTTGCACGGTGACCGGCTGTGACGATCCACCGCGATGCGTCATCCGGGCTGATTGTTTCGAAAGGAAATCCGCTGTTGACCATTCGTTGTATTGAAATGATGATCCTCCCTGCACATCAACAGGGCCAGAGGTCACGATCATGGAGTCAATATCAGCAATTGCCTGACGCCATTGAAAGCCGAGACGTAGCAACAGAGCTACCACAAGCAGGCCACTCAGGGCTGCGGCGCTAAAAACAAGGCGCCTTCGCGAAAACGGCATATCTACGCATCTCCTGGATAAAGGCAATTCGTTGTTTTGCTACCCTGTCTATTATAGGCCATCCAGTGACAACATTGCAACGTAAGGTATTGGCTATAAACCCACATCACCCGTCGTTACTGGATAAAGTTCCCCGCTCGCCTGACGCACCAGCAGCGTTCCATCAGGCTCAACTTGCTCGGCCAGGCCGCTCACCAGTCCATCAGCGGTCTCGATACGAACCTGCTGACCCAGGGTCACCAGACGCGACCGCCAGGCCCTAAAGAGGACGTCACGCTCGCCCGCAGCAAGCCGCTGATACCACCCATCAATCCGCTGCATCAGGGCGATCAACAGCGCCATCCGATCAATCTCTGCTCCGGCAGCCGCCAGACTCGTCGCGGGATACCTGGTCTGGTCGGCTGGCGGGGCCGATGTCAGGTTGACCCCACAGCCAATGATCGCCCACGCCAGGTACTCGGCTGTACTGTTGATTTCCAACAACAAGCCTGCTGCTTTAGACAGGGTGGGGCCTGCGGGTGACGGCGTGGCCAGCAACAGATCGTTCGGCCACTTCAACACCGGTTGCAACGGTGTAACCGTCTCGATTGCTTCACAGAGCGCGACCGCCGCCATCCAGACCAGATAGACGGCTTCGGAGGGTTTCAACCAGGTCGGCTGTAGCACCAGCGATAAAAGCAAGGCGGAGCCCGGCGGAGCCATCCAGGGGCGTCCCTTCCGCCCACGCCCGGTGCGTTGCTCATCTGCGACCAGTAGAATGGGGAACTGCTCAGGCGGCAATGTTTTCAGCAGCGGTCGCGCTAGATCCATGGTCGAGCCAATACTGCCATAGGTATAGACCGTACGCGGCAACGATAACGAACGTAGTGCATCGGCGAGGATCGTGGCATCAAGACCTGGTGTCATATGAAATGCTTATTTCTGGATAAAGTTTTCCCGATCAAGCTGCTGATCGGCAAACGAGAGGGGATCATCAAGTGGTTCGAGGTGGGTAAAAAAGGTCGTACCGGGCAAGGCTTCACACACATCACGCTCGATCTCTTCAATCAACCGATGCCCATGCATGACAGTCCACCAGCCAGGCACCAGCACATGCACCGAAACAAAACGGCGCGAAGCGGCCTGCCGTGTCCGCAATGCATGGAACTGAACGCCATCGCGCGCCGCATAGGCATCGAGGATCGCCATCACCTGCGAGCGTTCTGACAAAGGCACCGCCGTATCAAGCAAGCCCAGCGCCGAGCGTTGCAGTAATTTGAACCCGGACCAGATGATATTGGCGGCTACGATGATCGCAATCATTGGATCGAGACGATGCCAACCGGTCAGTGCCACGGCACCAACCCCCACAACGACACCCACTGACGTCCAGACATCTGTCATCAAATGGTGCCCATCGGCCTCCAGGGTAATCGAGTTATACTGCTTACCGGCTTGCATCAGAATACGAGCGACCCCCAGATTGATCAGCGACGCAACGATCGCAATCGCCAGACCAAGCCCGACGCCTTCAATTGGCTGTGGGTCGAGCAAGCGACGGACGGCGGTATACATAATCGTTACCGCCGCCAGCAGAATCAACCCGCCTTCAACGCCACTCGAAAAATATTCGGCCTTGTCGTGACCATACGCATGCTCTTCGTCAGGCGGACGGGCAGCAATCGTCAGAACAACGAGCGCCACCACAGCAGCAACAAGGTTCGTCACCGACTCAAGCGCATCCGAGAGCAAGCCGACCGAGCCCGTGATCAGATAGGCCCCAGTTTTCAAGCCAATCACAATCACCGAGGCGCTGATCGACAGCCATGCATACCGAACCAGTGACGCCCGTGCGTGTGCTCTTCTCATTAGGTCACCATCACTTCTTGCTCGCAGCCCAGACGCTCACCCTCAAGCCACGCGCTCGATCCCGAGGGCCACGGCCTCGCCGCCACCCAAACAGAGGGCAGCGATCCCCCGTTGCCCACCGCGCTCGCGCAACGCATAGATCAACGTCACGAGCACACGGGCCCCGCTGGCCCCGATCGGATGCCCAAGCGCAATCGCGCCACCGTTCACATTCACCCGGTCGGGGTCAAGACCGGCCACGCGAATATTCGCAATCACCTGAGCGGCAAACGCCTCGTTGATTTCAAAGAGATCATAGTCATCAACGATCCGTCCGGCCCGCGCCATCACCTTCTCAAGCGCAAAAGGCGGTGCGGTAAAGACCTCGAGTGGAGGCACTGCCGCCTGCGCCATCTGCTCGAGACGCGCCAATGGCGTCAGGCCAAGCTGAGCCGCCCGTGTCGCCCCCATCACCACGACGGCCGCCGCTCCATCGGTAATGCCAGGCGCATTGCCGGCGGTCACACTCCCCTGTTCGGCAAAAGCCGGGCGCAACTTGCCCAATGACGCGAGATTGGTATCACGCCGTGGATTCTCGTCATGCTCGATGGTCAGCATCGTCCCCTTGGGGCCTGGCACCGTCACGGGGGCAATTTCGGCAGCAAAACGACCGGCATCGATCGCCGCAACCGCTCGCTCGTGTGACTGCAACGCAAACGTATCCTGCTGTGTACGCGTCACCCGTTGCGTCCGCGCAATCCATTCAGCCGCAACCCCCATATGCTGATGCTCAAACGCACACCAGAGACCATCATGCACCATCACATCAAGCAACTCACCGTTGCCCAGACGATAGCCATGACGCGCACTGGGCAACGCATACGGTGCCCCGCTCATATGCTCCATCCCACCGGCCACAATCACCTCGGCGTCACCCGCACGGATCATCGCGGCGGCAAGCATCACCGCTTTCAGACTACTGCCACACACTTTGTTGATCGTCAAGCCCCCAACGGTATGCGGCAACCCACCCTTGATCGCCGCCTGACGAGCCGGGGCCTGACCAAGCGCCGTACTCACCACATTGCCCATAATGCACTCGTCTACCAGCGCAGGGTCAATGCCCGCCCGACTCACCGCAGCACGAATCGCCGCAGCACCAAGATCGACCGCAGATATACCTGCATACGCACCATTGAATTTCCCAATCGGTGTCCTCGCAGCACCCACAATGACGACATCGTCCATATGCGCTCCTCAACCTTCACCACAGCTACGTTAAGAGATCATTATACTGGATACGCCCAACCCCCGCTGCCAGTGCGCCCCAACCCTACTGTTTGGTTCATTTTCGCGGCTTCGCCGCGAAAATGAACCAAACAAAATCAAGCATCTATGCTATAGTACAGTGTTGTTATCAATCCATTGCTGGCAACGGCACAAGAGACCAATGGTGCCAGCATGGCGTACGAGGAGGTAGCCATGTTCGTCGGGGAACGCATGAGTCATCCGGTCATTAGTGTAACACCTGAAACCACGATCCACGATGCGCTGCACTTGATGCGCACCGAACACATCCGCCGCGCACCGGTGATTCACCATGGACGCTTGGTTGGCATCGTTTCGATGAAGGATCTGCTCAATGCATCGCCCTCACAGGCAACAACCTTGAGCGTGTGGGAACTCAACTATCTGTTGAGCAAATTGACGGTCGAGTCCTATATGAACCGCCAAGTCCTGACCGTTAGCGAAGATACGCCGATCGAAGAAGCGTCGCGCATCATGGCCGATCAGCGTATCGGCGGCCTACCGGTGGTGCGCAATAATGATGTCGTCGGAATGATCACCGAGACCGATCTGTTCAAGATTTTGCTTGAACTGATGGGGGCCCGCGACGCAGGCGTACGCTGTGCTGTCCATATGGTTGATGAGCCCGGTCAACTGGCCAAGCTTACCCAGGCGCTTGCCAGCGCTGGCGGCAATATTCTTGCCCTCGGTACCTTCGCCGGTGATACCTCAGCCAATAGTACCGTTACTTTCAAGGTTCACGGCCTTACCCCTGATCAGGTGCGTGCGCTCATTACGCCGCTCGTCGAGCAGGTCGTTGATATTCGCATCACCCACCCCTGAGGCATTAGAGCGGCTTCACCGCTCCATACCCCACCGCCGGAGGCGGCCTTTGCAACAACCTCTTTCAGGATGCCAGCCTCGCTGGCATCCTGAAAGAGCACCCTACACCCTCGCACGCAACGCACGCCAGATCTTTTCGGAACGCAGCGGCATATCAAGATGGCGAATGCCCAGGTGCGCAAGGGCGTCCATGACGGCGTTGGTGATCGCCGGGGTCGAGCCGATGGTGGCGGCTTCGCCAATGCCTTTGACGCCCAGCGGGTTGAGCGGCGTCGGCGTTTCGGTTTTGTCCAGCGTAAAGGCAGGAAAGATGTCGGCCCGTGGAAGAGCATAGTCCATCAGGGAACCGGTCAGCAATTGTCCATTGGCGTCATAGACAACCTCTTCCAGCAGCGCCTGGGCAATGCCCTGCGCCAAGCCGCCATGCACCTGGCCGGCCACAATGATCGGGCTGATGCGCGGGCCACAGTCGTCGACCGAGTAGTAGTTGCGCAGGTGAACGTGGCCCGTCGCCAGGTCAACTTCAACCACCGCCACATGGGCCCCAAAGGGGTAAATTAATTCGGGTGGCCGAAAATAGTCGGTCGCCTCCAGGCCCGGATCAAGGTCGGGCGGGAGCTTATTGCTGTACGCGCGTCGGGCAAGGTCGGCCAGGGTCAAGCTATTGCTCGGGACACCTCGCTCTTGGTAACGCCCCTCGACCAGTTCAATCTCTTCGGGAGACACTTCGAGGATGTAGGCGGCCAAGCGCATCGCTTTCGTCCGAATGACCTCCGCCGCACGCATCAAGGCCCCGCCCCCAACGGCCAGCGAGCGCGAACCCATCGTGCCAATGCCCATTGGGGTTGTCGCCGTATCGCCGTGACGCACGACGATCTGCGCAAAATCAGCCCCGATCTGGTCAGCCACAATCTGCGCAAAGGTCGTCCCGGTACCCTGGCCGTGCGGCGAAATGCCGGTTGTCACCGTCACCGAGCCGGTCGGCTCCACTTTAATCTGCGCACTCTCGTAGGGGCCAAAGCCACACATTTCGACATAGCAGGCCAAACCAATGCCAAGCGCAACCGGATCATCCGCCTGGCGACGGGCTACCTGTTCACGCCGCAATTCCTCGTAACGCGCCAGTTCTAACGCTTTGCTGAGCGCCCGATCATATTCGCCGGTATCGTAGGTCAAACCCGTCGGGGTCTTGTAAGGAAAAGCGTCGGGCGGGATGAAGTTTCGCCGACGCACCGCTACCGGATCAAGCCCAAGTTCAACGGCAATGCAGTCCATCAAACGCTCGATATAATAGGCCGCCTCGGGCCGCCCTGCCCCACGGTAGGCCGCAACCGGGGTGGTGTTGGTGTAGACCGAGATCGCTTCGAGATCCACTGCCGGGATCTTGTACACCCCCACGCCCATCGCCGTGGTAAGATCGGGCAAACCCGGGGCCAGCGGGTAGGCCCCCAGGTCAGCGATAATCTGCATGCGCAGCGCCGTCACCGTCCCATCAGCTTCAACCGCCGCCTCGAGCTCGGCCACCTGGCCGCGCCCGTGGGTCGTCGCCTGCATGTGCTCCATCCGCTCTTCCACCCAGCGCACCGGGGTCTTGAGCCGCTGCGCCAACGCGGCACACAACACCTCTTCCGGGTAGAGCCCGATCTTGACCCCAAAGCCGCCCCCAACATCTGGCGCAATCACGCGCAGTTGGCTAACACTCATGCGCAAGACTTTGGCCAGTTCCGTCCGAATTTGATGTGGTGTCTGGGTACTGGTATAGACCGTCAACCCACCCGTCATGTGATCCGGCACCGCAACGACGGCCCGACCCTCAAGCGGAAAGCCGCACAGGCGTTGATTGACCATGCGCTGACGAACAAGGCGATGGGCATTGGCAAAAGCAGTAACAACGTCACCGCGCTGACGGCGACGGCGATGATCAAGATTATCAGCCAACCCAGTAAAAATCACTGGCGCATCTGGCTCCAGCGCCCGCAATGGATCAGCCACGACCGGCAAGGGGTCATAGTCAACCACGACCGCATAGGCGGCATCAACCGCCTCGGCATACGACGCAGCGACAACGGCCGCGACCGCCTCGCCAACATAACGCACACGCTCGACGGCCAGTGTATAGCGCGTCCTCCCGGTATAACTCACATCACCATGCTCACCTTCGCCCGAGGTCGCCAGAGGCAACGGCTCACATTGCTCGAGCAGATCGTTCCCCGTTACAATCGTCACCACACCCGGCATTGCCAGCGCCTCGGCAAGGTCAAAGCCGAGCACCGACGCGTGCGCATAGGGGCTCCGTACCACCGCTACATAGAGCATCCCAGGAAGCGTGAGATCGCCAACATAGGTACCAGCTCCCTGTATCAAGCGTGGATCTTCGTTCCGTTTGACCTCAGCACCCATCATGCGGGCATATGCCATAGAACAAGCCTTTCAATAATAACTTCTAAAGCGCTAATCAATCATATCCGCTTCTCATTTGTGGCCTTTGTTGCCTTCGGAGCCGTTGTCTTTGTGCTTGCGTATACCGGACGCCATAATCTGATCCGTCCGGCCGTCCTGGTTCCCCACGCAAATGATCCCACCAGCACTCTTGCATCAACTCCGCGACGCCATCATGCTCGGCGATCTGAGCGCGATCAATGCACTCGCCACCCAGATCAAGCCCTTCGAAGCTTCGGTTGACCAGCAAATCGAAGCAATGGCCTATGAATTCGCCTATGACGACATGATCACCTTGCTTGACGCGCTCGAGCAAACAACGTGAAGAGACCTCTGCGTAGCAGCGGCCAAGCCGCTGCTACGCAGAGGAGTACATGAAGATCATCTACCCGCCCCAACCCTTGCTGATCAACACCTCTTCACCAGGTTTGCGTTGAGGAATGCGGTACATCCAGCGCACAATCTGGTCAGCGGCGATAAACATAATAATGAGCGCCTGAATAATGCGAATCACATCAATGGAAATCCCGGCGCGCACCTGCATCAACCGTGCCCCGGTGAGCAAAGCCCCCCAGAGCAACCCAGAAAAGAGGATGCCAATCGGATTCGAGCGCGCCAATAGTGCCACGGCAATCGCATCAAAGCCGACGCCCGAAATAAAATCGGTGCTCACCGCATAGCGCACACCCATCACCTCGCCGGCCCCCGCCAGACCAGCCAGGCTGCCCGACAGCACCATGGCAAGGACAATCGTTTTGGGAACACTGATGCCGGCATACTTCGCCGCATTCGGATTGGTGCCCGAGGTGCGCAACTCAAAGCCAATCGTGGTGCGATTCAAAAACCAGGCCACCAAAAAGACCAGGATGATCGCCATCAGAATGCCAGCGTGCAACGCCGTCGTCTCACCGAGGCGGATATTGGGCAGACGCATCGACTCGGCAATAAACGGGGTACGCGAACTACTCGTATCAAGCGGATCGCCAAGTAACAGCGGCTGACGGCTCCGGATCAGCCAGTCGGTAAGCCGCAGCGCGATATAGTTGAGCATGATCGTATTGATCACCTCGTGCGCCCCCGTCCGCGCCTTGAGAATACCGGCAATGGCCGCCCATGCAGCCCCACCCACAGCACCCGCCACAATGCCCATCGGAATGTGCAAAATCGGCGGCAACTTGAGCGTGGTGCCAATCACCACGGCGCACATCGCCCCGGCATAGAGTTGACCTTCAGCCCCGATATTAAAGAGACCCGACTTGAAAGCGAGCGCCACGGCGAGACCACAGATAATATAAGGAGTACTGCGGATCACCGTATTCGCCAACGCCCGTGGCGAACCAAACGCACCTTGCCAGAGCCCGATATACGCAGCGAGCCAATCGCCCCCGGTTATACCGATAATCACGGCCCCGACGATCAGGGCCGTAATCACAGCCAGAATTGGCACGAACAACGGCGAATAGCGTGCCCAGAAAGCGCGGAAACCCGCCGGTTGCGCAGGTTCAGGAGTACGTCCCTCGACGGCCATGCGAAACTCCGCTCATCTATCTACTGTTGCAAGACCATAGCCTCTTTGAGGCTCACCCCGGCCATCAAAAGGCCCAGTTGCGCACGGGAGAGGTCACCATTGTTGACAATCGCGACAATCCGCCCGTGATACATCACCGCGATGCGATCCGAGAGCGCCAGGATCTCATCAAGCTCAGCCGATACTACCAGCACGGCCACGCCCTCATCACGTTTATGCACAATCTGATTGTGAATAAACTCAATTGAGCCAACATCAATGCCACGGGTCGGCTGAGCCGCAATCAAGAGCTTCAGGGGATGCGAGAATTCGCGCGCCACAATGAATTTCTGCTGATTACCGCCACTCAACGAACTCGCCGCAACATGCACCCCTGGGGTACGTACATCAAAGCGCGTCACCAGGTCTTGCGCGTGCTTGGTCACCTCCTGCTCATTGCGGACAATGCCACGGGCAAAAGGCTCACGATAATAATATTCGAGCACCCCATTATCCGTCAAAGGATAACTGGCAATAATACCATCACGCTGCCGATCCTCGGGAATATGGGCCACCCCAAGTTCACTGACCGTCCGCGAACTTGCCAGTGTGACATCCTGACCGGCAATGCGAATCGACCCGGCAACAGCCGAACGCAACCCATTCACGGCCTGCACTAGCTCGGTCTGCCCATTGCCCTGCACCCCGGCAATGCCAAGGATCTCGCCAGCATGAACTTCAAAGCTCACATCATTGACCGCCATCAACTGACGATCATCGCGTACCTGCAAGTTCCGTACCTCAAGTACCGGGGCACCGGGACGTGCCACTTCTTTGTCAACCCGCAACAACACCGTGCGCCCAACCATCAACGAAGCAAGACTCGCCTCAGTCGCCTCGGCGGGCGTCGTCTCACCAACAACGCGTCCACCGCGCAACACCATAATGCGATCGGCAACCTCAAGCACTTCACGCAATTTATGGGTAATAAAGATCAGCGACTTGCCTTGCGCCGTCAGCGTACGCATCACGCGCACCAGATCATCAGCCTCTTGCGGGGTCAGCACCGCCGTCGGTTCATCGAGAATCAAAATATCGGCATTGCGATAGAGCGCCTTGATAATCTCGACGCGCTGCTGGGCACCAACATCAAGATCAGCAATGAGCGCCTCGGGGTCAACGGGCAAGCCATACTGTTGCGAAATTTCACGAATGCGCTGCCCGGCCTGGCGTCGATCAAGGAGACCACGGCGCATGACCTCATTCCCAAGAATAACATTCTCGGTCACCGTCATCACCGGCACGAGCTGAAAGTGCTGATGCACCATACCAATGCCACGCTGAATCGACTCGTGAGGACTACTCACGCGTAACGGGGCACCATTGACAAAAATCTCACCCTCATCTTGGCCATAGAGTCCATAGAGGATATTCATGAGGGTAGATTTGCCCGCGCCATTTTCGCCAAGCAGCGCAAGCACCTCACCCTGCAAGAGCTTGAGCGAGACATTATCATTCGCAACCACACCAGGAAAACGCTTGGTAATCCCGCGCGCCTCCAGTACCACCGGGCGATCCTGGCCATTCTGGGTCACAGCGCACCTCTTGGGGGGCAAAAGCCATGTAGTTTTCGTATTGTAACATAAATCACTGTATCTCTATCGGTACGCCCCTTGCGCAGAGCAGGTGCTTACGGCTACAATAGGGGCGGTGGATATGCCCATCCCTCCGTGCAATGCTGTGCGGGAAGGGAAGAGACCGTACGGCCACCGGAGGCCGCGCATAGGATCGTAACGCCCATGGCCGAGCTACGGCAAAACATTGCAACCCGCGAATGGGTCATTATTGCCAGCGAGCGGGCACGCCGTCCCAATGCCTACGCCGAAGCAAGCAATCGCATCCGCACCCACGAGCGCCATGAACACGACCCGGCATGTCCTTTCTGTGTCGGTAATGAAGAACTGGATCTTGAGGTCTGTCGCGACCCCGAGGATGGCCCGTGGACAACGCGTGTTGTACGCAATAAGTACCCCGCCCTCGCCCACGACGGCTCGCTCGCCAGGGTGTTCAATGGCGTGGAACGCCGCATTACGGGCATTGGCTATCACGAGGTTCTGGTTGAGCACCGTCTGCATAATGCAACGCTCGCCTTGATGACCGACGAAGAAGTGCGCGATGTGTTGCTGATGTATCGCCGCCGGGGGCAGCAAATTGCCAGCGATACGCGCATCGAGCAAATTGTCTTTTTCAAAAACCACGGTGAACGAGCCGGGGCGTCGTTACCTCATGCCCATAGCCAGATCATTGGCCTCCCCATTGTACCTGGCAATATCCGACACCGCATCGAAGAGGCCCGTCGCTTCTTTGATGATACCGGCCAGTGCGTCTTTTGTACGATGCTCAATGATGAATTGATCAGTGGCGAACGGATTGTTGCGATCAATGATCATTATGTCGCCTTTGTGCTCTATGCTTCGTCTTCACCCTTCCATATCTGGATCCTGCCCCGCCATCATCGTGCGAGCTTTCTCAACGCCTCCGACGAAGAGATGATGCATTTGGCACCACTCCTCCGCGATGTGCTCTTTCGCCTCTATAGCCATCTGAATGATCCCGACTACAACATGATCATTCGCACAACGCCAACCAAAGAGCCAGAAAATGGCTACTTTCACTGGTATATTGCCATCATCCCTCGCCTCAGTCGCAGTGCCGGCTTCGAACTAGGCAGCGGCGTCTGGATCAATCCCGCCCTCCCTGAACAGTGCGCCGCCTTCCTCCGCGAAGAACCACAAGCATAACCCCATGCTTCGGCAAACTGCCAGCAATGCTGGCAGTTTGCCGAAGCATGACGTTTGACATTAACTCCATACCTGTGGTATCCTTAACCCCGTTCGATAGAACAATATCTAAGGATTGAAAATACCCTTATGGCTCCCAGATCAGTGCTCGTACTCCTTATTAGCGGTCTTGTACTCCTCCTTATTGGGTGGAGCAAACGTGTTTAGGGGGTTGAGCCTGCGGGCCTGGTAGAGTGAGCGAGACTGAACCTCCTGGATGCGACCAGGGGGTTTTTTAATGTCACCAGTCTATCGTCGCACTGCCTTGCAGCAGGTCGTACATAGACGCAACGTCAGGAGGAACGGCTCATGTCCGAACAAATGACCGGTGCCCAGATCATGTGTGAGGCACTCATCCGCGAGGGGGTCGAGGTGATGTTTGGCATCCCTGGTGGGGCCATCATGCCATTCTATTTTGCGATGTGGGAGTATCGTGATCGGTTGCGCCACGTGCTCTGTCGGCACGAGCAGGGCGCAGGCCACGCCGCTGAGGGGTATGCACGTTCGACCGGGCGCATCGGTGTCTGTATCGGGACCAGTGGCCCCGGGGTGACGAATCTGGTGACGCCTATCGCCGATGCGATGATGGATAGCACACCCCTGCTGGCGATCTGTGGGCAGGTTGGTAGCCACGTGCTGGGCAAGGATGCCTTCCAGGAGACCGATATTACTGGCATTACGATGCCTATTACCAAGCACAATTATCTGGTCAAGGATGCGAATGAGCTCGCGTATGTCTTCAAAGAGGCGATCCATATTGCCACCACCGGTCGCCCCGGCCCGGTCTTGATTGATATTACAAAAGATGCGATGCAAAAGAGTGTCGTGCCCAACTGGGATATCAAGCTCAATTTGCCCGGCTACAAGCCTACCTATCAGCCCAATCGCAAGCAGATCCGTGAAGCCCTCAAACTCCTCAGTCAGGCCAAAAAACCTTTGATTATTGCCGGTAATGGCGTGATTATGTCGGGCGCTGGCGATGAACTGCGCCACTTCGCCGAGAAGTTGCGCATTCCGGTGATTACGACGCTCCACGGCATTGGCTCGTTCCCTGAAGAACATCCCCTCAGCATTGGCATGCCCGGGATGCACGGGTGGGTGCATGTCAATCGGGCGATCCAGACCTGCGATGTGCTCTTTAATATCGGTGGACGTTTTGATGACCGCGTGACCGGCAAGGCCAGTACCTTTGCGCCCAATGCCAAAGTGATCCACGTTGATATCGACCCCTCCGAAATTGGCAAGAATGTCAAGGTGACCGTGCCCATCGTCGGTGATGCCCGCGCAACGTTGCTCGCCCTGCTTGAAGAGATGCCCGCCCGCGAAGAACTGGCTGACCTGCATAGCGCGGCCTCGGATTGGATGGAACATATCCGCGAGATGCAAGACAAACATCAGGGCAAGCAGCAGTATGTCAATCGGGCCGATACCCTCCATATGGCCCTGCCCCCGCATGATGTCTACGAGAAAATCAATCAGACGCTCGCCCTGCGCGGCAATTATCGCGTGGTGACCGATGTCGGTCAGCATCAGATGTGGGCCGCCCAGTTGCTGGATTGGAACGCCGGGCCACGGACCCATATCACCTCGGGCGGGGCCGCAACCATGGGCTTCTCGGTGCCCGCTTCGCTGGGCGTCGCACTTGCCCATCCCGACGAGACGATCTGGGTGATCTGTGGCGATGGTGGCTTCCAGATGACCAATCAAGAGATGGCGACGATCCATCAGGAAGGGATCAAGAATATTAAGGTAGCCATCATTAACAATGGCTACCTTGGGATGGTTCGTCAGTGGCAAGAGCTCTTCGAGAATAAGCGCTATAGTGGGACGCCCCTCAGTGGCCCCGATTTCGCAAAACTCGCCGAGGCCTATCACTGGAAGGGCATCACCGTTGAGCATAGCGATCAGGTGCAAGCGGCCATTGATGAAGCCTATGCGACGGATGGCCCGGTCTTGATCGATTTCCGCGTCGAACGCGAAGTCAATGTCTTCCCGATGGTGCCGCAAAATGCCTCCATCGGCGAGATGATCACCGTCGACCCACAGGCATCATAATAATCGCCCAGGGATGCGCACAAGGCCTGAGACCTTGTGCGCATCCCTGGGCAAGTGGGGACATTACTCCCACCCGTCCTGGTTCGCCAGCACAACAGCGTCGGGCCACAGGCCCACAAATAAAGGTAGAGGGCACGATGAAAAAACATACCATTGTCGCGCTTGTCCAGGATCGTCCCGGTGTGCTCACGCGTGTGGCCGGGTTGATCCGCCGTCGCGGCTATAATATCGAGAGTCTCGCCGTCGGTCATAGCGAACAGCCCGAGATCAGCCGCCTCACGCTGGTTATCGAGTCGGATCACGTCGAGCAGGTGGTGAAACAACTCTATCGCTTGATCGAGGTGATCAAGGTTAGTGACGTGACTGACGATCCCATCGTTGAACGTGAGATGGTGGTGCTCAAATTGCACGCCCCGTCGTCGGTTCGCCACGAGATCGTTTCGATCTCTGGCGTCTTCGAGGCCAAAATCGTCGATGTTGGGGCCAATACGATGATTGTTGAGATGACCGGTACGCCGAGCAAGGTCGAGAATTTTATCGAAGTGGTGCGTGGCTATGGCATCAAAGAGATGATGCGTACCGGGCGCATCGCGATGGTACGCGGCGCACGCGGGCATAACGCCAGCGAGTATGTCGAGAATACCAATGGCAGCGGGGTGGTGCCAACCCTCAATTGAGTCGTCAGTCAGCGGCGGTTGAAGTTATCCCTTCAACCGCCGCTGTCTCGTTGCGGTACAGCGCGCTGCGCCCTTACCAAAAGACGGCGATCCATCAGAAAAAGATGGACGGAGTGCGCGTACCAACACGGGTCTTCAGGGCATCAGCCCTGCAATATGTGAGACGGACAGGGAACGTGCCCTGTACGCAAAGCCTGGCAGACCTCGTCTGCCTCTTATGTGGAGAAGATCAGTATCATGGCGGAGCTCTTTTACGACAAGCAGGCCGATCTCGAACGTCTGAAAAACAAGCCGATTGCCATTATTGGTTTCGGGAGCCAGGGTCACGCGCATGCCCGTAATTTGACCGATAGCGGGCTTGATGTACGGGTTGGCCTCTATCCTGGGTCAAAGAGTTGGAGCAAGGTGGAAGAGGTCGGCCTCAAGCCGATGAGTGTGGCTGATGCCGCCCGCGAAGCCCAGATGATTATGATACTCACACCTGATATCGGGCAGGCCGACATCTATCGTGATCATATTGCCCCACATATGGAGCCAGGCAAGACGCTGATGTTTGCCCACGGTTTCAATGTCCGGTTTGGGCAGATTATCCCCCCGGCGGGCATTGATGTGAGCATGGTCGCCCCCAAAGCCCCCGGCCACCGCGTCCGCGAGGTCTATACGCAGGGCGGCGGCGTTCCGGCACTCGTCGCGGTGCAGCAAGATGCAACCGGCGGAGCCATGGCCGATGCGCTCGCGTATGCCAAAGGCCTCGGCTGTACCCGCGCCGGTGTGCTGACGACAACCTTCGGCGAAGAGACCGAGACTGATCTCTTTGGTGAACAGGTCGTGCTCTGTGGTGGTGTGTCGTCACTCGTCAAGATGGCCTTCGAAACCCTGGTCGAGGCAGGCTATCAGCCCGAGGTAGCCTATTTCGAGTGTATGCACGAACTCAAGCTGATCGTCGATCTCTTCTATCAGGGTGGCCTCAACTATATGCGCTACTCGGTCTCAGATACCGCCGAGTGGGGCGACTATACTGCCGGGCCGAGGCTGATTACGGACGAGACACGCCAGTCGATGCGCCAAATCCTGGCCGATATCCAGTCAGGGGCCTTTGCCGAAGATTGGATTGATGAGAATGTTCAGGGCCGCCCGCGCTTCAATGCACGCCGCCAGGCCGATATTGAACATCCTATCGAGCGCATTGGGCTGGAATTACGCCGCATGATGCCGTTTGTCAATCCACGTGAAGTCAAACCCGGTACCGGCGGTGCGTAAGGGTCTGCTGGGACTAGACCGCACAGGTCTGGCAGACCTGCGCGGTCTAGTCCCAGCAGATTAATTTCTGTTGCCCCCTCCCCAGCCCTCCTCCGCTGGGGGAGGGAGCCGGACGCCTCCCCCCAGCGGGGGGAGGTTGGGAGGGGGGCGAAAGGTCGGAAAACTTCGGTTACAGACGACGAATAAACCAATAAGTATAGATCAAGCTAAAGAGAGGTGATATGGGAGACAGCCACGTACGAATCTTCGATACGACGCTGCGTGATGGCGAGCAGGCCCCCGGTTGTACGATGACGTTGGAGGAGAAGCTCGAAGTTGCCCGCCAGCTTGCCCGGATGAAGGTAGATATTATCGAAGCGGGCTTTCCCGCCGCTTCGCCAGGCGACTGGGCGGCAGTTCACGAGATCGCCCGTGAAGTTGGTACGGACGATGGCCCCGTGATTGCGGCGCTCGCCCGTGCTGATCGCAACGATATCGAGAAAGCCTGGACGGCCATCCAGCCCGCTGTGAAGAAACGTATCCACACGTTTATGTCTACCTCAGACATTCACCTCGAGCATCAATTCCGCAAGACCCGCGCCGAGTGTCTTGAGGTGATCCGCGACATGGTCACCTATGCCCGCTCGCTCTGTGAGGATGTTGAGTTCTCACCAATGGACGCCGGGCGAAGCGATCCGGCCTTTTTGCGTGAGGCTGTCAGAATCGCCGTTGAAGCCGGGGCGACAACGCTGAATATTCCCGACACCGTTGGCTATCTGACGCCCGATGAGTATGGCGCGATGATCCGTGATCTCCGCGAGAACGTGCCCGGTATCGAGCACTGCATCCTCTCGACCCATTGCCACGATGACCTTGGTGTTGCTGTCGCCAATTCCCTGGCCGGGATGCGCAACGGTGCACGCCAAGTCGAGTGTACGATCAATGGAATCGGCGAGCGGGCCGGCAATGCGTCACTCGAAGAGATCGTGATGGCGATCCATACGCGTGGTCAATTTTATGAGGTGCATACCCAGATCAATACCCACGAGATCGCCCGCGCCTCGCGTCTCGTCTCAAGCTTTATCGGGGTGCCTGTGCCACCCAATAAGGCGATCGTTGGCGCAAATGCGTTTGCCCACGAGTCGGGTATCCACCAGGATGGCGTGCTCAAGAATCGGCTCACCTACGAGATTATGAGCGCCGAAACGGTTGGGCTCGATGGCAATGAACTGGTGCTTGGCAAGCACTCGGGACGCCATGCGTTCCGGAAGCATGTTGAGGCAATGGGCTACAAGCTGAGCACCGAAGAGTTTCAACAGGTCTTCACCCGCTTTAAGGATCTCTGTGACCGTAAGAAGCGCGTTGATGACCGTGATATCGAGGCGCTGATTGCCGGCGAGATGCAGCATACGCCCGATATTTATACGCTCGACCATGTGCAGTATGGCTCGGGCAGCGGGATGATCCCGACCGCCACGGTGCGCCTGATTGGTCCCAATGGTCAGGTGCGCGTTGATAGCGACCAGGGCACTGGTCCCGTTGATGCGATCTACAAAGCGATCAACCGCATTATTCAACGCCCCAATGAATTGATGGAATTCTCGATCAACGCGATCACTGAAGGGCTCGATGCCGTCGCCGAAGTGACGGTGCGCATCCGCGAACAGGGCCATGCCGGGCTGAATATGGCCGCCAGTACCAGTACCGCCGCCAGTCTCACCGGGCGCCGCGCTGCGCAGCAGATCTTTAGTGGCTATGGGGTGCATACCGATACCATCATGGCCGCGGCCTATGCGTATATGGCCGCCCTCAATAAGATGCTCGCGGCACGCCAAGAACGCATCAAGGCCGAAGCTGTCGCGTACGCCGCTGGCTATAGCACCGACTCTGATGGCGGGCTGCCGGTCGATCTCTTTGGGGGATGATGCTGTTTCAGACCAATACGGCTAGCTTCGCTAGTCGTATTGGTCTGAAGAAGCGAAATAACCTATGAATTTGATTGCTTACCTTGGCCCACCAGGTACCTTCTCAGAAGAAGCCGCGCTTGCGTATGCAGCCACCCGGCCTGAATTAGGCTTGTTGTCGCTGACTAGTATCCCCGCCGTCGTTACCGCGATTGAGACCGGGGCCGCCCTGGTGGGGGTGCTGCCTATCGAGAATCTGCTCGAAGGCAGTGTCACGTATACCCTCGATCTGTTGATCCATGAGACAAGTTTGCAGATCGTTGGCGAGATCGTCATTCCGATCCGCCAATATCTGGTGGCGCGTCCGGGGATGAGTCTCAACGCGATCGAGGTGCTCTATGCCCATCCCCAGAGTCTTGGGCAGTGTCGGCGTTTTGTCGAGCGCTGTTTGCCTGGGGTTGCGACGGTGGCATCGCTCTCGAATAGTGCGGCCCCCGCCGAGGCCGTTGCCGATGACCGCAAGGCCGCAGCCATTAGTACCCTGAGGGCCGCTGAGTTGACTGGTACGCACATCCTTGCCCGCGATATTGCCGATAACCTCGGCAATGTCACGCGCTTTATTGTCCTGGCAACCGCCGATGCGCCTCCAACTGGTGACGATAAGACGAGTTTCTGCTTTGGCTTTACGGAAGATCGTGCCGGAACATTGGTCGGTGCGCTGCTCGAGCTCGCCGAAGCAAACATCAATATGACCAAGCTCGAGTCACGTCCGTCCAAGGCTGTCCTTGGGCAGTATATCTTTCTGGTTGATGTCAATGGGCATCGCGAAGATCCGCACGTGAAACAAACCCTTGAACGCATTAGTGCCAAAACCGGTATGTTCAAGGTGTTCGGTAGTTACCCACGCTGGAAGGCGTAAGCGCTCCCCTGGCCCAACCAAGATTGGAGGCAAAGCCATGCAGATCATGCTTTATGATACGACGCTTCGTGATGGTACGCAGCGCGAAGGCATGTCCCTTTCATGCGAAGACAAACTCAAAATCGCCCGCATTCTTGATGATCTTGGCATTCATTATATTGAAGGGGGCTGGCCTGGCTCGAATCCAAAAGATGCCGAGTTTTTTCGGCGGGTGAAAAGCCTCGGTCTAACCCATGCACGTGTGGCCGCTTTTGGTGCGACCCGGCACGCGGGCAATCGCTGCGAAGATGATGCGAATGTGCAGGCGCTCGTTGCAGCCGAGACACCGGTCGTGACGCTGGTCGGCAAGAGTTCGATCCTCCACGTGGAACAGGTGCTCGAGACGACCCGTGAAGAGAATCTGGCGATGATTGCTGATACGGTCGCCTATTTCAAGCAGCGCGACAAAGAAGTTGTCTACGATGCCGAACACTTTTTTGATGGCTACAAGCTTGATCCCGACTATACGTTGGCAACGCTTGCCGCTGCTGCCCGCGCCGGAGCCAATTGCCTGGTGCTCTGCGATACCAATGGCGGGGCGCTGCCGCACGAGGTTGCCGCGATCACGCGTGAGGTTCGCACCTCTTTCCGCGCCCAGGGTTTGCCCGAACCTGACCTCGGGATCCATACACACAATGATGGTGCCCTGGCCGTCGCGAATGCGCTCGCCGCTGTGCAAGAGGGGGTTCGTCAAGTGCAAGGGACGATCAACGGCTATGGTGAGCGTTGCGGCAATATGGATCTGATCCCTGTGATTGCGAATTTGCAACTAAAGCTTGGCTATGCGTGCGTCAGCCGGGCGCAACTGCAAAAACTTAGCGACGTTGCGCACAGCGTGGCCGCAATCGCCAACCTCAATCCTGATCCGCACGCAGCCTACGTGGGTCGCAGTGCCTTTGCCCACAAGGGCGGTATTCACGTCGCCGCCATCGAGAAGGTTGAGTCAAGCTATCAGCACATTGACCCCACCCTGGTCGGCAATACCAAACGAGTGGTGGTGAGCGAACTCGCGGGTCGGGGCAATATCCGCGTACGCGCCGAGGAACTGGGCCTGACCCTGCAAGGCGTCGAAGGCAATGTGGTGCAGCGCATCAAAGAACTTGAACACCGCGGGTTTCAGTTTGAAGCCGCTGAAGGGAGTTTCGAGATGCTGATCCGGCGTAGCGCGGTTGATTATGCGCCTCCCTTTGACCTGCTCGACTTTACGGTCATTGTGGAAAAACGGGGCAACCACCAGATCACCTCGCAGGCGACGGTTAAGGTGCGCATTGGCGATCAGGTGATGCATACCGCTGCCGAGGGCGATGGGCCAGTCAATGCACTCGACGGCGCCATCCGCAAAGCGCTGTTGCCCCACTATCCCGAACTTGCCGAGGTGCGCCTGGTTGACTACAAAGTACGCATTATTGACGAGCATCGCGGCACCGCCGCAACGCCCCGTGTGCTGATCGAGAGTGCCAGAGGCGACGAACGCTGGTCCACCATTGGGGCCTCGCATAATATCATTGAAGCAAGTTATCAGGCTCTGTGGGACAGTCTCGAATTGCCCCTGCTGCGCTCACGCGAGCGCCAGAACAGAAAGTCTTCATAAGTTCCATCTCTACCCGTTTTTGACGCAGTGGTACAACCTAGAAAGCAAATCAATGCCAAAGACCCTCTTTGACAATGTATGGGATGCCCATATTGTTCGCCCTGAGACACCGGACACACCAGCGGTGCTCTATATTGATCTCCACCTGATCCACGAGGTCACCTCGCCCCAGGCCTTTACCGAATTACGCCAACGCGGGTTGCGCGTGCGTCGGCCTGATCGCACTTTGGCAACCATGGATCACAGTACGCCAACAACGCCCCGCAATGCCCTGGGCATCATCCCGGTGATTGACCCCCAGGCGATTGCCCAGCTTGACCAGTTGCGTAAAAACTGTGCCGACTTTGACATTCCGCTCTTCGAGCTAGGCAGCGCCAACCAGGGCATTGTCCACGTGATTGGTCCCGAGCAGGGTCTGACCCAACCTGGCATGACGATTGTCTGTGGCGATAGCCACACTAGCACCCACGGCGCTTTTGGGGCGCTCGCGTTTGGCATCGGTACGTCAGAGGTAGGCCATGTGCTCGCCAGCCAGTGTCTGCTCCAGTCGCGGCCCAAAACCTGTGCCGTCCGTATCGAGGGGCGGTTGCACCCCGGGGTGACGGCCAAGGATATTATTCTCGCGCTGATTGCCAAATATGGGGTAGGCGGCGGCACCGGGCACGTTTTTGAGTATATGGGCGAAGCGATGCGCGCGCTTTCGATGGAAGAGCGAATGACGATCTGCAACATGAGCATCGAAGGCGGCGCACGCGCCGGCATGGTTGCCCCCGACGAGACAACCTTTGAGTATGTCGCCGGGCGCCCGTATGCGCCCAAAGGCGCTGACTTCGACGCAGCCGTGGCCCGCTGGCGCACCTTGCCCAGTGACCCCGAGGCCGTCTTTGACAAAGAGATGTTCCTCGATGCCTCGAGTCTTGCCCCGATGATCACCTATGGCACCAACCCCGGGATGGGCATCCCAATTGATGCACCGGTGCCGACCCCTGAACAGATGCCCGATCCCGGTAGCCGCCAGGAACTCGACGCGGCCTTGAATTATATGAAGCTTGAGCCTGGCAAGCCCCTGCTCGGCCACCCGATTGATGTGGTCTTCATTGGCTCGTGTACCAACTCGCGCATCAACGATTTGCGCCAGGTCGCCCACCATCTGCGCGGGCGCAAAGTTGCCGACGGGATCCGCGTGATGGTCGTTCCAGGCAGCCAGCAGGTCAAACGCCAAGCTGAAGAAGAGGGCCTCGACACGATCTTCAAAGCGGCAGGGGCCGAATGGCGCGAAGCCGGCTGCTCGGCGTGTCTCGGTATGAATGCCGACCAGGTGCCCCCAGGCAAATACGCCGTCTCGACGAGCAACCGCAACTTTGTTGGGCGGCAAGGACCAGGCGCACGTACCATGCTCGCCAGTCCGCTCACCGCCGTCGCTTCAGCCCTGACCGGGGTTGTCACCGACCCGCGGACCTTGCTTGACCAGTGACAAGGCCTGCCGCCCCCCAAACATTGGGATGCTGGTCATCTGTTGCCAACTGCGCTGGCAGCAGATGACCAGCATCCCAACCGATGGAAGGGCGGCAGCCCTAACGTTCATGCCCATGGGGCCTGCAACCCCCAAGCATCTCGCGTATACACACGGGTTTGTAGGGCGTCAGCCCTAACGTTCATGCGCATGGAGCCACAGGCCCCATGCGCAAAGAAAGCGAGACTACATCACATGGAACCGATCACAACCTTTGCTGGCAAGGCGGTTGCCTTGCCGATTGATAATGTCGATACCGATCAGGTCATTCCAGCCAAATATCTGAAAGTAACCGACAAGAGCGGGCTGGCCGAAGGGCTCTTTACAGTCTGGCGGTACCTGCCAGATGGCACGCCCAACCCCGATTTTGCCCTGAATCGCCCCGAGGCAGCCGGTGCAACCGTGCTTGTCGCCGGGCGCAATTTTGGCTGTGGCAGTTCGCGCGAACATGCACCGTGGGCGCTGGAGGGCTACGGCTTCAAGGCGATTATCTCACCCTATTTTGCCGACATCTTTCGTGGCAATGCCTTGAAAATTGGCCTGTTACCGGTAACCGTTGATGAAGAGACCTACCACGAACTCTTGAGCCATATCGAAGAAGACCCCGAAACCTCGGTGACCATTGACCTCGCGGCCCAGCAGGTCATCTTGCCGGGAGGGCGAGCGGTCGCCTTCCCCATCGACAACTTTGCCCGTCACTGCCTCCTCAACGGAGTCGATCAACTCGGCTTCCTGATGCAACAGGACGAGGCCGTACGCATTTACGAAGCTGCGAGCCCGATCACCCTGAATACCCACCTGTGACCTGATGGCGATTGCATCTTCCGTGTATGCACCCCGCCAGGGCACCCGCAAGGGGTGCCCCTACACCGGGTCCGGCCCCCGGCCTGGAGGGGCACCCCTTGCGGGTGCCCTGATAGCGCGTCTTTTTGTCTCCGGTTTCGTATGATGCAATCGCCCTGGCTGCGCAGCAAACCTCCATTGCCAACATGGACGCAATATGTTATAAGGGAATCAAACCTTATACGGAGTAGCATCCATGTACATGGAAGAATCGATCACGTCCCCGGAGTCACCGCAACCCACGCCTACACCGCCTGCCTGGGGTTGGCGGAGTGTGGGCCTGGCTGCCATGATGAGCATCGGGGCTTTGATTGTCTTGAGTTTGATGGTTCAGATCCTTACCAGCGGACTGGGCCTCGAGGTCGGCACTGGCATTGTTTCGCCCGTCCTCTATCTCGTCATGGTGGGCTTTTATCTCAGCCTGATCGGAGGGGTCTACCTCTTTGCGGCACGCCACGCTGGCTGGGAAGCTCTCGGTGTCCGTTCGGCGAGCCGACGTGATTATCTGCTGGTCATTCCCTTCTATCTTGCGGCACTCTTTTTGCTTATTTTGATCAATAGTCTTATCGTTTTTTTGATCGGGGATTTTGAAAACCCTCAGATCGAAGCAATCAGTGGCGGACGAGCGCTGACGAGTGCAGAGTTGGTCATGCTCTTGTTGCTTGTCGCAGGGCTGGTTCCTTTCGCCGAAGAACTCTTCTTTCGCGGAATGATCTACCCATTGATGCGCTATCGTACGTCTCTCATCACGGCTATTGCGCTGAACGCCGCTGCGTTCACCGTTGTCCACGTCATTCCAGTCATCTTCCCAGCCCTATTTGTCTTAGGTCTATTGCTCGCCTATCTACGTGAACGCAGTGGCTCGATCTGGCCTAGTGTCCTCTTGCATATGATGCAAAACGGCCTGGCGATCCTGGCGATCAATGCAGCACTGGCGGGGACATAAAGACAAGCCACAGCAACCATAGAAAGCAAAGCTATGCCTTACCAACCCATTGAAAACTACGGCGTCATTGGAGACATGCATAGTGTTGCCTTGATCGCGATGAATGGTTCACTCGACTGGCTCTGCTTCCCCCATTTCGACTCACCGGCAGTCTTCGCCGCCATCCTGGATGATGCTCGCGGCGGACGCTTTCAGATCGAGCCAATTGCCAGTGAGATACGGCACAAGCAGTTTTACTGGCCCGACACCAATGTACTGGTAACCCGCTTTTATTGTGCGGAGGGCGTGGGGGAAGTCGTTGATTTTATGCCTGTCGGTCGCGCCGCGTCAAGCGAGCACGTCCATCAGGTCATCAGGCGGGTGGGTGTGGTACGCGGCACCATGCGCTTTCGTATGCGCTGTGCGCCCGCATTTAACTATGCTCGCGATGCCCATACCATGATCTTTGATGGTTGTGGGGTCATTTTTCGTACACCAGCATTGAGTCTCGTGCTTACTGCACCCATTCAGATGAGGGAGGAAAACGACGCAGCCATTGCCGAGTTTACCCTCAACGAGCAAGAGACGATCCATTTTGTGTTGGAAGAGTTGCAACAGACACCGCCTGTTTGCCCGCCCGCCGCGTATATCCAGCACCAGTTCGAGGCCACGGTAGACTACTGGCACCGCTGGTTGGCTCAGTGTACCTATACCGGGCGCTGGCGCGAAATTGTATATCGTTCGGCCTTAGCCCTTAAATTACTTACCTTTGCGCCAACCGGAGCCATCGTAGCCGCGGCAACCTGCAGTCTTCCCGAAGAGATCGGTGGGGTGCGTAACTGGGATTATCGCTACACCTGGATCCGTGATGCCGCCTTTACCCTTTATGCCTTGATGCGCATCGGATTTACCGAGGAGGCTCAGGCATTCATGCAGTGGGTCGAAGCACGCTGCCATGAACTTGAACCCGATGGCTCGCTGCAGATCATGTATGGCATTGATGGCCGGCATACACTGGTTGAAGAAGAGCTTGACCATCTGGAAGGCTATCGTCAATCACGCCCTGTGCGCATTGGAAACGGCGCTTACAACCAGTTGCAACTTGATATTTACGGCGAATTGCTTGATGCAGTCTACCTCTTCAACAAACATGGGGCACCAATTTCATATGACCTCTGGTGTGAACTGCGGCGCATGATCAACTGGGTGTGTGCAAACTGGCACCGGAAAGACGAAGGTATCTGGGAGGTGCGGGGCGAGCCTCAGCATTTTGTCTACTCCAAACTGATGTGCTGGGTCGCCATTGACCGGGGGCTGCGCATTGCCGAGAAACGCTCGTTCCCGGCTGAACGCGACACCTGGCTTAGGGTACGTGATCAGATCTTCGAGGAGATCATGGAACAGGGCTGGAGTGACGAGCATCAAGCGTTTATGCAATTTTATGGATCTGACACGCTGGATGCCTCGAACCTCATGATGCCCCTGGTCTTTTTTGTCGCCGCCAATGATCCACGCATGCGGTCAACGCTCAAAGCCATCATGCGTTCACCTGCCGAGGGGGGGTTACTTGCCAATAGTCTCGTTTACCGTTACGATCCAGCGCATGGAGTTGACGGACTGCCTGGCGAAGAGGGGGCCTTTAACATTTGCACCTTCTGGCTGGTCGAAGCGTTGACCCGCGCTTCGGTCACCGAACCAGCCTTGCAGGAACAGGCGCGCCTGATCTTTGAACGGATGTTAACATATGCCAATCATGTGGGCCTCTACGCCGAACAGACGGGCGCCCGTGGCGAAGCGTTGGGCAATTTCCCTCAGGCGTTTACGCATCTGGCCCTGATCAGCGCCGCCGTCAACCTTGATCACGCCCTCGGAGGTGAACGGTAATGAGGAGTGTATGAAGATCTACAAAGCCCGCGCCCCGATGCGGATAGGCTTTTTTGGCGGAGGAACTGACGTAAGCCCGTATGCTGAAGAGCATGGTGGCAAGGTGTTGAATTGTACGATCAACTTATATGTGCGCTGTATGCTTAACCCCAGCATACAACCGGGCCTTACCATCCGCTCACTTGATCTGCAAGAAGTGAGTCGTATGGTAAGTGGGCGCGTCTGGGATGGGAAACTGGCGCTGCCGCAGGCCGTGCTCGACGCAATGCCGCATTTGCAACCCTCCCTCGAAGCAACCCAACCGGGCTACAAGATTACGATGTTCAGCGATGCACCGCCGGGCAGTGGGCTGGGATCCTCGTCGGCCCTCGTTGTGAGCATGCTCAAACTGCTCTACAATGTTGCCAACGAGAGCTTTGATGCCCATGAACTCGCTGAACTCGCCTATCGCATCGAACGGGTTGACCTGGGCATCCCTGGGGGGCGCCAGGATCAGTATGCGGCTGTTTTTGGTGGCATGTGTGTGTACCACTTTGGCAAAGGTCGCGTGATTGTTGAACCAGTGGTCACTGACCCGACCGCCCTGCTCGAACTCGAGAGTTGCCTCATTATTGGCTATATCGGTGATCGTCAACTCCTCCGTCATCATTTGATGGAAGACCAGGTGCAACGCCTCGTCAGTGGCGATACGCTGCGTTACCACGACGAGACCAAAGCGTTTGTCGACGAAGCCACCAGGCTGCTCCGCGAGTTGCGCATTGCCGATTTTGGCCGCTTGCTGCACGATGCCTGGGAAGTCAAAAAAGCCTTTTCACCCCACATCGCCCCGCCCATCGTTGACGAGGTCTATGCGCTGGCGCGACGCCATGGTGCCTGGGGGGGCAAAATCACCGGGGCTGGCGGGGGCGGCTTTATGGTCTTTGCGTGCCCCTTTGACCGTCGGCTCGAACTCGAACGCGTGCTGAGAGAAGCGGGGGTTCAGATGCGCCCCTTCTCTTTTGTAACCCACGGGGTACAGGCCTGGACAGTGCAAGAGCATGTGTAGCAAGTGCCGGTCTGAATCTATGCTACAATGGGCTAGATCCTATCACATGGAGGCTCTAGGCAAGTTATGAGTGACGTACCAATCGAGACCGCCACAGCGGAAACCGATCTCTACGGGTTGAGTGCCGTACGCGAATTATTGGGCATGATTGACAAGAGTGACGTCACCGAGATTCTTATCGAACGTGGCGAAATCAAGCTGCATATCAAACGTGGCACGGTCATTACGACAGCACAACCAATGACAATGGCACCAATGATTCAGCCGTCATATATGCCTGGACCGATCCCAACGATGCCAATGCCATCGGCATTTACGCCAGAAGAGCCGCCGCCCACCGAAATGCCCGCCGGGCACACGATCACGGCTCCGATGGTCGGCACGTTCTATGCGTCCCCTTCACCCAAAGACGCGCCCTTCGTCCAGGAAGGCGATGAGTTGCGGGCCGGCGATCCCATCGGGATCATTGAAGCGATGAAGATGATGAATGAGATCGAAAGCGATATTGCCGGACGCGTTGCCCGCATTCTGGTCAAGAATGGGCAACCTGTCGAGTATGGGCAGGCGCTGATGATCATCGAGCCACTGTAACGTCGTTGCAGGGAACCATGCATCAGGCGCTTTCAGTCTCGGCGGTGACGACCTATCTCCGCGAGTTGTTAGAGTCACATCCGCTCCTGGGTGATCTCTGGGTGCAGGGTGAGATCGCCGAATTCAAGCGCCATGCAGCCTCAGGCCATTGTTATTTTAGCCTCAAAGACGAGGGTGGCCTGGTACGCGCTGTGATGTGGCGAAGCAATGCCGTGCGCTTGAGTCAGTTGCCCCGCACGGGCGATCTTGTGTTGGCGCATGGCTATCTTTCGCTCTATGCGCCTCGTGGTGAACTGCAACTCTATACCGACACCCTGCTGCCCGCCGGGGTCGGCTTGCTCTATGCACGCTTCGAAGCCTTGCGCGCCCGCCTCGAGGCTGAAGGGCTCTTTGCCGTTGAACGTAAACGACCCTTGCCAAGGTTGCCACGACGAATCGGGCTGGTAACCGCACCCGGCGGGGCCGCGCTGCAGGATATGCTCACCATCCTCGCTCGCCGTTGCCCCCTCAGCGAGGTGCTGGTGGCACCATGCCTTGTCCAGGGTGAACGGGCCCCCGCAAGCATTGTGGCCGCCCTCACCACTGTCTATGCAGCCGGGGTCGATCTCGTCATCCTCGCGCGCGGCGGTGGCTCGCTTGAGGATCTCTGGGCTTTTAATGATGAGGCGGTTGCACGCGCAGTCTTTGCTAGTCCGGTGCCGCTGATCACCGGGGTTGGGCACGAGACCGATACGACGATGGTTGATTATGTGGCCGACCTGCGGGCACCCACCCCCTCGGTGGCCGCGGAACTGGCGGTTCCCGAACACGACGATCTTTTGGCCCTGGTATGGCAAAGCCGGATGCGCCTCGATCAGGGTGTTGACGCCCTGCTCAACCGCACGCAGGCTGACCTGGCAAACGCACGTTCGACGATTGAACGCCATACGCCCCTCCGTCGCCTGGCCCGTGATCGCCAACAGGTTGATGACCTGGGACGACGCCTTGACCGAGCCGTTGACCGGACAACCGCTATGTGCCAACTTGCCCTACAAGGCCTGGTGGCCCGCCTTGCCACGCTGAGTCCACAGGCGACCCTGCAACGGGGCTATGCCGTGGTACGCCACGCAACGACAGGGCACGTGCTCGGTTCGGTCACAGGTGTTCAGTCTGGGACTCCACTGCAGATTGACCTCCGTGATGGCACGCTCGCAGCAGTCACTGTCCCCTTAGCAGAAGAAGAGGAGTCCGAATGAGCAACCCATCTGATGTCGAGACGTACGAAGCGCTCTATGGGCAACTACAAGCGGTCGTGAATCGTCTTGAACAGGGCGATCTGCCGCTCGCCGAAGCCTTGATGCTCTATGAACAGGGGACACGCCTCGCTGATGCGTGCCAGAAACTTCTTGATCACGCCGAAATGCGTGTACAGGAACTCCGTAGCAACGAAGTTTATCCCGATCTTGACCTAGAGGCATAAGGCCAGATCCGGAGCAGAAGCACATGCAGGTGGTCGAAAGTTATCATCGTTATAGTCGGCTGACGACATCAGCCCTTAGCTGGTTCTCAGCCGGTTTCATTGTGATGAGTCTCGGCTGGCTTGGGCTTACAATCCTGCAAGGTGTCTGGATCTTGAACGGGATCACGCCCGAGATGCTGCGATCATGGCCACTGCTGGGGTTCATTGGGTCATGGTCTGGTCAAGCGACCAGCATGACCGCCTTTGTTCCTACGCTGCTGCCGCCACTGTTCGCTAGTGCCATCGCTCTTTTTGTCACCTTGCTCGTGCGCAATGCGTTTCCGGCTATCCGCACCAGCAGTGTTGGCATACTGGTGGAGTTTGCCGGAACATGGTTGCCCCTGAAATGGGAAGATCTGCGGGTGCTCCGCGTTACACCCTATGCCCAAGGAACCAAGTTTATCGTCCTCGTTGAAGTGTTTCACCGGCGCTTAACACCATGGCACCGCATCTATAGTGCGCTCTATGGCTATGGCTCTCAACGTGGTTTCTATATCGCTTCGGGCATTGATCGTTTTGACCCCCTGCTCAAGACCATCCTGAGCCAAAGTGAACGTACAGCGCGCGCCATCGAGGGGGCAAAGGTAATCCAGACCCGCGAGTACGATCATTCGACCTTTTTTCGGTTGTTGCTGCATCCTCGTTCCTTCTGGCACGATGAGCATGGTCTGAATACCAGACCACCTCCTACCACCAACGGGCCAGTCGTTGCAGGATATGCGGAACGGGTGCGCATCATCGTCGGGGGTGTCATTCTTCTGTTCAGTGCGGCTTTGCTCTTCACCTATCTCGATGCCTGGGTTCGCTTTGTTGCCCTCACCATCCCCGAGGTGCGTCAAGTGATCCCCTTCCAGTGGCTTCAGGACAACGCCCGCTATGCGGCACTCTTTGCAGCCTATCCCAACCAGGCGATTCCGTTCACCGGCCTGGTCGAATTTCCCGATCTGCCGACACCAGGATGGCTGCTGATGGCGGCTCATCTTCGCCTGGCCGTGGGGTTACCCTTGCTGATCTGGCTGCGTAGTCTTGTGCCAACCGTCGAGTCACGCAGTGAAGGTCTCGCCGTCCGCCTTGCACTGGGCCGACGCTGGCGTGTCATTCCCTGGACAGACGTGAGCGCGGTGAAGGCGACCGAGTTGTCTGAAGAGAGCCAGATTGTCCTGTTGCAAGCACGAGGACTACCCCAGGCTAGTCGGCTGACGAGTCTGCTCTACGACGGAACGCGATCACCGGGGATCGTGATCCGATCCACGATGATCTATTTTCAGCCCCTGCTGGAACACGCTTTGCGTCGCATCACACGCCTTCAAGAGCTAGATCGCCCTCCTATCTTGCAACAAGAGGCCCATTCGCTCCTCTTCTGGCTCGCGCTGCAACGTGAGAACATTCTGGAAAAACTGGTGCTTGAGGTACGTGATGATCCGGCTACCCTGCAACTTGATCGACGCTCGTTGCTGAGTGGCCTTCAGCCAATGCTGATGGTTGCCCTGCTGCCGGTCGTGCTGATCCTCAGCTATAGTCTCTTGCAGGATGCCCCTCCTCACTGGTTTTTGCTCGGCGCAATGGCAGGGTTCTGGCTGGCCGGGGTGCTAGAATGGCCGCTGATCTGTTTTGTGTCTATGCTGATCGATCAACGAACGGGAGGGGGCCAAGAGGGAAGTCGTGCCTTTGTGCTCTACCCTGTTACCCAACTCCCCCGCATCTTACCTTTGCTGGTAGGCGTTATCGCCCTGAGCAGTGGCTTGCCGCTTGTCGCTGTGCTCGCATGGCTTGCCGCGATCGTCTGGTCCTATTTTTTGACGTCAGTGCTCTTTGAGCAACTTTATGCCTGGCGAGGAGCCGAGGTTATCCTCGGTGGGTTGATGCCCGTGTTATGGCAATTACTGATGATGGTCGGCTATCTAGTGATCATGCGGTAATAGTCATAGCAGTTGATGCGCATGCTATATAATGGGAAGGTTCGTTTGTACAAGGAGGTAGGGAATGCATTTGCAACGGATTGTGGTCAGTACAGTTGATGCGCCAAAAGCGATCGGCCCCTATTCACAGGGAATCATCGCAGGGAACATGGTTTTTATCTCAGGACAATTGCCGATTAATCCTATCACCGGAGAGATGGTTGAGGGGACTATTGGAGCAATGACGCGGCAGATCTTTGACAATCTGTCAGCCATACTGCATGCCGCCGGCACAAGCCTTGAGCGTACGGTCAAAGTCACCGTTTTTCTGGCTGACATGAACGACTTCCAGGCAATGAATGAAGCGTATGCCGAGTTCTTTCCGCTCAATCCACCGGCTCGTTCGACGATTCAGGTTGCCCGCCTCCCACGTGATGCACGGGTCGAAATCGAACTTATTGCCGCGATTTAGGCCTCGGTCACGTATCTTTCTAGCTCACTGTGCGGTACAACGAGTAACGCTTGCAACAACCCACAGTGAGCTTTGTTATGCACCTTTCACAACGATCCATTCTTCACGCTACCTTGATGATCATCGGTTTGCTCGGTGTGCTTGCCGCCATTGCCTGGCAGCAGCGCCCTGACGGATATCTGCACCTTTCCTTGCTGAACGTGACCGGCGACGCCGCCTTGCTTCGCACCCCAGCAGGGCGTTTTGTCCTCATTGATGGCGGGAGCGAAGGCGATCAACTCTTGCTCTTGCTGGGGCGCTTGATGCCCTTCTGGCAACGCGATCTGCAGGCTGTCATTCTGACCGGAACCGATCCCAAGCGTGTGCCTGGTCAGGTTGCCGCCTTGAGCCACTATGCCATTGGCTATGCCCTCGCCCCACCAGGGCTTGGGCGTACGGGATATGCTGGTGAGTGGCAAAGGCTGCTTGGTGCCCATGCAACGCCGGTGGCAAGGTTGCGGCCAGGCCAGCGCTTTGCGCTTGACGACGTTGTCTTTGTGGTGATCGACGTGCAAGAAGGCCAAGAAGGTGGTGTTGTTCTGCTCGTGACCTATGGGGCGACCCGCGTGCTCTTTCATACTGGCGGACGTGATGGCGATCAAGCCGCATTACGTGCCGCCAAAGATCCCGTTGATCTTTTGATCTATCCGTGGGCACGCGAATTGCAGACTAGTGCGGTACAGCAGCTACGACCACGGGCAATCGCCTTTAGCAGTGCCTATAGCACCGAACACCCGGTCTTGTTGAGCTATGCCGAGCGCCGACGCTTCAGCCCCCAGGTACAGCACCCACGGGCCGACGGACGCATCGAGTGGATGAGTGATGGCCGCACGGCACGCATTGTGCTCCACCCTGATTGATCTACTATGAGTTTGCTCTGGCTCACTATTGCCCTGCTTAGCATTCTGGCGCTGGCTGGACTAGCCGTCATGCTCTGGCGTCGCTGGTATCGTGACGATCCCGAGAATGCGGTTCGCCGGGTCTTCAAGAATAGTGCCGTTACCTTCGGCTTGCGCCTTGGGGTACGCGCACTTGATATGATCGTGCTCTTTCTCCTGGCGGGCAGTTTGAATGTGGCCCGTTTTGGCGACTACACCTTTGCCGCGCTGCTGGTGAGTCAATACCTTGCCATTCTGACCGAATTTGGCCTGGGTGTGCTCTTGACCCGCGAAGTTGCCCGCGATCCTGGGGCAGCCAGACGCCTCTTTGGCGTCACGCTCGCCCTGCGGCTCTTGTTGATCGGGTTCATCGCCTTGCCCATCGGGATCATGGTCGTAGGCAGCTTTGCCTTGCTGGGGCAACCGCTCTCGAGCGAAGGCACAGCCGTCATTTTCGTTTTAATGCTGACCCTTGTCCCGGGGGCCTATTCCGGGGCCGTGACCGCCCTCTACCATGCGAACGAACGCATGGAAGTTCCGGCCTTGATGGAATTAATCACAGCGGCGCTCAGCTTTCTGGGACGCATTGCCGTCATTGTGCTTGGTCTGGGCATTCTAGGGCTCGCGTGGAGTGCAGTAATCGTATCGAGCATCACGGCAGGTTGCTTTTTCGTCCTCCAGCGGCGTGACTTCTTCCGCCCCGAACTCACCTGGAATCGCCAAGCTATGTGGGCAACGCTCGGGCCAGCGCTGCCCTTGATGCTTAACAACCTGCTAGGGGCCGTTTTCTTTCGTTTTGACGTTTTCATCGTGCGTGCCTTCAGTGGCGGGCAAGCCGAAGCGCTAGTCGGGCAATACAACCTGACCTACACCATCATGGGCATTGCCATGATCCTGCCGCCCGCGATCACCTTCGCCGTCTTTCCGCTGCTATCGCGGCGTTCAGGTGATGATCGCACCGGGTTTGCCTCGGCGATGCGGCGCACGCTGCAACTGCTGTTGATCCTGGCCTTTCCCTTGGCAATGGGGATCACCCTGCTCGCCTATGATCTCGTACGCTTCTTTACCCGCTCACAATTTGGTGACTACCAATATGCAGTGATCGCCCTCGCGATTCTCGCCTGGTTTCTCCCGCTCTCCTTTGCAAATGGACTGTTGCAATACGCGCTGATTGCCCTCGACCGCCAGGCAGCGATTACCCGTGCCTTTATCATTGGGGCCATCTTCAATCTGGGGGCCAACATGGTCGCGATCCCTGTTGCCACCATCTGGTTCGGCCAGCCGGCCTGGGCCCTCTATGCCGCCGCCGGTATCACCATTCTTTCTGAAGTGGTTCTCTATCTTATCTTCAAACCCCTGCTCACCAGCGAAGGATGCCCGCCCGAAGTCCTACGGTTCAGCTGGCGACCGGGGCTGGCCTGCCTTATCATGGGGCTCGGCATGGCAGGCCTGCAACGACTGATTGGTGACTGGCCGGGCAGCCTCGTGGCCGCCCTGAGCGCCCCCGTCATCTATGGCATAGCCCTCTGGGCGGCAGGGGGTATTGGAGCCGATGAACGTGCCCTCGTGCTACGCATCCTCGGTAAAGTATGATACTATGAAGGACAAGCTACGATTGCTCTATAATAGGCATACAACAAGGTGGAAACCCTCTGGCTTGGGTATAATGGACTCGTGTTGCCCTTCCACGAGATCGTTGCAGTGCTGCACTATCAGCCTGCACTTGATGGGCGGATTCGACAGACATATGGACAAGTGCCGCAGGGCGTGATGGCCGTCGTCGTGACCCATCACGGGGGCTACCTGCCAGCACGCTGGCCCGCTGAACAACTGCGTCGGCGGTGGGCCACATGGCGTAGTTCAACGGTCAAGAGATAAGATTAGTCTGCTTATGATCAGTTATGAGATCGCAGCCTCGGCAATTACCACAGCCTCACCCGAACAGATCTTTGCGGTGCTTGATGATTTTGGTCACTGGCCTGCCTGGATGCCCTCGTTTGAGAATGTACGCGTCGACCTACCAGAAGGGTCCACGCCAGGGCCAGGCTATCGCTTTCGGTTGAGTGGACGGGTGGTGCATGCAGATATGCAGGTGGTTGAATTTACCCCGCTGATCCGGGTAACACGGTTTCAGATCAGCTTTCCGCCGTTGACTGGGTTCAACCGCTGTCGCATTGTGCCACTTGAAAATGGTCAGTCTCGGATTGAACGCGTCGACTCGATTGATTTGCACGGGTTGATTGCAAGTCTCCTCGATACGACGCAGCGCCGACGCTTCGAGCGGCTCGCCGATGAGTTTTTGGAGGCGCTCAAACATCGGGTTGAAGGAACGCCCCATGTCAAGCCCTGAGGAATCACTGGTGAGCCTGGCCGCACGGCTCGAGCGGGCCGGCTTGCGCACACCCACCCTGCTGATCCTTGAGATGTTTGGCCCGATTGATGTGCTGAGTAGTAACCTGGTACGGTTTGGAATGCCTTTTGTGCGCGGGACAAGGATCGAGCCGGTTGCAACCGCGCTCGGTGAACCTGATGGATGGGGCGAACTGCGCCAACTGCTTGCGCGCGATGATTGACAAAGGCTTTGCGCTGGGTTACACTCATAGCGACGAAACCCTTTTGCATTGTAAAGGATTGCCAGGGAACGTCTGGCTGGAGTAGACCCATGGTCCTTGCCCCTGAAGCAATCTTGTTGCTCGTCGCCCTGCTGGTGGTCGTGGCAATGACCTGGCTCCATCACGCACGGGCAGTGAATGGCCGACTCCCGCCGCTGCGCCCGTTGCCAGCCCTTGATCCGGTGCAAACTGCCCTCGGGCGTGGGGCCGAGACGGGACGGGCCGTGCATCTTTCCCCAGGGGCAAGTGTGCTCGGGGCAGCCGATGGTAGTCGCGCACGTACCACCGAGTTGCTCGCCGGTTTGCTGGTGGTTCAGCGTATTAGTAGTGAGGCCGCCCTCAAAGGTGCTCCCATCCTGGTGACGTCGGGTGATGTGATTGCCCATAGCGCCCTGCGTGGCAGCGTGCGCCAGGCTTATCAGATGGCCGGACAAGCCCGCGCCTATGACGCGTCGTCTGTGCAACTGCTCGCGCATAATGACAAGTTTGCCTATGCGACCGGTGTCGCAACTGTCTATGCCCGTGAGCCGCTTGAACTCAGTGTGCTCGTCGGTGGTTTTCAACAAGAGTTTTTGCTAGCCGGTGAAGAGGGGGCACAACGCCATGTGCCCCAGGTGGTTGGCACAACCAGTGCGTCGGCTCTGCCACTCATGCTGCTGACAACGCCTTCTACATTGATTGGAGAAGAGATTTTTGCGGCTGAAGCCTATCTGGATACCGAAGGTCCCGCCCAGGCACGTCTGCTGACCCAGGATGGTCTGCGTACCGTGACCATCCTGGTATTGATCGGTGGGTTGCTCTATAGCTTGCTCCAACCTGTGCTGAATTTGCCTCCGCTACCATCACCCTGAAGCAGATACTATGTCATTGCTGCGCGATGTGAAACGCCTGTTTGCTGTCATGCTTGCCGGAGTCTGTGGGGCGATTGTCCTCATAGATTTTGCCGGGGGTGAGGGTGCACTTGCAGCCCTGGCAACGCTGCTCGTTGGATGGGCAGCCGTGCTGACCGCAGTTGCCCTGCTGTTCGGGATCGTGAGTGTGGCCGGGCACCACGTGGGGCGAGTACGCCAGCAACAGAACGATTGGCGCTATAGCCTGGTGCTGCTCGTAGGGATGGTTGTGATGCTGGTCGCCGGCATCTTCTTTCCCCTACCAGGACGCGGGGGCCTGGTGCTTCCCGCAAATCTGGCTGAAGTGCCTATTCGGACGGTCTTTCGTGTGGTCTATGAGCCAGTTGCGAGTAGTCTCCTGGCTTTGCTTACCTTTTTTAGCCTGAGTGCCGCCCTGCGTTCTGTGCAACAGCGACGCGGCGAGGCTATCGTGATGATTGTGGTGGCCGCCCTCGTGCTGCTGGCCCAGCTGCCCTTGCTCGCAGTAGTGCCAACGATTGGCGGTACCCTTCAATGGCTGAATGATGTTGTGGCCGTGGCTGGTGCCCGAGGCCTGGTCATCGGTGCCGCTCTTGGTGCATTGGTAGCCGGGGTGCGCGTGCTGCTCGGCTTCGATACACCGTATCTCGATCGCTGACATGGAACATTTGCCCCCATGGCTTCGTAATGTGTCGCTTCCCGCGAACCCCGCCGCTGAGGTGGAGCTACCTCCACCCCCGCTTCCCCCTGCCACAGAGTCGACAGCAGACCAGATGCCAACATGGTTGCGTGAGCTCAAGGCAGAGGTGGCCGAGGATGAGACAACCCGTACCTCACTGCCAGAAGCTGATGCTTGGCTGTCTGACTTCGCTGATCCTCAGGCCGGGCAACCAACCCTGAGCGCTGATGAGCCTCCTTTTGATGAGCAAGCCCAGAAAGCTGGCGTGAAGCTGCCCTCAGGCGCAACTGACTGGCTCGTAAGCATGGGCCAGGATCTCGCTGAACCTGATGAGACGACCGCTGAACCGCCAACCGATGAAGATGCGCTCGCCAATGAGGGCATTCCTGATTGGTTGCGTGATCTGACCGAAGAGGAAGTCGCCCGGGCTATCGAGGCCGAAGTTAGTGACCCGTCACTTGAACCGACTCGCTTCGGAGCTGAAGAACCATCGCTTGATGTGTTTTCCCCCCCACCTCCATCCGAGCAACCTGTAGCCCGCGGTGCGCCGCGCAAGCCACTGCCTGACTGGTTACTCCCACCTGAACCTGAGTCACCTGAGCCGGGGCCTCGTCCAGAACGCAAGGCAGGTGATGAGGCAGCTAATCTTGCGGCAAGTGCTGAAATTCCAGCCTGGCTTCGCGATATTGCCGAGGAGAGTCCCTCTACGCCAACAACACCGGTTGATGAGGTGCCCGGGTGGCTGCAAGAGGCTGATGCAGGATACCTGCCCGATTCTTCGGCTGAACTCTTTGAACAGGCTGAGACTGATGATGTCCCTGACTGGCTCCGGGACGATGTTCCCTCTGAGCCTCCTGCACCACCTCAGGCCGAAGTCAGCGACCTCCCCGACTGGCTTACTTCCGAGCCAGCACAAGAGAGCGCAACTGACCTTGATGTGCCAACGTGGTTGCGTGGTGATGAGGCGGGCGAGGGAGCCGTTGAGTCTTCGACAGAAGTGGATGTGCCGACCTGGCTCCGTGGTGATGAGGCGAAAGCACCGGCAGCGGATGATCGTGCAACCGATCTTGCTGTCCCCGACTGGCTCAGGGACGATCAGCAGGCACCCGACGACGAGCCTGACGCTGATGCCGAGGTTATGCCCGCGTGGCTGCAAGATTTGGAGCGTTCGCCCCCGGCATCTTCCCTCGATCCTGCTGATGTGCCTACCTGGCTCCGTGAAGCCGAGGCCCGAGCTGAGTCCGATGAGGCCGACGGCGAGAATCAGCCAGATACTGATGCCCAGGCGACTGTCTCTGATGTGCCAACCTGGCTCCGCGAGGCGCATAAACCAGCAGATGAACCATCAGACACCGATTGGGAAGCTGGTTCGGTCGCAGAGGGTGAACAACTGGGTGAAGCTGCGGCATGGCTCGCCGATGCATCGGCTGATTCAGGCCCACCTGAGGCCAGCCAGCCTCCCGAAGATGTTGAAGCCTGGCTGCGTGATGAAGATATTCCCCCGGTCGAGACCCCTGCATGGCTGAGTAAGGCTGAAACACCATCGGCTGACGATCAGGTTCCTGAGTGGCTGCGTGAAGATCTGGCTGAAGCCACCCGCGCAGACGCAGCGCAGGCTGATGATGTGCTCGCATGGCTGCAAGATGAGCCAGCCACTCCCGCAGCAGCAACACCTGACTGGCTCAGTGAATCAGACGATGCTTCCGAGGAGATTCCAGCGTGGCTCAGGGAAGATGCACCAGCCGCCGAGGTGAAGTCGCCCACGGATGCGGATATTCCGACTTGGCTCCGTGAGGCGATCGCTCCAGTTGAAGCAAGCCTCAGGGAAGAAGCGCTGCAAGCGAGTGGCGAAGTGGCTGAGCCTGATGCTGAGATGCCTTCCTGGCTCCGTGAAGCCGCTTCAGCCGATGATGACTCTGATGAGAAAGCTCCGGCAGATTGGCAAGCAGAGGCCGAACCCGCGCCGCCCCCGCCGGGCGGCATGCCCGCCTGGTTGGAAGACGTGGACGCCGAACCCGCTGAGCCTTTCGCCCCCGCCGCGCAACACGAGGCCCAACCCGCTGCGCCCCCACCCGGTGGCATGCCCGCCTGGTTGGAAGACGTGGACGCCGAACCCGCTGAGCCTTTCGCCCCCGCCGCGCAACACGAGGCCCAACCCGCTGCGCCCCCACCCGGTGGCATGCCCGCCTGGTTGGAAGACGTGGACGCCGAACCCGCTGAGCCTTTTGCCCCCGCCGCGCAACACGAGGCCCAACCCGCTGCGCCCCCACCGGACGGCATGCCCGCCTGGCTGGAAGACGTGGACGAGGCACCCGCTGATAGTGCGGCCCCCGCGTGGCTGCAGACAAAAGACGAAGCACCTGGGAAACCACCCGTTGATGATGCACCAGCGTGGTTGCGCGACGAGACAGGCGCAACGACGTCGGCTGGCGGAGGTGCGCTGTCATCGAGTGAAGTGCCACCGTGGCTTCAGGATGAAGAGGACGAGGCTGGTCTCAGTTCAGATAAAGATGCGAAGCTGGCCCCATGGTTACGTGGGCTTGGCAATGACCCCGAAAGCCCGCAGATCGCAGAACCACTCGCAAACCTCGGCACAGCAGAGAGCGAAAGCAACGATGACGACACCTTCCTGGAGGGGGCCGAATTGCCTCGCTGGCTCCGCCCATCAGAGTCAGAGCGGCTGGTACGACCAAGTGACTCGGAACCGGCAACCCAACTCGACTGGCTAAAGCGACTCGGGATTGTTGATAGTGATAGTGACTCGGTCAACATTGTTGAACCGATCATAGAGCAAGGGACGCACAGGCCAACCACGGTGCGCAAGCGTAGCGAGCAGCAACTCACCGATATGGCGCTCCTTGCGAGCATTGTTGCGTCGCCCTACCCTGAGCCTGTGGCACCTGCGGAGCCATTGCCTCTGACGCGCTGGCAACGCATTGGCGTTGAGCGGATCTTGTATAGCATCCTGGTGGTTGCCTTACTTGTGGCCCTCATCTTCCCCGGTATAACAACACCGCTGCAGAGTGAGGTGCCAATCAGTCCAGAGGTGGCCGAACTTGGGATGCTGCTTGACGGCCTCGGTGACGAGGATGTGGTGCTGGTAGCCTATGAATGGGCAGCCCAACGAAGCGCCGAACTACGACCACTCGAAGGGGCCGTGATGCAGCGGTTGATGGCAAACCGCACGAAACTGATTCTGGTCAGCACTGACCTACAGGGAACGCTGCTCTCGTTTGATCTGATCGAGCCACTGCGCGAGGCTGGTTACAATAACGAAAATGGCATCCCACTTGGGGGCCGTGATTATGTATTGCTTGGCTATCGCCCTGGAGGTGATCTGGCCTTACGGCAACTGGCACAAGATTTCCGAGGGCAACTGCAGTCAGATTTTGACGGCAACGATGCTTCGCAGAGTCTGGTGGCGAATAACCCTGATGGAACTCCGCGTATTAGCACCCTGGATGATCTTGCGATGATCCTGGTGCTGGCCGATGAAGCACAAGATGTACAAGCCTGGATGGAGCAGGTACACCGCGCTGCCCCCGCGGTTCCGATAACCTTCTTGCTGCCCAACGAGGCACAACCGTTGGCGCAACCCTATCTCCGCCTACCCAAGGTCTATCATCTGGCAGGGCAACAGGGTGCGCTGGCCTTGCTGTCGACCGATGCTGATAGCGATAGCGCGACGATCGCAGCAACAACTGGGCAACTCTCTTTTGCGGTCGTTGTGTTCCTAGTCTTGCTGGCCGGTGGGGTCCTCATCTCGTTGGGAACACGCCCCGGGCGACCGAAGGGAGACGACTCATGAGTGGTGACGCCGTGGTGACGTTGATCAGCGGTTTGATTGCGGTTAGCCTGACGTTGCTCGTCTTTAGTCGCCTGCTTGGCGATAACCCGGCCTTTCGGATGGTGCAGTATCTGTTTGTAGGGCTTTCGCTGGGCTATGCGTTTGTGGTGGTCTACCATCAGATCCTGCGCCCCAACGCGCTCGTGATCCTCAGTGAGCTGAATAATCCATCAGGCCTGATGCTTCGCCTCGTACCCTGGTTCCTTGCCTTACTCTTACTGCCTCGCCTCTTTGGACGGCAGAAACTCTCGTGGCTGGCGAATATTCCGCTCGCGATCCTCTTCGGCGTGGGAACCGCGCTCGCGGTCGGTGGGGCCATCGTCGGGACGCTGGTACCACAGGTTCTCGACAGCATTCGACCAACCGGGAGCGATCCAGGGCAAGTGCTCGGGGCTATCTTGCTTGTCCTCGGGGTTGTGGTGACCCTGAGCTACTTTTACTTTACCCTTGCCCCCACGACACGATCGGGCCAATTGGTCAGAGGAAGCGCACAACTGGGGCGCTGGTTCTTGATCGTGGCGTTTGGTTTCTTTCTGGCAGGCGGGTTGCTCACCTACCTCACGGCCCTGAATGAACGGCTAGAATTTATTGTCACCTGGCTCCGTGCTCCCCTTGGCTAGAACGGTCAGAGGAAGCGGAGTAAACGAGTTGCGGTTTCCTGTGTGATCCCGAGCGCGAAGACATCTGCGCGGGGGCGACAAGCGAGAGAGTATGGCAGAGATAACGGACGCAATGCTTATTGCTGAGATCGGCAGCCTGATCACGCGTGTGACGCTGATTGATGAGGTCGAAGGCGATTATCGCATGATCGGCCATGCCGAGACCAACACAACAGCCGAGCCACCGTTTGGCAATGTCTTCTATGGCTTGCTCGAAGCAACTAGGCAGATCGGCCAGATGACCGGGCGTCAACTAGTACAAGACAGTCAGTTGCTGATGCCACAGACGAGTACCTACGACGGCGTGTCCCATCTGCTTGTGGTGACAAGTGCAGCTGGTGCAATGCGAATGGTGATTACCGCGATTGCTAGCGATGTTTCGGCGCACCACGCGTTGCATGCGAGCCACGCAACCTATACCAACGTGCTTCAGATACTTACCCTGGACGCGAGCAGTGGGCAAGCTGGCCTGGCCCCAACCCAACGTTCGTGGATCGATGATCAGATCGATCAATTGCTTCAAATCGATCCTGAGGTCATTGTGCTTGCCGGTGGTCTAGAGGGTGGGGCGGTCGAAGCGGTGACGCGCCTGGCTCATATTGTGCGCCTGATCGCAATGAAGAGTGGCGTTGATGTGAATGGGCAATATCAACCCAAAGTGACCACACGGCCGGTCATTTATGCTGGCAACAGCGCGGCCCGCGAGACCGTGAGCGCGATTTTGCACGAACGAGCCGAGGTCGTGCATGTCGCAAATCTTTGCCCCACCCTTGATCGGGCTGATCTTGCCCCGACCCAGCAGGAACTCGCCAGGCTCTACGAAGACAAGATCTTGCCTTCGCTCGCAGGGCTGACGAGTCTGCAGAGTCTTAGCGCTGTGCCTGTGCGTACGGTCTGTGCGGTGCAGGGCGTGATAACACGCTTTCTCGCCGAACGCACCGGGCGCAGCGTGCTGACGCTCGACACCGGGGCTGCCGCAACCGCGGCTTTTTATGCCTCACCGGGGCGCTTTATTCCGACGGTGCTCGGAACCATCGGAACCGTCTATGGCCTGCCTGAGTTGATGGCAACGCAGGGCGTCGCAACGCTTGCCCGCTGGCTCCCCTTTGCCATGGCGACAAGCGACGTCAGTGAACAACTGCTCAACCGAACCTTGCGGCCATATATCTTGCCCGCGAGTCGCGACGATGTCTACCTGGCCCATGCGGTTGCCTGCGAGGCCCTGCGTGCGGCACTTGCCAGGCTACGCGAGCAGACCAGTCTTGATGCCGTAGACTGGATCATTGCCGGGGGTGGGATTCTTGCCCATACCCCCCAGCCAGGGCTCGCTCTGTTGACCATTCTGGATGCGCTGGAACCAATGGGCACCTCGGATCAGCCGATTATCGATGTTCATCTCGATACACTGGGCTTGCTGGTGACCGCAGGGGCGATCGCCGAATTGAACCCTGAGGCAGCGTTGACGTTGGTTGATCATGATCTGCTGTCCAATGTCCCCCTGGCACGCGTAGTCACCCTCCTTGGTGAAGGGCCAAGCGACACCGTAGCTGCCGAGGTGGAACTGAAGATTGTTGGGGGCGCAACGGAACGCATCGAGGTCAAACACGGCACGCTTGCCCGCCTCCCCTTGCCGCAGGGGCGCTACGGCGAATTGACGATCCGCCCTGCGGCGGGTGTACGGATCGGGCGCCTTGAACCTGGTGAAACCATTGCCTCCGACGGGGGCGAAATTGCAGGCAGTGCGCTAGGAGTCGTCATTGACGCGCGCGGGCGTCCATTGCGGCTCGCGGAAGATCCGGTGGCACGACGCGAACAAATCAGCGCGTGGCTGATAGCACTGAATGTTGAGCCCGGCCCGCCAACCGCAACCAGCGGCCTCCCAAGCAAGCCAGAAGCAATCACGACGGCAGCGGAAACGACGACGACCATAGAAGCGCCACCCGTCAGCGCTGAAGAAGCATAAGCGCGCCTGGCATCTATACAATGCATTGAGCCCCCAACCTGCTACACAGGTTGGGGGCTCAATGCATCATCTATTCAAGTCCATTGCACGCAATCACATCGCGATACCAACCAAAGCTATCCTTGCGGATCCGCTCCTGCGTCTCGTAGTCAACATGGACAACCCCAAAACGCTGATGATAGCCATGACCCCACTCAAAATTATCGAGGAGGGACCACTGGAAATAGCCCTCAACGGGGGCACCAGCTTGAATAGCGCGATGGCACGCTTCAAGGTGGAGGCGTAGATACTCGATCCGGCGCTCATCGTGGATAGCACCATCAGGCGTAACGGGATCGAGATAACTCACCCCATTTTCACTAATCAGCAGGTGTGGCACAGCATAGTGGGTATGCAAGCGCATCAGCAACTGATACAAACCCTCGGGATAGATCTCCCAGCCCATCTCGGTACGTGGCACATCAAGACGCACGATATCAGGCTGGAGCGGGTTGGGGCCGGCGGCAACCACTTCACGGGTGTAATAATTGACCGCAAGAAAATCGGTAGGGGTTGCGATCAGATCAAGATCGCCGGGCTGGACAAAAGGCATGCCATCAGGCAAAAGACCGGCAGCAGTATAGAGGGCCACCATATCTGAGGGATAGCCAAAACCGTAGAGGGGATCAATAAACCAGCGATTGAAGTAGCCATCAAAAGCCCGTGCCGCAGCCCGGTCAGCGGGGCTAGCTGAGGCTGGCACCGAGGCAGTGAAATTGGGCGCAATGCCAACCTGCGCATCTGAGGAGGCGGCCCGGATCGCCTGAACAGCGAGGCCGTGGGCGAGCAAGGTATGGTGACTAGCAACGAGTGCAGCCGGCCAATCCTTGCGCCCGGGGGCGTGTTCGCCAATCTGGTGGCTGAGCATGCTCACGCACCAGGGCTCGTTAATCGTAATCCAGTGTTTGATCTGATCACCAAGCGCGGCAGCGACCACCCCGGCATACTCGGCAAACGCCTCGGCGGTTGCGCGGGCGGGCCAGCCTCCAGCATCATCAAGCGTAACCGGCAGATCCCAATGATAAAGCGTCGCGTAGGGCGTAATCCCGTGGCGCAACAACGTATCGACCAGACGGCGATAGAAATCGAGGCCAGGCTGATTGATCCTACCACGGCCCTCGGGCAGAATGCGCGGCCAAGCCAGACTAAAACGATAGGCGTTCAGGCCAAGTTCGGCCATCAAGGCCACGTCAGTTTCATAACGATGATAGTGCTCACAAGCCACATCGCCGGTATGTCCATCACGGGTTTTGCCCGGCGTATGGCTGAACCGATCCCAGATACTCTCACCACGGCCATCGGCCTTGACCGCCCCCTCGATCTGGTAGGCAGACGTAGCGGTACCCCAGATAAACCCTTGTGGAAAATGAAGTGTCATGGTTTTGCCTCATTGCCCTCGGGCGAACGCCCCAGGGCGCATTAACGTTAGGGCTATCGCCCTAAAAACCCATGCGTATGCTAGCGCAAACAGCCAACTTCGCTGGCCGTCTGCGCCAGCATACGCGAGCTTCTTGCCCCCACCCATCGCTCTTGCAACCGCGGCGTTAAGCGAGCTTAGCACCGACGCTGCAAGATGACCCCTCCGTAGGGAGGTAACACCAGGAGCTCACCCTGCCAATCGGCCGTCTCGGTGACCAGGCGCAGCTCCCACGACCCTGGTGGCAAGGCAAGCACAGCGCGCTCAGCACTATTATTCAACCCCACCAGCCACTGCTCATCATCAAGCGCCTGGCAGCAATAGACGTAGTGCCCAGAGCGATCATCGACCACCACACTATGCCGCCGGCCACGCCAAACTGCGACAGTTGCCCGTCGCAACGCCCCAAGGCGTTGATAGAAGTGTAACAGATCCTGGTTCTGCGTGTCACCCCAGAGCATCGGCAAACGTGACTCTTCGGGATGGCCGGTGCCATCATAGTAACGCACATCGCGATGCTGACTCAGGCCAACCTCGGTGCCATAGTAGAGCACCGGAGGAGGGGGCAGAGTATACTGACACAGCGCGGCCAGTTTCAGGCGGCGCACATCACCACGTACCGACCAGAGAAACCGGTTCATATCGTGGTTATCGAGAAAACTGGGCAAGACAAAATCAGCAGGGAAGGCACGGAAATGGCGGTGCAAAAAAGCGGCAAACTGACTCACCGACAACTCACCAAAGATAAAAAAGCGCCGCAAGGCCTGCAGCAACAGAAAATCGAGACATCCATCAAAACGGCCCTGATAGGTCTGCAGCATATCAGCAGGTTCGATTGCCTCACCAATGCCCACCACATCAGCACGTACCGCCCTGGTTGCAAGCCGAAACGCCGCCCAGAAAGCGTGCGAAGGGCCGGGTGCATAATCAAGGCGAAAGCCATCGACCCCCTGTTCAAGCCAGAAACATGCTGCTTCGAGCATGCTCTGGCGGGCAGCAGGATGGTCGCAATCAACTTGAGGCAATTCATTGACCCCAAAGAATGAGGCATACCGATCAGGGTAGTGTGTAAAACGAAACCAGGCGCGGTACGGACTGGCTGGATCACGGAGAACGTCTTGAAACACCGGATGCTGCCTAGAGATATGATTGACCGTATAATCGAGTAAGACCCGCATGCCGCGTTGATGGGCGGCCTCAACGAGCGACCGAAACGTCGTCAGATCACCGAGGCGAGGCTCGATGTCATCATAGCGCGTGGCATCATAGCCGTGGTGCGAAGGCGAAGGAAAAATGGGTGACAGCCAGAGCACATTCACCCCGAGCCCCGCAACATAGTCGAGTTGCTCGATAATGCCGGCAAGGGTACCCCCATAGAAACCCATCAGCGAATCGGCATGGGCAAAAGAACGCCCAGCCCCAGGGTGAAAGCGATCAACAAAGATATGATAAATCAGGGCATCACGCAACCAGAGCGGCGTGTGATGATGATCGACGGCATACGCAAAGGTACGCGGACGGCGCAGAAAGGTCAGGGCAAAATCATAGCCAAGCGAGCGCACATAGGGGTAACCGGGCTGACCATCGTCGGCATCATCGCCACTGGGCGGGGCCGTCCCAACAATCTCACTGGCCCAGTAACTGGTGCCATGGCGCTGTGACCAGGCCTCAATCCGATAGCGGACGAGCGTTCCGGCAGCCTGGGGGGGCAGGAGGGCCGACCATTCTTCGACATACCCCCAAAAGAGACTATCCCAGACACTGCCAAGTGGCACGGCCTCCACCACCGACGAACCAGGAGTAGGCACCCCTCGGCAGCCCTGGGGTTCCACATCACCGGTCGTATAGTAACAACTAACCCGGTCGGCAAACACCGCCGGGCCAACCGAGACGCGGATCGCGACCGGGCATTCAGGTTCAGGGTCAGGCGGATCAAGACGATGGCGATGGCTCACACCTGAGCGTTCGGCACGCACATAATTCAACCAGCGCGCATCGGAGGTCATCATCCCAAAGATTACGTCAGCCGAGACATCGTCCACTCAAGCCCCATTGCTTTTCAAAACGACAAACCAAGACCCCACCACAGGCACCCAACCGCCCCCGCCCAGATACCCCCACCGTTACACACGCACCGCGGGCGTACCGCCCGCAGTGCGTGTACAAAAATCACCCCTTTACCCCACCAAGGGTCAGACCACCAACAATATAGCGCTGCAACAGCAAATAGACAATCGCCACGGGCAACGAGACCAGGATCGAGAAAGCGGCGAAACGCGACCAGGGCACTGAGCCAGCGTACTGACCAGTCATATTATAGAGCGCCATCGCGAGCGTGAAATCCTGGGGATTGGTCAAAAACTGCCACGACAGGAAAAACTCGGTCCAGCCTGCAGTGAAACTGAGGAAGCCCGTCACAGCAAGTGCGGGGGTTGACAAGGGCAACACGATCTGCAAGAAGATCTGATTTGAACTCGCCCCATCAATAATCGCGGCTTCTTCTAACTCCTTGGGGATAGTATCGAGGTAGCCTTTGAGATTCCAGATCGCAAAGGGCAAGGCCCCCGAGATCATCGCAATACCCACACCAAGCAGCGAATTGCGCAGGATAAAGACATCATTGGCCGGGGGGCTCACTGCGGTCACGAGCAAAATAAGCCCCATGAGCAGCGCGACACCACCAAGCACATAGGTACTACCAACCGCTGTGCCGGAACGCCAGGCAGGTACAATGATCAACAAACCAAACCCGGCGGCCAGCAGGCCGGCAATGCCCAGGCTAAGCGAAAGCAGGGTTGTGGTAATCCTGATCCCATTGAGCAACGCAAAGAGGGGCGCAATGGTAGCGACAGTAGGCAAGACCGTAATGCCAAGCACGGCAATCATGGCATACTGGCGACCAGGGAACTTGAAGCGCGAGAAGGCATAGGCAGCGCTGACACCAATGAGTAGCGCAAAGAGCGCCACGCCACCAGCGAGGCGAAAACTATTCATCGCCAGTTCAGCGAAGCTAACGGGATTACCAGTTGGGCGATCAAGTACCTGACGGTACGCATCAAGCGAAGCCCCAGGCGGGATCAAATTCAACTCGGTCGGACGGGCGATATTGCGCGGATCGAGCGACATACTCACAATCCAGAGCACCGGAAAGAGCACCGTCGCCCCAATGAAGAGGCAGAGCGCCTGGTAGAGCACCTGCTGCCACCACTTCAATTGACGCCCACTCTTCGAACTACCTTGCCGCACAGCACTGCCGGTGCGGGCAGGGGTTGTTGCAACACTAGCCATCGTAGGTCTCCGTGGCCCGCGTAATGCGGTTCGTAATTAAGAAGATCGGGATCAAGACTGCGGCAATCAACACCGAGAAGGCCGCCGCAACACCGTAGAGCTGATTGACATTGACGAGGCGGAACGCCTGCGTCACCATAATCTCGGTACGCCCGAGCGGGCCACCGCCACTCATAAAATAGATGATATGGAAGAGATTGAAGGTCATCACAATGCCAACCATCGCCGCAGGCACCATCGCGGGTCGCAACAGCGGCAGCGTAATGCTCCAGAACTGCTGGCGACCAGTTGCGCCATCAATCGAAGCGGCCTCATACATCTCTTTGGGGATCGACTGGAGGGCACCCGTAGCGACAATCGACATGAAGGGCCAGCCGAGCCAGATATTGGCGATCAGCATCGCATAGTAACTGAGCGGCAGCGGAATACCGGGAATAGGAGGATCGATCTGATTAAACCATCGAATTTGGATTGGACTGCCGGCAATCATGCTGATCAACTGGTTGATGGCACCATACTGATCATCAAACATATTGCGCCAGACCGTCGCAATGACGATATTGGGCAAGACCATGGGGAGAATAAAAATAGCACGGTAGATTTTACGCCCCCATAAGCCCTCGACATTCAATAACACGGCAATCAAAATGCCGAGCGACACATGAAAGCCAACATTCGAGAATGTCCACCAGAGGTTAAACCCAAGGATACGCCAGAAATCAAAGTTACCGCCAAGCTTGGCCACGAATGAGGGTTCGTTGGTCAGAATATCGGTATAATTCTGCAACCCGACACCCTGAGGGGGGCGATAATTGGCCGGAGGCAACCCACCGGGACCAAAACGATTCAGGGTCTGCTTCCCTTCTTCGCGGATCACACCATAATCGGTAAAAGACATCCAGACTTGAAAGACGAGGGGATAGAACGTCACCGTGAGCATTACGAGAGCAGCGGGGAGCAGATAAATCAGCGGCCCCCGCAACTGACGCCAGGTCTCACTCAACGGAGAACGTGGTGCCCCGGTACCAGCTCTGGCTACCTCCGGGTTCGTCGCAGCCATGCAGCTTCCTCCATTTCGATAACACAACAGGAAGGTGACAGTCGTTGAGGGAAAACAAGAGAGGGCAGCAGCCCTCTCACCAGCATCGATCAATTTCAAACCAACATCTTTGCCCAGGACATAAGATCACGCTTGCGACCAGGCAGAGCCTGACCGCAAGCGTGAGCAACAAGCCTACTTGTTATTGGCCGCATTCATCGTAGCACATGCTTCGGTAATCGAGGCATCAGGAGCAGCGCCGCCATCAAGCACCTTGGTGATCGCATCACCAAAGGGCGTCCAGAAGTTGGAGAGTTCAGGAACCTGCGGGCGGGGCACACCGGTCTGGGCAGCATCGGCGAAGCCCTGAACAAGCGGGCTCTCGATGGCGATGTCGGTACGGGCGGGCACGTGACCGGCCTGATTGACATAGACATCCATCGACTCGGCGCTGGTCAGGAACATCGCGAGGGCAACAGCACCGGAAATATTGGCGCTGTTGATATTGACATAAAAGCCATCAACGCCAGTCATCGGGCCAGCCGGATTCGTGGAACCAGGCATCGCCGCAACCGCCAGGTCATCACCAAGAGCGGTACGATAGTCACCGAGAGCCCACGGGCCATTGATGGTCATATCGGCACGGCCCTCTTTGAAGAGCGAGTCGGCCTGGCCGCCGTCGGTCGAGAAGGTCACATTCGGCTCAGCCTTGAGTTCCTGCAGGAAGGCCAGCCAGGTATCGCCACCGGTGGTATCGGCGACACAACGGCCATCGGCATCCATCAACTCAGCGCCAAAGGCCTGCATCCAGCCAAAGTTGTGGTACGCACTCTGGTTGAGCACCAGCGTATTGCCATTGCGCACCAGTGCGAGCAACTCGTCGGTTGTCGTCGGAGGCGTCGCAACCTTAGAAGTATTGTAGTAGAGCGCCACGGCCTTGAAGGACTCAGGAATCGCGTAGAGCTGGCCATTGAGGCTCATACCCTCAATCGCAGTCGGCGAAACATTCTCGGCCTCGAGCATCGGCACATACTCGGTCAGATCGGCAAGCAAGCCGGCCCGGATCTGGTCGCCGAGTGAGTCATTGGGGGCAATGAACATATCGGGGCCAGCACCAGATGTCACTTCATTCTGGAATTTGTTGAAAATCTGATCGAAGGGGATCTGCAACATGTTAATTGTTGCATCGGGATACGCTGCCCGTGCATTAGCAACCAAGGTATTGACGGCTTCCTCTTCGGCACTGCCCGTACCATAGGCATGCCAGAGGGTGACTGTGCCGGTAACGCCAGAGGGATCTTCAGGCGTTGTCGGGGCCGATGGTTCGGTCGGGGCTGGTGGAGGGGTAGCAGTCTGGCCGCCACAGGCAACCAGAAGAAGCGCCAACAGAGTTGTTAGCGCAACAAACGAGACGAACCGCTTCATGTTTTTTGCTCCTTAGCAAGGTAACTGGCCAGCGTCGGCCAACGAAAGTTTAGTTGCATTTGCAACTATTTAATATGCAACTTTTCGCATTGTGAGTATACTACGTTGCAAGCTGGTCGTCAAGACTGATTTTGTTGCATATCATGGATGGTATTATATCGCATCCATGATGCGGAATCAATGGGTTTGGGGCTACGCCCCAAACCCAACATACCCGGCAACGATGCTTGGGGGCGGGGGCGCGCCGACCTGCGGACCTCAAGAATCATGCATGTGCTGGCGCAAACGGCCAGCTTCGCTGGCCGTTTGC
>NZ_LYXE01000023.1 GCF_002532075.1 Candidatus Chloroploca asiatica | reverse complement strand
AACCCAAATTACGCATTAGAAATTACAAAAGGATAATCAAATACTTTTGAATAATTCCAAAGACCACTAAACCATTCTCGCCGTTTCTTATTAAGGGCGATTTTTAGGACAAGTTTATCATTCACTTTTTCAAAATATGCGCCAATAGCAAAGGTTCTATATCTCAAAGTAGACAAGGTTCTTTGTGTTTTTTCTTGCAAGATAAATGTTCTAAAAAGAGCCATTAAATTATAGGCAATCATTGCAAAAGTTAATGCAGCTTCTGTGGCAAAAAAATCTTTAAGATTGAAGCTATCAAACCCAAAGTCGTATTTTAATTCTTTGATTCGATTTTCTGCATTTGCACGCCCCCGATAAAGTCTCCATATTTCTGCTGGAGCATATTTCAGGTTGGTTACATACGCGGAATATCGGTAGTTTTTATAGATTTCCTCATCACAGAAAAGACTTAGTTGCTTTCCGGGAGCTTGAGGTCTGTCTTTTATTTTTTGGCGAACAATGACCATTCTTCTTGGTTTGTTCCACGAATCGCTTTGGTATATTTGTTCACAAATTTCAATCCCTGTATCTAACACAATCCAATTGTTGCTGGCATGAATCACTTTTTGAATGGGATGTGTAAATTTGGCTGCAATAATATAATCCATTGATTTTAGCTCCAGATAGTCTAAAATATCCGTTTGAAAAAAGCCACTATCTAAACGAATTAAGCTTACTGTTTTATTTTTCAACTTGGATAAAGTATCGTCCAAGAATGCTAGAAAATTATTGGCCGATGAAGTGTTTCCACTACGAAGCCACATGTTGGCAACAAGTTTTACATCATCAATAAAAGCAATAATTGGATGATGTGATGGACGACCTTTCTTGGCTGGGTTATATCCTTTTTTTGCACCCTCTTGTTGTCCGTAGCGTGTCATTACGGACGAATCAATATCTAAGGTGAAATTGTCAAATTTAAAATTGTCGAATATCCATGAGTAAAAATAATCGCTTACTTTTTGGTTGGTGGCTTGGTTAAACTTGCCGAAAAAACGTTTGTAGGTATCCTGGCCTGGTGCGGTTGACCAGTTAAAGATTTTACCTAACGCTCTATCATGTCTTGTAACTTCGGTGTGCAAAAATCTATTCGCTCCACACCAGATACTTGTTATAAATCCTTCAATAATGGTAGTGGTTTTATATCCTCTATTAGAGCCCGATTGAGGTAAGTCAGGATTGTTCTTAACAATTTCAGTAAAACCTATTTTTTGCAACATTTGCTTTAGAAAAACCATGCCGCCCCACGGTGTAATCTCTTTACTGGTATAGGATATGTCGAATTCCATAATTGTATTCTCCCTATTGCTACGCATTAGAAATTTGAACTCTAAAATAATGAATTATTTTCTAATGCGGATTCCGGGTT
>NZ_LYXE01000022.1 GCF_002532075.1 Candidatus Chloroploca asiatica | reverse complement strand
ATACCCGCTGCAACCGCGTTTGGGTAGGGCAATGTTCGCCTGCGTGGCTCCTAGCCTGGGGTTCGCCAACAGTATCTTGGGACGAGTTAAACCGGGGCTGTGTCTCACGAAAAGCGGTCGTTTGACCCTACTTAGTGAAACCCTTTGAAAGGGGTGCCCCTACAGGGCCGGGCCCGGTGTAGGGGCACCCCTTGCGGGTGCCGATGTACGGGCATCCCTGGCGGGTGCCTTGGCGGGGTGTATACACGGAAGATACAATCGCCCAGCCAGCAGAGGCATGCCGGAAATCCTACTCGTCACTCGTCACTCGGTCACTCGTCACTCATCGCTCGTCACTCGTCACTCGTCACTCGTCACGAAGGAGAATGTACCTATGTCAGATCTGTGTCGGGTCCTCATGATCGGCCATCTCAGCCGCGACCTGCAACGCCGGCGGCGCGACGATGGGGTCATCTACGGCGTCAGCACGCTCTGCGCGGCGCGTACGCTGCTCGTCGCTGGGCACCCGGTCGTGGCGACCACGCGGCTCACGCTAGAGGTCGTTGGTGCCGCACGGGTCGCGAGCGTTGCGCAGCAGTTCGGTGCTGGCAGTCGCGTCTTGGTTGAAGGCCACCTGGAACTGCGCGAGGCCACCGGGATTGAGCGCCTGCCGCTGGCTGATGGCACCGGCGAGGTGCTGGTGCGTGTCCCGCGCCGCGAACTAGTGCTCGTCGTGGCAACGATCTTCAATGCTGACCCCCCGCTGCCAACGGCGGAGGCCCAACGCCAGCCGGCGCAGGTCTGGTGGGACGAAGCGGCGTAGGGTGGTTCACCTGGTCGTGAGGCGTGCCGTGCCTGATTGAATGGTAATCTGGCGCGGCTGATGCTCATAGCTGTCCTGGTCAAGACCTCCGTGGAGGTGGAGCTCGCCGACCGTCTGGTATTGCTGCTCCATCAGGATGTGCCGTACCAGCGTTACGGGCCGCACGTGTGGTGTATGGCGCGCAGTTTATGCTGGTGAATTGCCATCAATCGTTACGCTGCTCTGATAGATTAATTCGTGCAGTTCGTCGTTGGAGAGCTTTTCGTACCATGGAGGATTGAGGAGCATGTCGCGCAGACGCGTATCCTGCTTGCCCATGTCGTCGCGCTGTTCCTGCGTAATTGGCGTGGGGATCGTGATGCCACGGGCGATCGCTTCATAGGTGCGCAGCAGGGTCGGATCACGGGCAATCTTTTCGTACAGATCGGGGAAGCTGCTCTGGATCACCGTGAGCTTGGCGATCAGGCCAGCGGGGGTGGTGCGGCCCTGCGCACGATCCAGGATGAGGTGTAGACGGAAGATGTTGAAGCTGCGCTTGACCTTGCGTGGGTTGGGCAGAAGGCCGGCACTCATCAACTTGGCGACGGACGTGGCCTCGTCGTCTGACAGGCCGGGCAGCTTTGGCAGCCGATTGCCGAGAAATTCGTGGATCGCGGTTTGCGCCAGTGGCGGCAGGGCGAAGGGAATCTGGACGATCTTCTCCAGATAGTCGCGTTCAGGCACGGGGAAGGCACCCGGTGCCGCGCCGCGTTCGCTCAGGGCGAATTCCTTGTAGCGAATACGAATCCCTCGCTCGATGATGGCGTGGTCGACACCGAGCACAAAGACGCAGCCGCGTGCGTCGAAGAAGACCTTGATGGCTTCGAGCACGCCAAGCGCCTGATCGGGGAGGCAGCGGTCGAGGTCGTCGATGAAGATGACCAGACGGTAGCCAGCCTGCGCGGCCCACGCTTCGATCAGCTCTTTCAGCTCGCTGTAGAACTGTTCCAGGGAGCGAACCTGATCGCGGTAAATCTTGGCTCGCTCGCGGCGGATTGCCTGGGCAAACGCCGTCGCGTCCTCGCCCTCGCCGAGCTTGCCCTGCGCCGCTTTGACGGCCTCCTCAAGCGCTTTCTGCACCGTGCCGACAAACGGGATGGCGGCCAGCCCAAGGCGCACGGCGGTGCCGGCTGCGGCCTTACCCACCTTGGGCCAGTCGATCGAGACACTGCCGAGCTCCTCGCGCTCGACGGTGCGGTACAACCCGGCGATCATATCGTCGAGGCGCTGCTCCAGCTTCGCACGCTCGGGCTCGAGATCGGCTGAGGGCGCTTGACCAGCGGCGGCGGCCTGCTTGCCGATGAGGGTGCGCAAGCGGTCATCATCGCGAACGACGTGCTCACGAATCTCCTCGACCACGCTGATCAGCAAGGCGCGCCAGAGCGCCTCGCTCTGGGCGTAGCGCCAGGCGTCGAACCAGATCGGCAATACGCCGGGGTGCCTGATGCGGTCGTCCAGCGTCTGGTACATCATGCGCATCATACTCGTCTTGCCGCTGCCCCAGGGGCCGTAGATCCCGACCGTCAGCGGGGTATCGCGGAGTTCGGCCCCACCAACGACCTCGACTAGCGCGGACACTGAGGCCCCAAAGCCCAACTCGTCCTCGGTCGTCCAGAGATCGCTATAACCCAGGGGTGCCACACTCATGATGTACCTCACGATTTAGACGTGATCCGCGCTGCGTGCGGGTGGGGAAGGGAACGCCCTTCTCCACACCCCTTCCCCTTCCCGCTTCCCCACCTGGCTCTACCGCAATGAGAGCCGCCCGCATACAGCAATCAGGATTCAGAACCGGGTAACAGAGAATGGCTGGCGACCCGCAACCCGAAGTCGGTGGCGCGGTCGCGCGGGAAGTGGCTGACATTGCGGGACGAAGCCCGGGCGGGTTTTTGTTCGTTCCCATAACTTCCGCCGCGCAGCCGTGGTGATGCAGTTCGTTCCACATAGGCCTCAGCCCACTCATCTTCTTCTTGGTAGGGATACTTTTTGCCAAACGGCGTTGCGCACCACTCCCAGACATTGCTCACCATATCGAAGATACCATATGGGCTGGCACCGCCAGCAAACTGGCCGACCGGACTAGTCTTCTTGATCCCCGCCTCTGTGCTGTTGCAGCGTCCCACCTCCCATTGATGACCCCACGGCCAGATCAAGCCATCCGGCCCGCGGGCAGCCTTCTCCCACTCCGCCTCGCTGGGCAGCCGGAATGTGTGGCCGGTCTGTGCACTGAGCCAGCGGCAGTAGGCGACCGCCTCGAACCAACTCACCCCAACGACCGGATAGTCGTTGCCGTTCCATTTCGTATCGTTCCAGAAACCTGGCTTGACTATCCCCTCCTTTTCCCGCCACGCCCACCCCACCTTCGTCCAGTAGGCGGGGTTGGTATAGCCATCGCCTTCGACGAAGGGCCGAAACTGCGCGTTGGTCACCGGGGTTTTGCCGATCCAGTAGTCGGGCAAGGTCAGCGTGTGCTGGGGTTTCTCGTTCGCTGTAGCCATCGTATCAGCGTCGCTGCTGCCCATCAGGAAGGGGCCGGCGGGTACTTTGACCAGCGCGGGAACCCAAGGCGGCAAGGCGGCCCTCGTTGCCTGGCCCTGAGGCCTGGGCGCGGGGGCGGGCTTTTTCGCGCCAGGATCAGGTGGTTGAGTTGGTTGCTCGTGTGGTTTCGAGATAGGCGGTTTTGGTGTGGGCGGTAGTGGCTCTGCTACGGCGGGCGGTGCGCGATCCGCCGGGGTCGGCGCGGCATCCGAGCTTGCTGCGGCAGGATGGGCCGTCGATGCCTCCCCCGTGCGGCGCAGGTCCTCGATTTCCCGGCGCAGGTCTTCGATCTCGATCGTGATGTGGGGCGGTGCGTCAATGCCGTAGCGCGCCGCCGTGAGCTCAAGCGCGTGCAGACGGCGACGTTTCTCGGCGAGGATAAGCTGGGCCTCCGTTGGAGGATCGTCGGGGGCAACGATCGCCGGGCGCGCCTGCTCGGGCGTCGGCACGGCCACCCCAAGCAATCGGTGGAACACCGCCGCAAGCAACGGATTGCGCGGTGCCCAGTGTGTGCCGTCACGTTTCGCGAGGCCAATCAGTTCCAGGCGCACCATGTCGTCGTCGAGGCGGTCGAAGGGCGGGCGGTCGCGCAGCAGGCGCCGGGCGGCCTGCTCCAACTGGTGCGTGCGCAGGTCGTCGCGGATGCGGCGGAGCAACGGCGGCGCGTCGGCAACAATCTCGGTCGCGGCAAGCTCCACGTTAGCCACGCTCAGCGCGGTGCCCGCCGCGTGGGCGCTTGCCAGCAACTCGCCCATGCGCTGGGTCAGGTACGGGTGACCAGCCACCTGCGCATAGACCGCCCGGCCAAGCGTTTCACTCAGGACAGCTTCGACGCCTGCCGCCTGGAGGCCGTCGGCGATCAGCGTGACCGCCTCAGGCGCGGGCAGATCGGGCAGGTAAATCTCTTCGCAGACACTATGCAGCGACGAGACCTCGCTCACGACCATGGTGTAGAGCTCGACGCCGCCGCTGAAGATGATCTGCAACTTCTGGAGCGGCGGCGAGACCAGCCGGTTGTGGAAGAACGAGCGCAGCGCATTGCCGAGGGCCTCGCGCGAGTCTGGGGGCAGTGCACCGAGCTCGTCGAGCATGAGCACAAGCCGCCCGACCTCGGGCCGCGCCAGCGCCTCAGTGAGCCGGGCCTTCAGCCGTGGCGCATTGACGATCTGCCCGAGGTCACGCCCAAGCGGCACGACCGTGTCGATCTGCTCGGCCAGATAGGCAAACACCTGCTCCGGTCGTGCGCCCTGGATCTCCTGAAAGTCAATCCGGCACAATTTCGTCGGCTGCTCCACCGCGCCCAGGAGCTGGAACAAGAGACTCGTCTTGCCGTTCTGGCGCCCACCATAGACCACGCCGTAGCGCGTCACCTCCTCGCGGCAGAGGCGCAGCAGGCGCGCCAACTCGGCAGCACGCCCCCGGAACACGGGGCTGCCCGGGCTGAGGGCCGTGGTTGAGAAAAAAGCCATACGCGCCACGCTGCTCCACGAACTGTGTCCGGAGGATATGACTCCATTGTAACAGACGAATCCGTGCGTGGGGGCAGATCCGGCGGTATCGGCTTCGGTGCGTTGCCGATTCACAGACGAATCCGTGCGTGGGGGCAGATCACTGCCCGTGCCTGGTGAACGCGACATCCGTCATTCCGCCTGATGCCCCGCCCGCCCGCCGCGTCCATACTCATCTCACCACCCCTGTTTCCTGCTGTCACTTCTGAATTGCACAGTCTGGTTGCAGGCGGCATTCGCCCGCCGGGGAAAGGGAAATGTCTGAAAGATGAACGATGAAAGATGAAACGGGCAAGGCATCCAGTGGTGCCTGCTGCGCTTTCGGCTTTCGGTTTTCGGCTTTCTGCTTTCCCCGGCCCTTCGCATGCGCGTTGAGCGCTTATCAGTCGTGTGCGCAGCCTCCCCAGGCTGCGCGTGATCCGGCGTGCCCGTCGCTGCGGGCCGTCGCACGTGAGGTGCTGTGATGAACGAGGAACTGTTCGCCTTCGTTGCAACCGATGACCCCGATGACCCCGATGACCCCGATGAGGAGCAAGATCAGGCGCAGCCGATCCCTGAGTTGGAAGCGTTCGACGAGGAGGAACTCGCCGACATCTTCAACCGCCTCGAACATGGTGCGTAGCCTGATGTATCCGCCGCATGCCCTGTCTATCGTTCCGCAGCGCGCAGAACGGCTCGGTTGTCACGACGACCGGGCCGTTTCGTTCGCTGCGCACGAAGGAGGTTCGTGTGCCAACGTATCTGCACGGGGCGCTCAGCGCCCATCTTCCGCCGCTGCGCCTGGTCAGCCGGGCGAGCCAGGAGTACGCTGGGGCCTGCCCGTTCTGCGGCGGCGATGAGCGTCGGAGCGATCGCTTCCATGTCTGGCTGACGCCGACGGGACGCGAGCGCTACTGGTGCCGTCGCTGCAATCGGAAGGGGCCGGCATCCGAGCTGACCAACGAGCGGCCATCACGTCGCCCCAGCCAGTCGGCTGAGCCGCGCCGTCCCCGGATGAACGGGCCGACACCGCGGCAGGAGCACATCCCACACTATCGGGCGCTGTACGCGCTGGTCGCAACCTGGGCTGAGGCGAACCTGCATCAGCCCTGGAACCCGGAGCCGTTGGCGTATCTGCGCCAACGCGGCTTTGACCTCGCCACGATGCGTTGGGCCAGGCTGGGCTATGCTCTGCGTGATCCCCAGTCGCTTGTGACCTTCCTGGAACGCCATGTACCCTGGTTGCTGCCCTATGCGGAGGAAGCCGGTGTGCTGACCCGCGATGAGATGGGTGAGACCGCGCATGCTGACCGGACACCGCACGCGGTGTCCCTACGAACACACCCGAATCTTTGCGGGCGGATTGTGATCCCTTATCTCAGCGCCGGCGAGGTCTGCGACCTGCGGACACGTCGCTTCCCCGGCAAGGGCTACGCCTCGCTCCCCGGCAGCTATGCCTGGCGCGGTGCGACGGTGCCGCTCGGGTGGGATGCGACGCGTGGGAGCGAGGTGGTGATCATCACCGAGGGCGAGTTCAAGGCGTTGGCCGCAACGGCGGCCTTTCGCGTTGGTGCCCTGCCCTACCCCGCCATCGGCCATCCTGGGCTGAACTACTTCCGCCCGGCGTGGGCAACGGCGCTCAACCGCCAGGGCGTCCGCGTGGCGATCCTGGCCTACGACGCGCGTGCCACACGACCACGTGATGATGACGGCCATGAACACCTGGCCCCCGAAGAAGCCTGGACGATCCGGCACGGGGCGACACTCGCCGCCGCCGGGCTCCAGGTGCTCGTGCTCACGTTGCCGCTGGAACCCGGTGCCGCAAAGGAAGATCTCGACAACTTTCTGCTCATCCACGGCCCAGCCGCCTTGACCTGGCATCTCCAAACCCATGTTCGCCCGCTCGCTGCCTCCATCGCCGCCCTGCCGCGAGCGCTGCTTCGCGCCGCAGGACTTGATCATCACCTGGGGACTGCATAGGAAGGAGTCCGACGATGTCCAACGAACCTGACCCACTGGTGCTACGTCACGCGCGCCATCGTTCCGATGGACGCACGCCGCTCCCGGCACGTCTGAACCCACCCGTCCGGCATCAGCCACTTCCGTCCCGAGCGCAGTCGCGTAGGTCGCCAGCTCAGGCAGTCACGCGCCGACGCTGGCCACGTGCCCTGCGCGTGGTCGTGTGGATTGGCAGTGTGCTGCTGAGCATCACTGCAATCCTTGGGGTCCTGGTGTTGACTGGGCAGACCGAGTTTGTCGCCTGGATCATTGTTGGCGCGGTGCTGGCGGTTGTCTTTGGCACACCGCTGCTGTGCGTCGTGAGCCTGTTCATCTGGTATGGCTGGGCCGTGACCCGTATGGGACGCGCTCGCCAACGCCCGCCCGCAACAAAGACCAGCGCTGCGCCGCAGGTGGCGCAGACGATCATTGTCATTGAGTGAGGAAGGAGGCAGTGGAATGGGAAACCGTGATCTAAACAAGATGATGCTCACCGGCCAGATTGAGGCTGAGCCGGAGATGCATTTTACCGGTGCTGGTGAGCCACGAACGACGCTGTACGTGCGCTGCGCTGGCGCACGCGATGCGACGCTGACCGAGCGCGTGCGCCTGGTGGCCTGGGGGTCACCGCTGGCCGAGCGCTGTAATGATCTGCTCCCGGGCATGCAGGTGCTGGTTGAAGGCCAGCTCCAGCGGTGTACCGCGGATGATCCCGCAGAACAGGCCCGCTTTCCGCTGGAAGTGCGGGTGCGTTCGTATCTGGTGCTCGACCCTGGTGACGCGGCGGCAGCCGTGCTGGTGCCTGTGTCGCCCCGTCCACCGGCCCCACCGACCCGTACGATGGCACTGCCACCGGCCCGACCGACCCGCACCGTGGCGCCGCCGCCACGTTCGAATGTCCCGCCAGCACCCGCTCGCCCGCCGCTCCCGATGCAGCCTCCCCGCGCGACCGATCCACGACCTACCATCGCATCCCCAACCGACCCACGCGAGCCAACGTCCCGCGCCTGAGGCGACCGCAGCGGCTTCGCAACACGTAATGACACCGCCCACGCTCCGTGGCGGTTTTTTGTGTGTTTCCCCCTTCCCGTTGGCATTCAACAGACCATGCCTCGCCCCCGCGTTGTGGTGACGAACCACGTGGGGACCAGGTCGGTTCTCCGCCTCGGTCAACGAGGTGAACTCTGATCGGTTTTGTTCAGCGAAAGGACATTGATCTCATGAACACGTTCGCAACTCGGATCGCCACCGTCGAGACGCCGACCGTCAATGATGCGACCCCGACCACGCCCGCGATCTGGTGGTATCACGGCAACAAGCCCGCCAAAACCCCCGGCATCTTCTACGTCAAGGGCACCGCGCTCCAGCAGGAGCCAACCGAGCCTTGGGTGCCATCGCAGCGCTTCGAGCACGAGGTTGGCTTCGAGACCCGCACGCTGCATCTGGCGCTGATTACCTGGCGTCAACAACCCTACCACGTCGTTGAGATCGTCTCTGGTGGCGAAAAGCGCAAAGATCGCCGCTACCTTGCAGCCTGGGAGCCCGGTGCCCAGATTCACACCGAGATCGTTTGTCTCGCCGAAGGCATCACCGAGCCGGTCGTCTGGTCGTTCCACGGGATGACCGGGCGTGCGGTGATGGGCAAGACGGGCCTCTTCAACGCCTACCGCAACGGCCTGTTGCGCGAGGCGGAGCAGATCGCCGGCAAACGCCTGCCGCTCTGGACCTTCTGGCTGCCTCTGTCCACCCTGGTCAACGCCAAGCATCAGGTGGTCTACACCGACACCGGCCACGGCTCACTCGTCACGCTCCCCATGCTGGCGTTGCCGGAGGCAGCGAATCAGACCCTCATGGACGACCTGTTCGTCGGCGAGGCGTGGGTGACCTATGGCTACGAGGTGCGCGCGCAGTTTGAGGACTGGCGGCACCAGCGTCGCGGCCTGAACGGCACGATGAATGGCCACGGTCACCCCAACGGCCACGGTGCCGACGTGATCGAGGAACCGCTGGCCGACGAGGAGGTGCCACGGTAGGTCGCATCTTCTGCTCACGACACCCAATGCAAGCGATCCCGTGGTGCACCTGCACCCCGGGATCGTTCGCGTGCTGAGGACACCCGACGATTGACCCATGGTGCTGCGCCTGCGGTTGGGGATGGCGATGTGTCCCCCGCGGGGCGCGTCGTCTCCTCCCGGGGCGCAGGCCGACCAGGAGGACACGATGTTTGATACCACGGCCCGCGTGTGGGAACGGGCGGGCGAGGTGATTGTCGCCCCGCCGGTCCCTGTTCGCCCGTTTATCGATACGCTGAAGACCCGTTGCCGCAGCGCACGTGCGAGCAGCTTTGGCTGGGTGATTCCTGCCGACGATGCTGAGACGGCGGTTGCGCTGCTGCGCGCCCATTTCCCGGTTGTCCAGGATGCCCGTCAGGTCGCGCCGCAGCCCCCGCCGTTTGTCGATGGGGGCTGCGACGATCCGTTCCGTCGCCTTGACCTGATCGCCGTCCTTACCCCAGCTGCTCCGGCCTTGCGTGCGATCTACCACGACCGCCACGAGGCCCGAGCGGCCTTCGCCCAGCTCGCCGCGTATGACCCAACGCTCCCGGCGCAGCTCGGCCTGGCCGAGAGCCTGGAGAATCAGTGGGTCATTGCGTATGCAGCCCAGCGCTTCTGGCATGAATTGCTCAGTGGCCTGGCGCAGTTGGTGCATGGCGTGGTGCTGGCTGACGGCACCGTGCGTGAGACGATCACGGCTCCCGATCTGATGGAATATTGGCACCGCACCCGTCGCCAGATCTGCGGCGCGGTGCCCGAGCACACCGGCCAGCGCTGGTATCCGACCGTCGCCACCTTGCCGATCTGGATCGCTGGGTTGCTGGCCTGTCTTGAGGGGCCAGCCTTCACGCTGGACGAGTCGACTGCCACGGTGTTCCGCCACCTCCCGCCCTGGCCACTGCGTCTGCCGAGTGAGCTCTTCCGGCTCGAGGTGAAGGACGCCGTCCACTGGCCGGTGTCGGTCTGTGTGTTGCCTGGGTCACAGGTCGGTGACGGCCAGGATGTCCTGCTGCACCTGAGTGCGGTCGGGGGCCTGAGCAAAAACCGGGCGCTCTGGGCGGCGATCCTGGATGGCCGCCGCGAACCGCTTGCGGTGCGCATCGGGAAACAGCGGCACGCTCCGCGCCGCATCGAGGGCCGACGGCCCTATGTGAGTGATTGGAACGACCAGCCGCTGCATGCCAGCGGCCTCAGCCACCTCGCCCTGACCCACCGCAGCGCCTTCGAGCCAGCGTTGGGCCAGGCCTTTGTTCACCTGGCGGGCAACGATGCCGCCGGCGCGCCCGATCTCGTGCAGTTTGCCCAGCAACTCAGCCGCGCCATTAGCCTCCCGTTCGATCTCGCCTGGGCCGCACAACTCTGGGCCTACGGCACGAACCCCGACGACACCGAGACAGCCCTGATCACCCCGCTGCCGAGCATCGGCTGCCAGGGGTACTGGGTGCTCGCCGATGAACCACGCTGGATGCGCCTGATCATCGCGGTGCAACACGGCGTTGCCCCTGAGGATCTCCGCGACGACGACCTGATGATCACCGACATCGGCGCGGCCCTCCGCCTCGATGACGTGATCGAGCAGGCCGGCGAAGGTGGAGACGAGGGGATGAGGGATGAGGGATGAGGGATGAGGGATGAGGGATGAGGGATTGAAGGAGGCAGGAGGTCGTTGACCGTTGCCTTCTTCATCCGCATCCGTATCGCTGCCGGAAAGCCCGCATTGCCCCCCCTCCCAGCCTCCCCCCGCTGGGGGGAGGAGTCCGACTCCCGCCCCCAGCGGGGGAGGGCTGGGGAGGGGGTGGTTGAACCAAATACACCCTTCACACCGTTGCGCCGTTGCGCCTTTGCGTCTTCGCGTCTTTGCGCTTTTGCGTCTTCCCATCTTCCCATCTTTGCGCCGTTGCGCCGTTGCGTCAAAAAAATGAAAGGACTCCCCCATGACTCGTCTTGCGATGGAAGCCCAGTTCCAGTATGTGCCACTTGCCCCGGAAGTCGTGCCCCTGATCGCGTCGCTGGTCGCTCCGGCTCCGGCGACGGCCCGGTGCCTTGATGTCTGTGCGGGCGGGGGTGAAGCCGCCGCGCAGTTGGCGACAGCCTGGGGCCTCGGGCGCGATCAGCTCTATCTCAACGAACTCGCCGATGGGCGCATGGAGCGCTGTCGGCGCTTCACGGATCACGTGCTTGGGGCGGACGCGATCCGCGCCTTGCAGATCAGCCGCCATACCTTCCAGGTCGCCTGGACCAACCCGCCCTTCGGGCAGCAGCCGAAGGCGCAGGGTGGCGGGCGGCTCGAACCACTCTTCTTCAAGCGCATCGTCGAGGAGGGCGGTTGGCTCCAGCCGGGCGGTCTCCATCTGATGCTCGCCCCGCAGGATGTCTGGCTGACCAACCTTGGTACGCTCAATCACCTGGCCCGCTGCTATGACCGCGTGACCATGCTGGCGCTGCCCGCGGCCTACCGCCGCTACCGCGAGGTGCTCGTGGTTGGCGTGGTGCGCACCAGCTGGCGCAGCGGCACCGAGCTGAAGGAACGCGCCCGCCTGATCGCTGAAAAGCTGACCGGCGAGTTGCCGGAGCTGACGCAGCAAGACGCCCCGCGCTACACCATTCCCGCGCCGCGCACGCCGCAGCGCGGGCCATCGCGTGGCGCGCCCCTGATCTGGCGCGATGCCAACGCCGCCACCCCCGAGCAGGCGCAAGCCGATGTGCTGGCCAGCGGCGGGGCCTGGGCCTCACGCGGCTATCAGACGCGGCTCCAAGCGGCTCGCCAGGATCGGCGGCGTATTCGCCCGATCTTCCCGTTGGGCAAGGTCGCCGCCGCGCTGCGCGTGGCCGAAGGCGACATCAACAATATGATCGTCACCATCGCCGGGCGGGCGGTGCGCATCAAGGGCAGCACGCGGAAGACGACCAAGACCTGGCAGGAAGAACGCGTGACCGGCGAGGGGGCGACGATCATCGACACCCACCGCATGGAGGTGCGGGAACCGGTGGTCGTCACGCTCGACACGGCGCAGGCGGCGATCACCCGCTACACGGGGGACACGGGCATTGCGGCGCTGATGGATCGGCCTGACGCAGCGCAGAGTCTGCTCGACGCCGTGGCCCAGAGTGCGCCGCCGGTCTATGCCATGCAACTGCCGCCCGACGTGGCAACCATTCTCGATGGCCTCGTCCCGGTGAGTGGGCGGGCCTTGCCCGGCTACCCGCCCGGCTTCATTCCGATGCAGCGCCACCTCATCGCCGCGCTGACGACGGCCTTTCGTGACCCCGACCCCCAGACCGGGACGCGCCGGCGGGTCATTGGGCTGAGTGCGGACATGGGCTGCGGCAAGAGTCCCTGCTCGGCCGGCGCGGCCGAGGTCATCCGTCAACTGCTGCCGACCAACCAGGGCCGAGCCTTCACGGTGCTGGTCGTTGCGCCCAATCACCTGATCGGCGAACTGGCCCAGGTGCGGGCGCACGAGCAGACCCTCGACGGGATGGAACGTCCGCCGCTCCCGCAGTGGATCGCCGAATGGCGCGACCTGCTGCCGCACTGGCACAGCACGATCCTTGAAACCCCGGCGCAGGTGAGCGCGTTCTACGCCGGGGCCACTGCCGATCCGACCACGCCACGGGTGGGGTTTCTCGCCTTTTCCAAGTTCAGCCTCGGCAGCGGCTGGGAGGTCGCGGTGACGACGCACCAGCCCGCGCCGCCGGTGCTGCCTGCCCACCCCGATGATCTGGCCACCCCGGATCAGCCGGCGGCCCTGAGCTGGCGGGCCGGGTTCTACCAGCGGCTGCTCGAAGAAGAACGCCGCGAGTGGGACGCGCTCAAGCAGCGCGAGCAGGCGCGCCGTAAGGGCGCAGCGCGCTGCGCCCCAACCGCCCGCGGTGCCCCAACCGCACGCCAGGCCCAGCGCGTCGCGGCGGCCAACGGCGACGCGAGTACGACCCAGACCTTCGGGCCAGGCGTGAGCGCACGCACCATCCGTCGTGATCAGCTGTTCCGCTGTGGAACGGCCCATCGTGAGGCGATCGAAGGAGGTGAGTATACCCCGCTCTGGCATTTCGACGGCGTCTTCTGCCCCGATTGTGGGCGGCGGGCGCGCACCCGGGATGGCATGCCCCA
>NZ_LYXE01000021.1 GCF_002532075.1 Candidatus Chloroploca asiatica | reverse complement strand
CACGCCCAGATCTTCGTGCGCGAACGCCGCCCCGTGATCAGCCTCGCCGTCTTGAGCGATGACCAGCCGGGCTGGCATCCGCGCTCCTTTGGCTACGCCGAGGCCGGGTGCGTGGTGCGGCTCGACTTCCCCACGGTCAAACTGCTTGAGCTTGATCTGGCGATGCTCGAAGCCAGCCGCAATCCCATCGCGATGGTCATCCTGATCCACCGCGACGCGCAGGCCACCCGTGGGCAACCTGCGGAACGGCTGCGGCGCAAGTTGGCCCGCTTTCGGGCCTTCTTCCGCAACGGATATAGTGCCGCCGATATGCGCCGGCTCTATCGCGTGCTTGATCAACTGTTGCGCCTCAACCCCGGCATGCACGCGACGGTTCGTGCTACAATGCGCCTGATTGAACAGGAGGAGACCCAGATGGACACGTTTGTGACCAGTATTGAGGAACTTGCGTTCGCCGAGGGGGTCGAGAAGGGGGTCGAGCAAGGGCGTCACCAGACGCTCCAGGAAGTCATGCTGCGCCAACTGACCCGACGTTGCGGCCCATTGCCGGAGTCGGTGCATCATCACGTGCTCGCCCTGAGCCCCGAACACCTTCTGGATTTGAGCGAGACGTTGCTCGATTTCACGAGTCTGGATGATCTCCAGGCCTGGTTGGATCATACGTGCCCGTCGGGATAAGGCCGGTGAGCGCAGCAGCGAGTAGCCCGTGGATCGCCATGGCGCACACCTGAAAGGCCAGTGGGCGCAGCAGCGATGGCAGGGGCGTTCCTTCAACGGGCGGGCCATGGGCTGCTGCGCCCCTACACGCGGCAATGCTGCCCCTGGGCATGGCACCTGCCCCGCGTACGCGTCCATCCCTGGATGCCCATCCCATCCCCGTGTTACGCACATGTAGGGGCGCAGCAGCCCCTGCGCCCCTGTCAATCACGACGACCTCTGTTCGCTGCTGCGCCCTGCCGTGGGTTTGGCTCGATCAACTGTTGCGCCTTAACCTACAATGCGCCTGATTGAACAGGAGGAGACCCAGATGGACACCTTTGTGACCAGTATTGAGGAGCTTGCGTTCGCCGAGGGGGTCGAGAAGGGCATCGAGAAGGGCATCGAGCAAGGACGTCACCAGACGCTCCAGGAAGTCATGCTGCGCCAACTGACCCGACGTTGCGGCCCATTGCCGGAGTCGGTGCATCATCACGTGCTCGCCCTGAGCCCCGAATACCTTCTGGATTTGAGCGAGACCCTGCTCGATTTCACGAGTCTGGATGATCTGCAGGCCTGGTTGGATCATACGTGCCCGTCGGGATAAGGCCGGTGAGCGTTGATGGTAGCGCATGATGGTGATGCGGCGCAAAGCGAAGCGTCTTCCCTTCGGCATGGCCGCCCCCTTGCGCCACTCAGGGTGACTAGTCTGTAACAAAAGTTTTCTGCTCTAGGGCTTGGCTTCGACAAGCTCAGCCAACGGCGGACGATGGGCGTGTCGAACGGACGGAGGCTGAGCCTGGCGAACGGACGGAGGCTGAGCCTGGCGAACGGACGGAGGCTGAGCCTGGCGAAGCCCCCGTTGGGATCAAGAAACTTACGTTACAGACTACTACTGACCATGCGCCCTGCGCAACAATATTGGTCTTATGGCAACGCGATGAGCCTGTCTCTCAGGCCGCTGTTGCGTTCCTGGGTGCGTTCGTCGGTGACGGCAGTGATGATGGCACGCTGGTCGCCGACGATGATGGCAAGTTGACGCGCCCTGGTCACGCCAGTGTAGAGCAGGTTGCGTTGGAGCATGCTGCGGTGCTGCATCAGGAACGGCAGCACAACCACCGGATATTCGCCACCCTGGCTCTTGTGGACGCTGAGCGCATAGGCGAGCGCTAGTTCATCGAGCAGGCTGCCGTCGTAGGCGACGATACGGCCATCTTCAAACTGCACGCGGATCAGTTGTTCAGCCTGGTCGAAGGCGACAATTGTGCCAATGTCGCCATTGTAGACATCGAGTTCGTAGTTGTTGCGCTGCTGAATCACTCGGTCACCGAGCCGAAAGATTGTGGCCCCAAAGCTTTTTTCAGGGCGGTCGGGCGCGGGTGGGTTGAGGGCCGCCTGGAGCCGCCGGTTGAGTTCGGTGACACCAGCAGCACCTTTGTGGGTTGGTGCGAGCACCTGGATATCGCGGCGCGGATCGAGGCCAAAGCGGGCCGGGATGCGCTCGGTCACCAGTTCCACCACCCGTGTGGCGCAGGCTTCAGGCGAAGGTGCGGCGAAGAAGAAGAAATCGTCAAGCCCCTTGAGTTGCGGGATTTCGCCGTGATTGATGCGCTGGGCATTGAAGGCAATCCCGCTGCCTGCGGCCTGACGAAAGATCGTATCAAGATGGACGCTTGCAACCGCCTGGCTCGCGAGCAGATCGCGTAACACCCGCCCCGGTCCGACGCTCGGCAGTTGATCCGCATCGCCAACAAGCAACAGGTGGGCATGGGCAGGGAGCGCCTTGAGCAGGTGGTTGGTCAGCAAAATATCGAGCATGCTCACCTCATCAACCACGAGCAGGTCACACTCGAGCGGCCAATCGGCGCAACGGCGGAAGGAACCGCCCCCACCGGGCGCATACTCAAGCAGCCGATGGATCGTCTTTGCCTCGGCACCTGTCGTCTCGCTGAGGCGGCGGGCGGCACGGCCAGTTGGTGAAGCAAGCAGCACGCGATAGCCACGGGCCTGTGCGAGACGGACAACCGTACGCAGTGTCGTCGTCTTGCCCGTACCCGGCCCGCCCGTCAGAATGCTCACCTTGGTGGTCAGGGCCATCTGCACTGCCTCTTGCTGCCGCGGGGTCAGCACGACATCATGGCGTTCGGCGAGATGAGCAAAGACGTTATCCCAACGCGCCTGGCGATAGAAAGCGGCCATCCGTGAAGGAGCGCGTTGCTGGCGCAAGAGTGCGGCGGCCACCCCGGTCTCGGCCATCGCGAGCGGCTTGAGATAGACAGGCGTTGTCGGCTCGGCGGGGTCAACCACCTCGAGATCGCGGGCGAGCGCCGGGGTTGTCAGCACCTCGTGAACCAATATTTGCTCGGCACCGAGCATCGCCGTCGCCCGCCGGATCAGATCGTCGGCGGCGAGAAACGTGTGTCCATCGTCAGTCGCCGTACTCAGCGTATGGCGGAGCCCGGCGGCGATACGGAGGGGATCATCGTGGGCGACGCCGAGCGAGGCCGCAATCGTATCGGCGGTCAAAAACCCGATCCCATAGACCTCATCGGCGAGACGATAGGGCTCATTGCGTACCACCTGAATTGCCTCATCACCGTACTGCTTATAGATACGGACAGCCATTCCCGTAGGCAAGCCAATCTCTTGCAGAAAGAGCATGACCTCTTTAATGCGTTGCTGCTCACGCCAGGCCATTTTGATCAACTCAGCCTTCTTGCGCCCGAGGCCGGGCACCTCGGCGAGGCGTTCTGGTTCACGGTCAAGCACCTCGAGCGTATAGCGCCCAAACGTCTCGGTGATGCGGCGTGCCGTTGCGGGGCCGATGCCCTTGATGAGACCACTGCCCAGATAGCGCCTGATTCCATCAATCGTTGCTGGCATCAGCGTCCGACAGGTAACCACGGCAAACTGGCGGCCATGGTCACGATGAGCCTGCCACTCACCCTCAAGCAGCAACGTCTCGCCGGGACGCACCCCAACGAGCTTGCCAACAATCGTCACGAGATACGAACGCCCAGTGGGCGTCAGACGAGCGACGGTATACCCGTCCTCCTCACTCTGATACGTAATGCGCTCAAGTGTGCCTTCGAGGGTTTGCATAACCTAAGTATATAGCACCTTCAAGGTAAGCGTTGGGGCTATTTTGGTTCGTGTTGGCGGCTTCGCCGCCAACACGAACCAAAAGAATCTCTTCGTGGGGCAAGCCCCACGAAGCATGGTAAAATTGGGCACGTAGTGTTCCAAGCAGGAGTAGACAAGATGAGTGTCAAAACCGAATATCGGTTAGCCCGCCGTCTGGCCCAACTTGAGCCTTCCGCAACGGCCGCGATGAATGCGCGGGTACAACAGTTGCGCGCCGAAGGCATCAAGGTGATTTCGTTCAGTGTCGGTGAGCCTGATTTCAATACGCCTGAGCCAATCAAGGTTGCGGCGATTGAGGCGATCAATAAGAATCGTACCCACTATACGCCTGCGGGCGGCACGCTTGAGGTGCGCAAGGTCATTGCAGCACGGGTGTCGGCTGATCAAGAAATTCCTTATGCGCTTGGCCAGATCACGACGACCGCCGGGGCAAAAGAGGGTCTTTATCTCGCCTTCCAGGCGCTCTGTGACGAGGGTGATGAGGCGATCATTCCGGCACCGTACTGGGTCAGTTATGTGGAGCAGGCCCGCCTGGCAGGGGCTACGCCGATCACACCGCAGACGACCGAGGCAACGGGCTTTAAGGTAACCCCCGCGCAATTACAGGCGGCTCTCTCGCCACGCACGCGGGTGGTGATGCTCAACTCGCCCTCGAATCCGACCGGCGCTGTCTATAGTGCCGACGAACTGGCCGCGCTGGCCGATGTCTTGCGTGAGAGCGACGCGATCATTATTGCTGACGAGATCTATGATGCGATCAGCTATGTGCCCTATGCCCGCTGGCTGCGGGTGGCCCCCGATATGGCCGACCGCACCTTGATTGTCAATGGGGCCGCCAAGGCCTACGCGATGACGGGGTGGCGTTTTGGGTATGTCGCCGGCCCGCAACCGATCATCACGGCAATCAAGGATATTCAGAGTCACACAAGCACGCATACGGCCTCGATCACCCAGGATGCCGCAGTCAAAGCCTATACGCCCAGTGCCGAGCTTGACGAGGCGGTGCAGACGATGGTTGCCGCCTTCCACAAGCGCCGTGACCTGATCCTCAGCTTGCTCGCCGAGATCCCCGGCGTCAGTTGCAACGTCCCTGATGGGGCTTTCTACGTCTTCCCCAATGTGACCGGGTTGCTCAACAAACCCCTGAAAAACGGGGTTGTCTGTGCGACGAGTGACGACCTCAACAACTATCTGCTTGATCAGGCTCATATTGCCTGTGTGAGCGGCGAGTCGTTTGGTGCCCCGGGGTACATCCGCCTTTCGTATGCGACGTCCGAAGACGAAATCGTCGAAGGGATGCGTCGTTTCCGCGAGTCGGTCAGTTAGGGCGAGGCTGCGGCTTGAGGCGCACAAGGTCAATGCAGTTGGCCCGGTGTGCCTCAAGCCTTGTGAGAGAGACGTGAAAGCACGCACCCCATGATCAGAGACGCCATCACCGATCTTGCTGCACTCGTGCCAGGGCTGGCCGGACGGCGCCTCCTCGTGCTTGGTGACCTCACCCTCGACGAATATCTCTATGGCAAAGCCACGCGGCTCTCGCGGGAAGCGCCGATTCCGGTGCTCGAATTGCGTCGGCGCGAAGTGATCCTTGGTGGGGCCGCGAATCCGGCGCGCAACATTGTTGCCCTGGGCAGTCAGGCAATGCTCGTTGGCATCATCGGGGCCGATCCAGAGGGTGCGCAGTTGCACGAACTGGTCGAGGCACACGCGATTGACGGAACAGGCTTGCTGACGAGTGCGACACGGCCAACGACCCGCAAAACCCGCATCCTCGCCGACGAAGCGCCACGCCTGCCGCAACAGGTTGCCCGCCTTGATCGGCTTGATCGCATCCCCTTGCACGCCGAAGAAGAAGCGCAAGTCCTGGCCCTGCTCGAACAAGCGATCCCGCACCATGATGCAGTGATCTGTTCGGACTACCAACTCGGCCTGTTGACGCCAAGGATCGTTGGGCAGGTGCGCAGCCTCTGTGAGGCGCACGGCACCACGTTTTGTGTTGATGCGCAGGGCAACTCGCACTACTACGCAGGGGCCGATCTCTTTCGCTGCAACAACCGCGAAGCTGAAGCGGCCCTTGGCTATGCCCTGGGCACCGAAAGCGACTTTGCGCGTGGGCTCCACCAGCTTCGCATCAGCCTAGGAGCCAAGCTCGTCATTGTCACGCGTGGACCCGATGGCCTCGCGCTGGAAGGGGAAGGGCTGGCGTACCACCACATCCCCGCCGCACGGGTCAGCGAAGTCTACGACACAACCGGTGCGGGCGACACGTTTATTGCTGTAGCGACGCTCGCCTTAAGCGCAGGCTACCCTCCTCTTGCGATGGCCCAGCTTGCGAATACCGCCGCAGCACTGGTTGTGCGACGGTATGGCAATGCCGTGGTCACGCCTGACGAGCTACGCAATGCGCTTGGCAGCGCCGCGTGATCGTTACCGCCTCAGCTCAGGAATACGAAGTCAGCCTTCGCTGGCTAGATGATCAAGTTCGCCTTCGTGGCCTTGGCTGCCCAAGCACCGAGCGCAATGAAGATGCAATCGCCCTGGCAGCAGAGGCATGCCATATTGCGGAAGTATCCGCGATCATGTTATGATGTTTCCAATGACAAAAGTCTGGTTGTTCTTGCATCAGGCAGTGGAACATAGCGTACCCTACGCATAGCCGTCGGCGAAGCGAAGGGTTTTATGTTGTACACATACTCAGTACACAGGTGCCAGAAAATGAACCAACATGGCCCACAACCTGATGCCCATGAACGCGTCATTGAATTGCGCTTGCCTAGTAAGCTGGGGTATGAGCGCGTCGCGATGGACATGGCCTCTTCGGTGGCTCGACGTATGGGCTTTGCATCCGAACGCATTGACTCACTCAAGACGGCGATTAGTGAGGCGGTCACGAACGCGATTGAGCATGGCAATGAGTATGATGCCGCAGTCAAGGTAGTGGTGCTGTTGACGGCTCGTGATGATGAATTGATCGTCAGCGTTGCCGACCAGGGCCGCAAACCGCTCGACCAGAAGTGTATGGCGACGACGCCCTCGATCGAAGAGGCGCTGCAACGTGATGATAAAGGCGGATGGGGTATCTGGCTGATCCGTGAGTTGATGGATGAAGTTGAGTTTACGACGGCACCGAGCGGGGGCAATCAGATCCGTATGGTGATCCATCTCGAATGAGCGCCACATGCTCTGGTGTGACGATAGTTGGGTTAACCGACCTTCCTGGGAGGAACTGGCATGATGCTTGAAGACGAGTTGACGGTGAGCACCCGTGAACGTGACGGGGTCGCAATCATCGATCTCGTTGGTGATGTGACAACTTTCGCCGAAGAGAAGATCAATAGTGCGTATCGTGAGGTAACCAGTCGCAATGCGCAGCATATCTTGCTCAATTTTCGCCAGAATGACTATATCAATAGCGCTGGCATTGCGATTTTGATTGGGATTGTAACTGAGGTGAATCGCCACCAGCAAAAACTGGCGGTGAGTGGGCTCTCTCCTCATTTCCAGAAGATCTTTCGGATGGTTGGCCTCGCGCAGTATGCCGAGATCTATCCCGATGAAGAGAAGGCGCTTGAGGCCTTTCGCCAGTAGCAAGCACTATGCTAGGCCAGCAACTTGACGCGCTGGGGAGGGGCGGGTGTGCGACAGGCGGTGCCTTCGTGCATGCATGGCTGAAGAGTGACCGGCTGGAACGATGCGATGGCCGTCGCAACCCTGCTGGTCATCAGCGTCGGCATGAACGCCGACGCCATGCCTCGCGCACCTGTCCCAAACCCATATCGCCCGTCGCCGCAAAGGGACGCAGCCACCCCGCCGTCCGATCAGTTGCTTCCACCTCGGACGGCTGTTGGTCATCGCGACCGTTGCCCTCCGAACGTGAGGCAATGCGTTTATTGAGTTAATGAGCTACGCTCAACAGCCTCTCGCAGGTCCAAGCCTCGCTAGTTCAAGGCAGCAGCCTCGGTACGAGTTCACCTACCGATACGGCTGTAGTTGTTGACCCGGCCCTGCTACCGACCCATCCGCTGCCGCTGAATCTTGTGCGCAACCTGCTGCTAGCCCTGAGCATAGGCCTCCTGTTGGGCATTGGTTTGGCGTTCGGCCTGGAGTACCTGGACTACACTGTGCGCTCCCCCGATGCGCTCGAACTGGTCTATGGTACACCGACGCTTGGGCTGGTTGGCATGGTGGAGACAGGGCAGAAGGGCGCAGTTGAGAGCAACGGCGACGTTGACTCGGCCCATAACCTAACTGTGAGCGCTCCGCGCAGTCCCCAAGCCGAGGCTATTCGCTCGCTGCGAACGAGTGTTCAAGTGGCTGGCCTGAGCCGCCCACTACGCAGTCTCCTGGTGACCAGTTCTCTTCCCGGTGAGGGGAAGACTTTTGTGTCCGCGAACCTCGCCGTGAGCATGGCCCAGTATGGGCAGACTGTCATCCTGGTTGATCTCGATCTGCGTAAGCCAGACATACATCAGATCTTCGGCATTAAGCGTGAGCCAGGCTTTACCAATCTGGTGCTTGGTAATGAAGCCAGGGCTCTCGCGTCTATTCGCCCGCAGATGCAGGCCCTGGTCGAGCAGTTGCGGCAACGTCGCATCGGTAAAGCCCATATACACATCAACCCAGCGTAAGATGCGGTATACTATGGTACATACCTGTGTGTTGCATAACCACAGACCATGAGTTGAGGATGGTTATGTTTGAGATTGAAGTTGCTGTTGCCAAAGTTGCGCATCACGGCAGTGGTGAAAGTGGCGATACACTAGAGATGATCGAGCGCCCTGGCGGGGGGTTCTCGTTTGTGCTGGTTGATGGTCAAGGAACGGGCCGAGGGGCCAAAACGCTGAGCAATTTGCTCGCGACACGGGCGATCTCGCTCTTGAAAGATGGTGCCCGTGATGGGGCCGCTGCCCGTGCTGTCCACGATTATCTCTATACCTACCGGATGGGACAGGTCGCCGCAACCTTAAATATTCTTTCGGTCGATTTTCAAAGTGGCAAGATTTTGATGTCCCGCAATAATCCTGCCCCTTTCTTTGTGATTGACCGGCGCGGCTTGCATTCGTATAGCGAACCGTCAACGCCGATTGGGCTGCAACCAATGACGAAGCCGATTATTTCTGAGTTGCCCGTTGCAGCATATACCTACGTCGTTGTCTTTACCGATGGCTTGCTGCGGGCAGGCGAACGCACGGGTGAAGATGTCGAGATTGGCAATTTCCTCTCGGGGTGGCCGGCTGAACTCGGGCGTAGTGCGCAAGAACTGACCGATACGCTGCTGCGCCGGGCGCTTGAGCTCGATGTCGGTGAGCCAAGTGATGATATGAGCATTGTCACGCTCGCAGTATTGCCTGCTGCCACGACCCATAGTGTGCGGCGCCTCCGCACGGTCGTTCCTTTTGAGGCACCAACGTGGCCGACCCCCGATCCGCGTGGCCTCGACAGCGATGAGTTGTAAGGTATGCGTCGTCCTGTTCCACCGCAACGATCCTATCAAACGGCACGTGAGCGTGTTGCCGTCCGCCGTGGGGTGACCCAGCGCCCTCCCCGCCGCCAGCGACGCGGATGCCTCTCGTTACCCGTTCTGGTGGCCGCAGTGCTGCTGGTTGTCAGTGGCCTGCTAGTACTTGGGCTTGGCCGCTGGGTTACGGGGGCGTTGGGCGGGCTCGAAGGCGATGATCCTCGGCGTGCCCAGACTGCTATGGCTGGCGATGTGCTTCAATTACCCGCTGACCTGCGCCAACCGTTCAATGTGCTGCTCATTGGCGTTGATCGCCGTGATGATCCCGAAGATGGGGTACGCTCGGATACGCTGATTCTGACCCACGTCAACCCGGTTGATGGATGGGCTGGGATGCTCGCGATCCCCCGCGATTCGATGGTGACGATCCCAAATCTTGGTGTGCAAAAGGTCAATACCGCCTATACCTATGGCTTCAACAATGCCTCAACGCTCTATGGTGAAGGCACTCGGCCTGAGGATGGTGGTGGGGCGCTCGCGGCAGAGACGGTGGAAGCGTTTCTCAATCTGAGCGTTGATTATATCGCGCAGGTCGATTTTCAGGGCTTTGAGTATCTGGTCAAGACGCTTGGTGGCGTGACGATTGATGTCGAGCGCCCGCTTCTTGATCCATCTTATCCAACTGAAGATTATGGCTACGAACGGCTCTTCATTCCTGCCGGTTTACAGATAATGGATGGGCCAACGGCGCTCAAGTATGCGCGCTCACGCCATAGTTCGAGCGATTTCGACCGTTCGGCCCGTCAGCAACAGGTCTTGCGTGCGTTCCTCGCCGAGTTGCGTAATCGCAATCTGCTTGCCCAGGCCGCCCTGTTGCCCGAGCTTGTGCGTGACCTCGAAGCGAGTGTCACGACGACGCTGCCGATCAGTGATCCGGCGACGATCCGCGGCTTGGCCGCGTTCGCCCAGGGGCTCGACGGTGGGCGGATCATCAGTTTGAGTATCAACCCGAGTGATGTTACGGTCGTCGCCGAGGATGGCTCGAATATCTACTGGGATCCGGCGGGCGTTGCCACCCAGGTGGCGCGTTTACTCGCTGGGCCGACCGGTGGCGGTGAACTCGCCCGTATCCAGGTGCTCAATGGGGCAGGCGTTCGCGGGCTAGCTGGACGGGTCACGGCGCGTCTGACAAGCCAGGGTTTTGATCTCAACCAGCCGACTGATGCGCCAAGTCGAAGTGCGCAGACAATGCTGATCGATTACACCGGTCGTCCCGAGTCGCTGCGGCGGCTTGCCGAAACCCTCGGGCTTGGGCCTGATCAGGTCTATGCAACACCACCCGCCAGTGCGCCCGCGCCGCCCTTCCAGACCGATATTGTGCTGATCCTCGGCACAGACTTTGTGGAATAGGCTGATCCGTGTTGACGCAAAGGTTTATGGTAGCGCGGGCTGGAAGCTCGCGCTACCATACGCATAGGAACAACTAACGCTGAGGCGTATGCAGGATCATCGCCCGCGGCCCATTGAGGGTGAGGCTCGCGCCAGTGGTGCTGATGACACCGCTGCCACCGTAACGTGGATCTTCGCTGTCCAGCAAGAGTTCCCAGTTGCCGCGCGGCAGGGCTTCCAACGTCTGGGGCGTGTCACCGAGGCAAACAATGATCAAGAGATCGTTGCTGTTGGGAGCCCAGCGATGCATAATCAGCGTTGTCAAACCAAAGGGCGTAACGCTATAGGCATCGCGCCGACGGATGCGGAGCGCCGGATGGCTGTGGCGGAGCGCCAGCAGATCCTGATAGAGGGTCAGGACTTCAGCATGAGGCGACCCTGCACGTTCATGCCAGCGGAGTTGTGAGGCCGCAAAGGTTGCTGGGTCTTGCGGATCAGGAATCGTCGTGCCACTGAAGGCGGTAAAGGCGGCAAACTCCTTCCGGCGTCCTTCCGTCACCATGCGCCCCAATTCGGGATGATGGTCGGTAAAAAAGAGGAACGGCGTCGAAGCTGCCCACTCCTGGCCCATCCAGAGCAACGGGGTTTGGGGGGCCACCAGCAGCAGCGCCGAAGCAGCCCGATAGGCTGCCAGGCTCACCGTATGGTTGAGCCGCTCACCGAGCGCACGGTTGCCCACTTGGTCGTGATTCTGGATGCAGTAGACAAAACTCGGTGGGTTCAGATCACGAGCCGGTGCTCCGCGTGGATGCCCCAGATGGGGCGAGACCTGGCCCTGGTAAAACCAACCCTGCGCCATCGTGGCGGCCAGATCGGTCGCGTTCCCCGTGTAATCGCCGTAATAGCCATCCTGTTCGCCAGTCAAGGCCACCCGCACCTGATGATGAAAATCATCCGACCAGACGGCATCAAGGTTCCAGCCACTCGACCGGATCAACGCTGGATCATTGCCTTCGTGTTCGGCAATCAAGAGGAAATGGCGCTCAGCGGGTAACGCTGCACGAACCCGCGCCGACATCTCGGCCATCAAGTGGGTCGGGCTATCATCAATGATCGCATGGGTTGCATCAAGGCGCAGGCCATCAAGATGAAACTCGTGCGCCCAGTAGAGCACATTGTTCACAAAAAAATCACGCACCGGTTGCGTTCCCGGGCCATCAACATTCACCGCATCCCCCCACGGGGTCTGGTGGCGATCAGTAAAATAGTCGCGGCTAAACTCACGCAGATAGTTGCCATCTGGCCCAAAATGGTTATAGACCACATCAAGCAAGACGGCCAACCCTCGACGATGCGCCGCATCAACCAGCCGTCGCAAACCCTCGGGGCCGCCATACGCACGTGACGGCGCATAGAGATTGACGCCATCGTAGCCCCAGTTGTGGGTGCCAGGGAAATCGGCCACGGGCATCAACTCAATGGCCGTGACCCCGAGGGCTTTGAGCACATCGAGTTTGTCAATCAAGGCGTCAAAAGTTCCCTCGGGCGTGGCCGTACCAACGTGCAACTCATAGATCACCAGATCTTCGAGCGGCAAACCGCGCCAGTCCCCATCACTCCAAACAAACGCAGCGGGATCAACCACCTCTGACCAACCATGAACCCCCTCGGGCTGAAAGCGCGAGGCCGGATCAGGCCGTGGATCGCCGCCATCAACCCGATAGGCATAACGCATCCCCGGACGGACGTCGGCGACATGGGCCGCAAAATAGCCGTCAGCCTCACGGGTGAGCCTAAACGTCTGATCGCCCTCGGGGAAGGCGTCGATCACCACCGCAACCTCGCGAGCTTGTGGTGCCCAGACGCGAAACAGCGTGCCCTGAGAATCGGGTGATGCTCCTATCGTAAGATGCCAATACATAGAAACTCCTTCGTCACAGCAAAGGCACCAGGGGTACTGGTGCCTCTGCTATAAATTGCAGACATGGGCGCGATCCTGATGTCGGTGGTGGAATTAGGGCGATTGCATCTTCCGTGTATGCATCCCACCAGGGCACCCGCAAGGGCACCCGCAAGGGGTGCCCGTACACCATCGCCCCGGTACGGGCACCCCTTGCGGGTGCCCCGTTGTATCCGATTTCGTATGATGCAATCGCCCTAAGGGCTCAGGGCGATTGCATCTTCTGTGTATGCACCCCGTCAAGGCACCCCGTCAAGGCACCCGCAAGGGCACCCCGTCAAGGCACCCGCAAGGGCACCCCGTCAAGGCACCCGCAAGGGCACCCCGTCAAGGCACCCCGTCAAGGCACCCGCAAGGGCACCCGCAAGGGCACCCGCAAGGGCACCCGCAAGGGCACCCGCAAGGGCACCCGCAAGGGCA
>NZ_LYXE01000020.1 GCF_002532075.1 Candidatus Chloroploca asiatica | reverse complement strand
GCCGTGCGCGCGACCGCCGCTTCCGTGGGGGCCGCACTTGCCCTGATCGGTGTCCCTACCACTTTGACGTAGCCCTAGATAACGGGCTTCGAGACTCATCAGGATGTTCCAATATGCTATACTACGCAGAAGTTCAGAGAAAGGGACGAATATGCAACCAGTTGCCACTTTTTCTATCGTTGCCTTCGATCCTGAGCAGGGCGATGTTGGTGTGGCGGTTCAATCCAAGTTTCTTGCCGTTGGCTCGGTTGTCCCCTGGGCGCAAGCTGGTGTCGGTGGCCTTGCCACCCAGGCATGGGCCAATATTCGCTATGGCCCCGATGGGCTGAAACTGCTGGCCGAGGGGCTCTCCGCCGAACAGGTGTGTGACCAGTTGATTGCCGATGATCCTGGACGTGATCAACGTCAACTCGGCATCGTTGATGCGCAGGGCCGGGTTGCCGCCTATACTGGCAGTGCCTGTATGCCCTGGGCAGGGCACTATCTCGGCGCTGGCTATACCGTGCAAGGCAATATCCTCGCCGGGGCCAGGGTCGCCGAGGCGATCGCCGAGGCCTTTGAAATGGCCCAGGGTGAACTCGCCGAACGCCTGGTCATTGCGCTGGCTGCCGGCGAAGCAGCCGGCGGCGATCGCCGCGGTCGCCAGGCCGCCGCGCTCTATGTCGCACGCACCGGCGGTGCGTATGGTGGCAATCACGATCGTTATGTCGATTTACGCGTTGACGATCACCCAGAGCCAATTGTTGAACTCGAACGCCTCCTCAGGCTCCACCGTCTCTATCTTACCACGTCAGATCCGGCGGCGCTGCTGCCCATTACGCCCGAATTGACCTGCGAGATCCAGACGATGCTCAGCGAGGCGGGCTATTACGCCGGCCCTGCTGATGGCAAGTTCGAGACCCTGACCCGCAGCGCCCTTGAGACCTATGGCGGGGTCGAGAATCTCGAAATGCGCCTCACTAGTCTCGATGAGCACAAAATCGACCCGCTTGTGCTCGATTTTATGCGCCGCAAACGAGAGTAAAATCCTGCAGTTGCACCAAACTATCGCCCGCTGGCGGCTGGGATGCAGCCTGTTTCAAGATGATCGGCAGGTATACCCTGGAATCAGTCGGTGGGCTATCACTTTGCCAGCGATGGTACGCGATGTTGAGCAGCGGCACAAATTCCGCCGTAGCTTTTTGATGCCCGGCCGTCGTAGGATGGCTATCGCCGCTTGGATAGGCCGCGTAGTTATTGTTCACTGTTTGCAGGTGTTGCACCGCGCCGTTCCACCAGCGGTGATGGTTGCCTGTCTCGGCACCCGCATCATTGGTAGCCACGTCGCCGCCATTGCTGGTCAGAACATTGTAGTGACGGCTCCCACGGCGAAAGGAGACTGCTGAAAAAGTCCGACCCACAGCAGGTGAAACAATGGGTATACCCATCCAACCGATAAAGATCGTCTGTG
>NZ_LYXE01000019.1 GCF_002532075.1 Candidatus Chloroploca asiatica | reverse complement strand
ATGGTAGGTCATCGCGGAGGCAGATGGGATCGGCAATTCTAAAGATCACCACCGGCAATTCTAATTATCGTTGATCACCTCCGCCGTCACGCAGGCTGAGCGGGCATGCGCCGTGCCCCGCCCAAACTCCCCCTTCCCTCCCCACGGTTTCCCCCTTCCTCTCCCCACGCCATCGGGGTATCATACACACACATTTGTTCGTATCCGCCGTGTCGTGGGGAGGAACCATGGACTGCACGTCAACCCATCACCAGCACCTTGCCGCCAGTGGCATCAGTGACGCTGTTCAGGCGGAACGGGGCTATCGGAGCATCCAGGGGTTGGATCAATGGACGGCCCTGGGCCGCACGCCGATCAGCTCGTCGTTTGCCCACGTCGGCCTGGCGTTTCCGGTCTTTCGGCTCGGCCACCCGGAGCCATACACCTGGGTGCTGCGTCCCGATCGTCCGCGCAGCGTCCGGGGCAAACCGATCAAGTACGAATGGCCGAAGGGCCTGCCGCCCTGCTTCGATGTGCTGCCGCGCTACCGCACCGCGCTGGCCGATCCGGCGGTTCCGCTCTGGTTCACCGAGGGGGCAAAGAAAGCCGATGCCCTGACCACCGCCTACGGCGATGCCATCGTCCCGGTCAACCTCAACGGCGTCTGGGGCTTCCGTGGCACGAACCGTGCGGGCGGGAAGCTGGTCGTGCCCGATGTGGACGAGATCGCCTGGAATGGGCGTCGAGTCGTCCTTGCCTTCGACAGTGATGTCGTGCGCAAAGCCCCGGTTGCGGCCGCGCTGCGCCGCCTCGCGGCGCTGCTCATCGCCCGTGGGGTGAGCGAGGTGCAGATGCTCGTCCTGCCGCACCTGGGTGACGAGAAGCTCGGCGTGGACGATTTCCTTGGCCGTGGGCACACCACCCAGGAACTGGAAAGCCACCTGACCACGCTGCAAGCCGGCCTGGCCCAGGCCCGCGTGCGCCTGACCGTCCATCCAGAGACGGGACGCGACCTCTTTCTGCCCCACGGCTGGGCGGTGGTCAACGGCAGCCTCGCCACCGTCACCAAGCACGGGGAGCCAAGCGTCATCTACTCCGGCATGCTGATCGCCAGTGCGCTCGGCGTTGACCTGGCTGGTGGCGCGGCGATGTTGACCGTGCGGTGGCAGGGCACCGGTGGCCGACAGGGCAGCCTCACCGCCCCCAAAGCTGAACTGAGTACCCGGCAGGGCCTGGTGGCCTGGTTGGGGGCGCATCCCGATGTCCCCGTGCATGAAAGCAATGCGCGGGATGTCGCCAGCTACCTGATCGAGTTTACCCAGGCGAACCTGGAAGCGCTCCCGCGGATCACCACCTCGACCCGCCTGGGCGTGGTTGGCGCGGGCCTCGTGCTGCCCACCGGCGGTGTCGGCTATGCCGAGCCGGTGCAGTACGCCGGGCGGTTGCCCATCCAGGTCGGTCGTGATGCCGCGGCGTATCCCCAGGCGCTGCAAGCGATCACCATCTGGCCGGACGCCTGGGTCGCCTGGATCATCCTTGGCCTCACCCTGGCGAGTCCCCTGATCGCCCGCCTCCGGCCCCGCCGCAACCCGGCCTGCTATCTGGCTGGCGAGAGCGGCAGCGGCAAGACCACCCTGGCCCACTTCGCCGTGGGGTGCTGGGGCGACCCGACGGGCAAGCCCTTCCTGGTCGAGGCCCACCGCACCACCGCTGCCGGCTTTCGCCAGAGCCTCACCGACCTGAACGGGTTGCCGCTGCTGATCGACGAGGCCCACACCACCAGTGACCCGCAGCGGCTGGAGGCGCTGGTCTACGAGTTCGCCAATGGGCAGTCCTACAGCAAAGGCACCGCCGAGGGTACCGCCGCCGGAGGCGAACCATTGCGGGGGGCGCTCATCCTGGCCGGTGAAGCCCTGCCCGAGTTTCGCCACGCCGGGGCGGGCAAACGCGTGCTCTGGCTCGACGGGAGCCGCAACCCGCCGCTCGGAGGGGGCACGCTCGGTCGGCCCGGCAGCGACGAACACCGGCTCGGCGGGGCGCGCGCGCACATGCTGGAGCAGGCCTGGGACGCCGGCGCAGGGTTGTTTGGGCGGGCGGTCGCCGAGCGCTGCTGGGCCGCCTGGGCAACCATCCTCACCGACTACCGGCGCGTGCGTGACGACCCAGCGCTGCAACCACTGGCGGCCTGGCGCGAGAGCCTGGCCCTGGCCGCGGTTGCCCTCCAGGTGAGTGCGGCGGTCGCCGATCTGACGCTGCCTCCCCTGGACGTGCTGCTGCCCCGGTGGGTTGAACTCCTGACGGTCGGCCAGGCGCAGACCGACCCGGCGCTGGAAGCCTTCGAGCGGGTACGTACCTTGCTGGCCCAATGTGACGAGGACCCGAACAGTGCCCCCGGCTGGATCCTGCGTCGCCTGCGGGGTGAGACGGTCGCCTACCGCAGAACCGATGACGCGTACTGGCGTGTCCCCACCGGCACGCCGCCCTTCGAGAGCCGCATCGGCAAAAGCGCCGTGCAAATCTACGGGGGCACCTGGCTGCGGCACGGGCTCATCCGGTCGTTGGATGGTCGGCCCTCGAAAACCCTGGGCGCACCCCACCGCACCACGGCAGCGGCGATCGGGATTGCGTGCAGCGTGCTCGAGGACGCGCACGAGGAGGCGCCATGAGGCCCACAAGACCCACGAGACCGGCATGGCGCCTCCAGCGGGCACCACGCACGTCTGGGCGCCCAGGCGACGCGGCCGCATCGTGCGAGCGCGAGGCGGCGGTTCGTCCCACCCAGGGCCCCGCACGCCCATCAACCTGGCCCTCGCACGCCGACGGACGGCACAACGGTAGGAAGGAGAAGGCGCATATGTGCCCACCGAGGAAGCTACCGGTTGAGACCTTGGCAAGGTCTCAACCGGGTCTCAACAAGGTCTCAACGCGTTTTCGCCCACTGGGACGCGCTCGCTCGTGTATGTTGAGACCTGAGACCTTTGCATGGCCGCGCCTCATGCATGCGCGCGTGCGCGCGCGCATGCATGAGTCAGCAGCAGATCAAGGTCTCAGGTCTCAACATGATCAATCGATCCCATTGGAATGCGCCAAAAGCCGCTGAGACCTTGCTGAGACCCTGTTGAGACCTGTGAGCTTTCACCAAGCCGATCAGGAGCACGCCATGCCCAACCCACGCCACCGCGAACGATGTCCCGTCCGTCACCAAGCCGATCAGGAGCACGCCATGCCCAACCCACGCCACCGCGAACGATCATCAGTCAAGCCGGATGCGCAGCAGGAAGGCATCAAAGACCATCCGCCGCCTATGCGCCCCATCGCCAATCCGTCCGTAGACGTCCCAGGCATACCCGAGATCCTGTGAACCATCACACGCATGCTGGCCGCTGAGCCCACACGCGAACCAAGGAGGAACCCATGTCCACCCCACGCCGCCGTGCCCCCGTCCATATTCAGCAGCAAGAACCCGAGCCGCACCAGAGGCCCACCGCACCCCAACCGGACGCCTGGACGCGTCCGCATGACCAGCCCATGGCACCAACTCACCCGCCAGAACCCCTCCCCCTCGAACCCTTGCTCGTCCGGGTCGAAGAAGCCGCCCGCATCCTGAGCCTGAGCCGCTCGACCATCTACGAAATGATGGACGCCGGCGAATTGCCCTCCGTTCGGCGCGGCACCGCCCGCCGCATTCCGGTTGCCGCGCTGCGGGCATGGGTCGCACGGCAGACCGGAGGATAGCGCCGTTGATGCGAAAGAATAGCACATACGTTTGACAAAACGTCTTCGGTATGATACACTCATCCGTGTACATGTGGTGCGAAAGGGAGCGTTATGAGCAAGCGGCGAGGGCACGGCGAAGGAAGCATCCATCAACGCAGCGATGGACGCTGGTGCGCCCTGGTTGATTTGGGGATCATCAACGGCACGCGGAAGCGCAAGTACCTCTACGGCGATACCCGCAAAGAGGTCGCCGAGAAGCTCAAGGTGGCCCTGCGCGATCAACAACTCGGGCTGATGACCGTGCATGAGAACCAGACCGTGACCCAGTTTCTGACCGCATGGCTGGAGCAGAGTGTCAAACCGACGAACAAGCCCAGTACCCATCAGAGCTATCGCGATATCATCAAGCGCCATGTCGAACCCGCGATCGGCCACATCGTCTTGAGCAAGCTCACCCCGCAGCATATCCAGGCGCTCCTCACCACGCTCAAAGCGAAGCAACTCTCGCCGCGCACGGTGCAATATGCGCGAGCCATCCTGCACCATGCGCTTGACCAGGCGCTGAAGTGGGGCTATGTGGCCCGCAATGTGGTCGCCCTGGTCGAGGCTCCCCGGGTCGAACGGCACACCGTCGAGCCGCTGACGGAAGCCCAGGCCACCGCCCTCCTGCAGGCGGTCGCCGGTCATCGGTTGGAAGCGCTCTATCGGATTGCGCTGGGTTTAGGTCTGCGGCGCGGCGAAGTGCTAGCCTTGCGCTGGGTTGACCTTGACCTCAAAGCCCGTACGCTGCGCGTCGCGGCCGGTAAAACGGCCTCCAGCACGCGCACGCTGCCCCTGCCCGCGACCCTGGTGGACGCGCTCAGGGCGCACGAGCAGCAACAGGCCCACGAGCGAGCGGAGCAGGGTGCCTCGTGGAAGGAGCATGGGCTGGTCTTCCCCTCCGAGGTCGGGACGCCGATCAGCGGACGCAACTTGCTCCGCCATTTTAAGAGCGTCTTGACGAAGCTTGGCCTGCCCGCAACGATCCGCTTTCACGATCTGCGCCACTCCTGCGCGACCTTCCTCATTGCGCAGGGGGTGCATCCGCGCGTGGTGATGGAGATCCTCGGCCATAGTCAGATCAGCGTGACCATGAACACCTACGGCCACGTCCTGCCTGAGACCCAGCAGGATGCGGTTCAGAAGCTCGATGCGTTGCTGCGGCGGCAACCGGACGACCCAGCTGCGTCGTCGTAGGCGGGCTGACAACGTCATCGGGTTGCGGCCATAATCGCCTGAGCACAGGGTGAGACTTTTGACTGAGCCGATGGGCGGCGGTCAGTGGTATGATCGCCCCAGGAGGTTTCCCTATGCATGACAATGACCCGCCGCTCGTTCGCGCTACCTATGACCAGCTCGCCGACGCGTTCGCCCGCCACGCTGAGGACGGCCCGTACAATGCCCACTACGACCGCCCCGCGCTGCTCGGCCTGCTGCCGCCGGTCGCCGGATTGCACGTGCTCGACGCTGGCTGTGGGCCAGGCCTCTATGCGACATGGCTCGTCGCCCAGGGCGCGACGGTCGTTGGCCTCGACGTCAGCCCCCGGATGGTGGCGCTCGCCCAGGCCCGGCTTGGCGGACGTGCGACGATCCTGGAGGCCGACCTGGCGCAGCCCCTCACGATGCTCGCCGACGCGTCATTCGACCTGGTGATCAGCGGCCTGGCCCTCGACTACGTACCCGACTGGGCGCCACTCTTCCATGAACTGGCGCGCGTGTTGCAGACGGGCGGGATCCTGGCCTTCTCGGTCGTCCACCCCGCCGACGACTTCTACCGGCTGCACCCCGAGGGCAGCTACTTCGACGTGGAGCCGGTCACGGTGACCTTCACTTTCCCCGAGGAGGGGGTGAAGGTCGCGGTGCCCCACTACCGCCGCCCGCTTCAGGCCATGCTCACGCCGCTCCTGGCAGCCGGCTTTGTCCTCGACCAGTTGCTCGAACCCCGACCGACGGAAGCCTTCGCCGCCCGTGACCCGGCGAAATACGCCGTCCTGCTGCGTCGACCCGCGTTCATCTGCGTCCGCGCCCGCCGGGGATAACGCACGCAAAGGGGGATGGGGCGTCTTTACGGGACCGGTTTGTTCCCGAGATAGAGCAGATGATCGGCGGCCCCGATGAGAGCCGGATCGCGCCCAAGACGCTCGTTGAGATCCACCCAAGCGTCCCAGGCCGCACCAGTCACGGCATTGACTTGCTCCTCGTGACCGGCGACAATCCCCTCGACCCCGATGAGTGCCTGCGTCGTGAGTCCAGCCGCCTCCATCAGGGGCACCACCTCGGTTGGGTGGGCAAAGTAAGCCTGCGGGAACAGCTCGCCTCGGTCGTGAACACCGGTCCGGAGCACGTGCTCGGTGTACGCGGGGTCCTGGATGATCCAGAGCGGATCTTTCGCGGCAGCGTCACGGAAGGGCGCAAAGCGCGACACAAAGGTCGCCGCCAGGAGCCCGCCGGGGCGAAGTCGGGTACACGCCTCGGCCACCGCCTGCGCCCGCTCTGCCTGGGTCAGCAAGTGATACAGCGGCCCGAACAGCAGGACGGCATCATAGGGGCCAGAGATCGTCGCTGGGAGGGCCAGCGCATCGGCCTGGATGACCGCCTCCAGCATCACTGCCGAACGCTCGGCATAGTCACGGGCCTGAGCGAGCTGGGTAGCCGACAGATCCACCAGCGTCACCTGGTACCCCTGGGCTGCCAGCGCGACACTGTACCGCCCCGGCCCACCGCCGAGATCAAGCACCCGCGCTGGTGCTGGCGGGAGCGCCGCGTTCAGGACGCGCATCGTGACCGCAAACTCTGTGCGGTGCCGTTCCAGCCGCAGCCACTCACGCTCGCCATACGCATCATAGAACGACGCTACGCGTGACATCTCTCTCCTCCTGGAAATGCTCCCACACCGCCGATCACGTCACCAGAGCTTCCTAGGTGTCATGGTACTTGCATCACAACCGATGCAGCCGGGCATCGAATTCGCTCACGAAGCAGAACTGCCTGGCCTCTTTTCCCTGGGTATCCACCGCCGTCCATGGCTGTCAGCCGGACTTTGGCTGTCAACTTGGCTGTCAACGGCAAGAAAGAAGCCTAGTGCCGAATTGACACTAGGCTTCCTAGACTGGTGAGCCGGGAGGGGATCGAACCCTCGACCCTCTGATTAGATCCCCAATTAGCACAGAGGTACCACCATGCAGACTTTTGATATTTCCATCTGGTGTCATCATAAATGGCAAGCGGAGCTACTCCGCGCATCACTGGCTAGGCTTCTAGGCGCTGGCTTGCACTTGCAAGACCCCCTTCAAGTTGCGGGTAAATCGTGGCTTCTTCGCGGCTACCTAGAGGTAACAGCCGGCGAAATGGAAGTTACCCTTGGGGTTGCCCCGGTCGCGGAAAAGGGGTTGTAATGGTTCCCCCTAAGCCCCTTGCCGTCGCCGTCTGCCATCCCTCGCAACAGCAGAAGACCCCCTTGGGTTCCCCTGTCAAGCGCGTAGCGCGTACCCCGAAGGGGTTGACAGGGGAGCCCAAGGGGGTAGGCTTCGCTGTCGAGGGTGGCAACGGCACGGCGAGGGGCGGCCCCATTGCTTGAGCTGGTGTCGGACTGAGCAGCCGGGTAGAGATGAGGTACAGCCATGCGCTATATCATCGGAGCAATAACAATAATCTTGTTCGGGGCGGTACTGCTCAGTATGGTGACAGCAACCCGCGAACGAACGGCGGTAGACTGGGCACGCCAAGAAGCGGCCCTTGCACGTATCGAACGACAGGAAGCGCTTGACGAGGCGGTACAGCCCGTCAAGCTAACCATGGCGCTGCTATGGTCAGTTGTCCCGTTTCTTGCTGCCCTGGGCGGTCTGGGCTATGTCGGTGGGCTTGCCGTCGCTCACTTGCGGCGAGTCTGGTACGAACGGGTACCAGATAGACGCGGGTTAGTACCAGTACCAGTTGAATACCTCGGGGCGGTCGGCCCAGGTGCGTTAGATGCGTACCATCTGACGGCGAGAGAGTCAGCCCGCAACCCTGCGCTACCCCACACCTTGCACTATAGCCCCAAGGTCGAGCAACGAGCAGAGCAGAGCCGGGTCGAGCCGATCACCCCTACCCTGAGCTTGCCGGGTCTGGTAGACCTGGCAACGCTCAATTATCGCCCTTCCCTTGATGCGATTCTTTTGGGCCTTGGCCCTGGGGGTGAGCAGCTTACGGTACCAGCGCGGGCGCTGTGTCATGTGGCGTTGGTCGGGGCCACGGGTGGGGGCAAGTCAAACTTGCTGCGCTTGTTACTCCCTCAATTGCAATCGGTCGGGGCGCGGGTCGTTCTGGCTGATCCCCACTACACACCCTTTGATGTCGAAAGCGGCGACGATTGGCGGCTGATCGAGTCAGGCTTGCATCTTCCCCCAGCGGTCACAGCCGATCAGATAGGCGGGCTTTTTGCCTATCTTACTGATGAACTCGAGCGACGTATCGAGCGACGGCGCAAGGGTGAGCGGTGCGGCCCTTCGCTCTTTCTGGCAATGGATGAGCTACCCGTCATTGCCGATACCGTACCAGAGTCAATTGAACACCTCGGGCGGCTCTTGCGTGAGGGGCGCAAATGTGGGTTGTTTACCATTGGCGCGGCACAATCCATGCTGGTGAAGGTGATAGGCGGTGACAGTAGCGCACGAGAAGCATACCGCACGGCCTACTACGTTGGGGGGGATGTGCGGAGCGCGGCGGCGCTGCTGGATATGCCCCAACGGGCGATAGATGACGGTCAGTGCAGTACAGGTATTGCCTACCTGCGGAGCGTGAAAACCGCACCAGCGCAACTGGTACGGGTGCCGTATGTGAGCAACGCGGCCCTAGAAACCCTGCTCGGGGCCACTTCCGTACCCACTTCCACAAGCGGCCAAATAGACCGGGTTGGAAGTGGGTTGGAAGTGGGTACGGAAGTGGGTAGCGGGTACCCACTTCCAGGGCATCAGGAAGCGCTAAAAGACACCACACAAGCGGCCCGCATCCTTGAAGCCTTAAAAGCGGGTCAAACACCTGGGGAAGTAGCCGCAACCCTAGCCGGGTCGAGGGGCGGGCGCAAGTATCAAGAGGCATCAAAGCACGTAGCAGAAGTTATAACGCAATGCTTGAAGAATTCTTGAAATATTTCAAAGATTCTTGCGCCCTGCGCCCTGCGCCCCGACGATCAGGCGCAAAAACCGGGGGTATTAGTTGCGCCATGCTTGTGGCATGCGGCATGCGGCATGGTAAAAATGCGCAAAAGTTGGGGCAATTAGTCGTGCATCCTTGCGTCATGCGTCATGCGTCACACGAAAAACGGCCAAAAGTTGGGGCAATTAGTCGTGCATCCTTGTGGCTTGCGGCTTGCGGCTTGCGAAAAACGGCCAAAAGTTGGGGCAATTAGTCGTGCATCCTTGTGGCCTGCGGCCTGCGGACGGTCGATCAGGCGCAAAAGTTGGGGCAATTAGTTGCATGCTTGCTCTTCTTGTGACTGCGCTGCGAGTGTGACTCAGCGCTGAGTCACACTCGCAGCACAGTCACAGTAAAACTACCCGCGCACAACTGGACAACTTGACCATTTGAGGGCTAATTATGAATAGTATTAAAGTACTGTTACTTTTTGGTTTATTGTAAAGAAGATATTAAGTCAATATGATTGTTTCAGGGCAATACGGATTGCCAGTTATGCGATAGGAGATGTTGTTATGGTTGCTCTTGTTCAAGTTTTCGTTGATGTTATGGGGGCTTTGTTGACTTTCGTTATCACCTATCTGATTCCTGATGAAGTGGCGGATGTGACCATTCTTCATGTTGCCATTTGGACGCCCGTTACTATCGGTCTGGCGGGTATGGTGATCGGTTTTGTCAAGAAGATGTGGGGCCGTCGCTGATCCGGGATGGGACAACACAGAAGCGCACCCGTGAGGGTGCGCTTCTAAGGTCTCATGACTGCCGGGGGTCCAAGTCCCCTACCAACATAATATCACACTCGAAGAACGGTGCAACGGTTTGTTGAGATGAAATAAAAATCTATTGAATAAGCCCTTATTTGTAGGACTTTTTGAAGAACTTTTCAGAGAACTTTTTATTACCCAAAAGTAGTATTGAAGTGAGTCAGGGGTTATGCTAGGTTGAGGGTGCATGTTCCTCACATGCAATGCTAAAAGGCGAAGCGCACCCTTTAGGGGTGCGCCTCATATGACTGGGGGAAGGGCAACCCCCTTTTGTTAACAATATGATACCACAAACTCAGCAATCACTGCAATGGGTTGTTGCATGGGATAAGGCAACGGGCGGCTTTCGAGCAACAGCCGGGGATCTGCAAACAGGATCTTACCTCAGCCCATCGATAGCCCTTCAAGCGGCCCGGCACATCGAGACGGCGGTAGCCCTTCAAGCGGAGCAAGCGGAGCGACAAGCGGAGCGAGCGGAGCGAGAAGAGGGGCTTGTCCCTTGCCAACAAAGTTTGAATGGGCACCCGTTCGGAATGCTTCAATCTCCCCCAATTGGGGGAGATGAGGAAGCGGCCCAAAAAGAGCCGGTTATAGCCCCCCCTGGGGGGCGGTCTGCATCTGCTGGTGCATCAGAGCAAGATGAGAAGTATCAGCAAGGTTGTGCCTTTAGCTGGCATTTTGATCAGGTGAGCCGGGCGTACCACGAAGAGCGGGTACGCATTGAGCACGAAATGGAATCAACCCCTAAAGTGCGCTTGAAGGGGCGGCGCTGGAATATCACGCTGAGTAATGGGGAAGATGAGCATCAGGTAGATAGCCAGATCTCCCGGCTGGTACGGTGCCAACGGCGGGTAAAAGCTTGGTCTGATGCTATCCCCAGGTTGAACCGGCGCTTGCGGCGGCTCTACAAGAAAAAGAACATCGGCCCGCGTATGGTCATGGTTACGCTTACCTACGAGGATATTGATGCTTGGGAGCCGAATCAGATACGCCAATTTATGCAAGATGTGCGCAAACTGCTGAAAGATAAGCTATGGGCCTATGCCTGGGTGCTTGAAATGCAGGAAAGAGGGGCGGCCCATTACCATGTCTTGCTGTACGTTGCTCCCGGTACCGATGTACCTGAACCAGACAAGGCCGGATTATGGCAATACGGTTGTACCCGGCGTGAAACAGCCGAAAAAGGCCCAAAGTATATTCTTACCTATGTGGGCAAAGAGCATCAAAAAGAGGGCTTGCCCCTTGGGGCGCGTATGTTTGCGGTCTGGATTGGTAAGAAACAAGCAACAGCAGAAGAGTTATTTGGTTTTCGGCTCTCTTCAGCCCCCCCATATCTGCAAAAGAAGATATTAGAGTATTACGAAGAGGGGATTATTAATGCAAATGTGCGATGGGAGAGGGTTTTTGGGGGCGGTTGGTTGATAAAAGATATTGGTGAGATACTTCAATCTGAATGGTATCTGGTGCGAATCTCAGAGTATATCGAGTGAAAGGACTGACATGAGCAAGCAATCCCGCGTGCTCGCCGTGCGTTACCCGGTGGGCAAGACCCCGAATCAGGTGCCGACAACTCACCTATGGGGCAAGGATGGGCCGATTTGTGGCAACCGTGCGGTAAAGCCGGGTCAAAACGGTTGGGAATTGGTCGAAAGCACCCAGGTTGAGAATTGGGGGCGGCGACTCTGCGTGTACTGTCGGGAAGAACTAGACGAGGAGTTACGGGGCGTGCTGGTACCCGTCTTTGCGGCAAGGGGGCCACGATGACAGAGCAACTAAGCTTTTTAGATGAACCGCAAGTAGGCGAGTTTGAATTACCCTACGGCGTAGAGATGCAGAAGTGTCGAAGTTGCGGAGCGCCTATCATCTGGATTACGACAGAGAAGGGCAAGGCCATGCCGCTAGATGTCGCACCCCTGCGCAGGGTAGGCGAAAAGCGCTATGCACGGTCACACTTTGCGACATGTCCAGATGCGGCTACCTGGCGGAAAACCAAAAGCCCCCGGTAGCGTAGCTCGGGGGCAAGCAGTCGAGGGTGAGTCAGGGCCGGGTCACTCTTCATCAGGGGTATACCGCAAGATGTCAGAGGGTAAGCAGTTGAAGTATGAACAGAGCGTGCTCAGGGTCTCAAACTGGATGCCCTGCGCCCGATTTGTTGTCAGGCCGGTAAGCGTAGAGAGGGCTATACCCGTTTCGCGGGCAACCTGTCGTAAAGTCAAGGGCTTGTCCCCTTGCCTGATACGCTTTGCATTGTACTGAGTTAGGAAGTACCGAAGGTCACTTGTAATCACGATTTGCGCCAACATATGAACCTCACGCATTGCAATTTTAGTACACTGCCTTGATGATAGCAAAAACGAGCGCTGAAATCAAGTCAATGCATTGACAAGTGCTACCATCGCGTGATAATATGCTCTCATATAAGCGCGGCCCGCTAGGTGTACGAACCTAACAGGCCACTTGCAAGCAAAGGACTGTACCCAATGCCTACCAATCCCGATTGTACCACGCAGAGTCCCCTACTTGAAGCACCCCATCGGCTTGCCGTCACAATCCACCTTGTTGGCCCACAGGTTGAGATGTTGGCAAAAGTAGCAGCTCGCCACAACGAACTACAAGAGCGCTATCACAATCCTGACTCTGGTACCCCGCCTGTGTACATTGACCTTGAGTCAATGGCGCATGTTGTGCTCGTCATTGAGCTTGAAGAGCGTTGCAGACGTATCGAGGTGGCGCTACAGAAAGAACAGGCGTAGCGATGAATACCACACCAGCGGAAGAACCCCGTATCACCATAACGCTACAGCTGCACGGTAAACACGTCGCAATGTTGGAGCAAGTGACCGCACGGCACAACGAACGACAAGAGCGCTATAACAGGCTGTACCCTGATTTATTCCCGTTTGACCCAGACCCCCTAGAGCCTGAACGCATGGCGCGGGTTCTGCTCGTCAACTTGCTGGAAGAACTTACTGAGGTGCCGCTATGATGCAACCTGAACCAGCAATAGACCTGTTTCTCAAGCATCGCAAAGACCGTAAGCGGTCGGTACGCACTATCGAGCAGTACAACTACCAGTTGCGCGGGTTGTGGCTATCCTGGCTTGTGCAGGAGGGCTATAGCGGCGATTTGCAGGGTATCACGCTTGAAACGATGGGCCGCTATTTTGACTACCTGCTCTATGAACGACGCAACGCCCACAGCAAGCAACTAGGGCTATCCCCAGAGACGATTAACGGGGCATGGCGCACTCTACGGGCGTTCTTTAACTTCGCCCTCCGTCGCACCTGGGTGAGCGTCGAGCAGGCGGCATGGTTCAAGGACGATGAATACCTACCACGCCCCAAGGTCGAGACCAACATCAGGCCAGTGCTTGAAGATGACACCCTTCAGCGCTTGCTTGAAGCGTGCTTGAAGCGTGAGCACCTGGAAGAACGGGCGAGGGATCGAGCGCTGGTGCTTGTGTTGGCGCAAAGCGGCATGCGGATTAGTGAGCTTGCCAGCATGAACCATAGCAAGCTTCAGCTAGACCAACGGGCAGCGATTGTACGGGGCAAGGGCGGGCGTGATGAGTGGGTTTTCTGGAATGTCGAGGCCGACAAGGCGCTACGCTTCTACCTGCGCGGGCGGTCGCACAAGGGCGACGGCTCGGTATGGCTGAGGGTAACAGGCGCGGCGATGACAACCGACGATATACGAACGGTTATCTACAAGCTGGCCGAGCTTGCAGGGGTCACACTCCCCCCAGGGGCACCCGTGCATAGCTTTCGTCACCGATTCGCGCACAAGGCGATAGCTTCAGGTCTGGACGTGACTCAGGCCGGGCAACTGATGAGGCATCGAGACCTTGCTACGACCATGCGCTACCTTCGGGAGAGTAAAGAGCGCTTGCAGACGATTCACGAACGGGTAAAAGCATAACGAGGGTCAGGCCCAGGTCGGGCAGTCGCTAGACCTGGGCTGAAGTGGTGAGCCGGGTGGGGATCGAACCCACGACCCTCTGATTAGATCCC
>NZ_LYXE01000018.1 GCF_002532075.1 Candidatus Chloroploca asiatica | reverse complement strand
AGATACGCTGCCTGCCATTCATCTTCCATTTGATACGAGTAGCTTTTGTCGTACCGGGTCGCGCACCATTCCCAGACGTTGCCAGCCATGTCCAGCACGCCGTATGAACTGGCACCGGTCGGATATTGGCCGACTGAGGTCGTGCGTTTGTGTCCAGCTTCGTTACTGTTGCACCGCCCGGTCTCCCAGGCATTGCCCCACGGCCAGATCCGCCCGTCAAGGCCACGGGCGGCTTTCTCCCATTCAGCCTCGGTCGGCAGGCGAAACGCGTGCCCGGTCTGCGCACTGAGCCAGCGGCAATAGGCCACCGCCTCGAACCAACTCACACCCACGACGGGATGCTGCGCTCCGTTCCAGGTCGAGTCGTTCCACCATCGAGGAGTGACAATCTTTTCCTGCTCACGCCATGCCCAGCCTACCCTCGTCCAGTAGACGGGATTCGTATAGCCATCGCCCGTGACGAAAGGCCGGAACTGTGCGTTGGTCACGGGCGTTGTGCCAATCCAGTAGTCAGGCAGCGTCAGGGTGTGCTGCGGTTTTTCGTCATCATGTGCCATCCGATCCTTCTCGCTGCTCCCCATCAGGAAGGGGCCAGCGGGCACGTGGCGCAGCGCGGGTACCCAGGGGGGCACGGCAGGGGCTTTGGCAACTGATGCCGTCGTCGGTACCAGCACGGGTTGGGTGCTCCGGGCAGCAGGTGTCTCCTGCCATTGCGCGATCACCGGCACTTCCAAGCTTGCCCCCGCTGCCACGAGCTTGAGCGTCGTCCAGAGCAGGCCGCTCGCCAATGGGCGCACCTCAACGCGCAGACGGGTGACGCCAGCCCCAAACTGCGCTGGTGTCACCCGCACCTGGTCACTCTCGACAACGACATGGCCGGGGCCACCTTGGACTTCCAGATCGCGCACGGCCCCCTGGCCGGAGCGGAGCATCCCAAAGTCCAGGGTCGCCACGCTGGTCTGCACGTGGCCAGAGGCGATGGTGGGGGGGGCAGCCTGAGGCGCATCTGCCCCACTGCCCGCCACCGCGGCAACCGCCAACATGACGGCAGCCTCGGGGAGACCGCGCATGAGCAGTGCCTCAACGGTGGCTTGCCGCTGCGCTTCAGTCGAATGCTGTTGTACCATCGTGAGGAGGCGGCTCCAGCGGCGGAGTTCCTCTAGGGCGTGCGGGTTCTCCTCCAGGCCTGCACCCAGCAACAGCGTGGACAGGCTACTGTCGTTGAGCGGCAAGCTGCGGGCAAGCATACGGGCCAGGCTCCCCAGCAGCGGGACGAGTTGGGTGAGTTGGTCGGGCGCAAGCGAAGCGGTCATGGGCGTGCTCCGTAGGATGGTTATGACAGGGCAACAAGGTGCGCAGCGGATCTGCCGATATGGGTAAAGTCTCAAAACGCAAAAGGGTGGCTTCGCTTGCTGCGCTCGCTTGGACACAGCACCCAGCCATCAGGATGCAGAACCG
>NZ_LYXE01000017.1 GCF_002532075.1 Candidatus Chloroploca asiatica | reverse complement strand
GAGCGGAGCGAGGGGTCTTCCATGCGCCGCAGTGAAGATTCCTCACTGCGTTCGGAATGACATGGATGGCGTTGGCACCCGCTGCGCTTGCCGTGTCACCCCGAGCGGAGCGAGGGGTCTTCCATGCGCCGCAGTGAAGATTCCTCACTGCGTTCGGAATGACATTGATGGCGTTGGCACCCCCGCTGCGCTTGCCGTGTCACCCCGCTGCGCTCGCCGTGTCACCCCGAGCGCAGCGAGGGGTCTTCCATGCGCCGCAGTGAAGATTCCTCACTGCGTTCGGAATGACATTGATGGCGTTGGCACCCCCGCTGCGCCCGCCGTGTCACTCCGCTGCGCTTGCCGTGTCACCCCGCTGCGCTCGCCGTGGCACCCCGCTGCGCTCGCCGTGGCACCCCGAGCGGAGCGAGGGGTCTTCCATGCGCATCAGCGAAGATTCCTCACTGCGTTCGGAATGACATTGATGGCGTTGGCCCCCCTTGGTGCGGGCCCTGAACCAGCAACCCATCCCCATGCCGCGACGCTTGTGCCCCGAACCCTGGCCAACGACACCGCCATACCATCCGGAAAGAAACGAACGTCATGTCGCTCCCTCGGCCCGTGAATAAAAAACCTACCCCCAAAAGCTACACCCGCCCCCGCCCCCGTACGGGCACCCCTGGCGGGTGCCCTCACCGGTGCCCCTCCTCATCGCTGCACCACTGGCACATAGACCCGCTTTGTCGCGTCAATGCGTTGCACGTCGCCGTCGCTGAGTGCCCCGGTTCCAAGGCCTACTTCGAAGGTCAGATCTTGCATTGAGGGCGCTTTGACGCCGATGGTGCCGTCGTTGCTGGTGATGCCACTGGCTACGTCGGTGGTGATAAAGAGGTAGTTGCTGCTGCTTTCGGCTAGCGGTTGCCAGCGAAAGGAGGCGAAACTGTGCCGCCCAGGAAAGGGCACGTTGTTGATGCGGCCCAGCGATGGCCCGCAAATAGCGTGTTGTCTCGGTTGGCATGGTGCTCCAGGTCGCACCGTCGTAGTGGAGAATCCGCCCGCTCGCGCCAACCGCATAGACATTGTCGCTGGCGGTGCCCCAGATTGCATACAGGCCCGAGGTCGTCCCGCTCGTCATCTGCGTCCAGGTGGCACCGTCGTAGTGGATGATGCGCCCGGTCAGACCAACGACAAAGACATCGTCAGGCCCGGTGCCCCAGACCAGGAAACTCCGCCGCCGGGCGTGGTGCAGGTAGGCGTGGCGGGCGACCCAGAGCATGCGCGCTTCATGGGTTCACCTCCTGGGTGGGCTTTTCGCCCGCAGCCACGCGCACGAAGATGTTATCGAGGGTAGGCAGGGCCACCGCGAACTGCGCAACACGATAGCTGGGCTGGTGGGTCGACATGATCACCGTGCGCCCTGCGGCGACCAGCTCGCGCAGGACATCTTTGATCAGGCGCGTATTGACCGGATCGAGCGCCGCGGGCGAAGCGCTTCGCGACCCGGTCAACGATCAACGGATCCATGGTCACCCCTCGCTAACGCAAACAACGCCTCCAGCGAACTGCTCCACTGTGCGCAACTGCGTCAGAAACGTATCCACCAGCTCATTGAACGCCGCTGGCTGTTCCAGATTGGCAAAATGACCCGCCCCAGCCAGCGGGGCGACTTGGGCCTGCACCGCAGCATCCAGGGCTGTCAGCGTCGAGGTCAGGTTCTTATTGATCTCCTGATCGTGCTCGCCCTGAATGAGCAGGAGCGGGATCGTCGCTTGCCGCAGTACGTTGGTATAGTCATAGTTTGCAATATGCTGCGGAATCAAGCTTAGCGCTGCTTTACTTGCCTGACGATACAAGCGTTCGAGTTGCGGCCCCACTGCGGGGTCACGGGAGCCGGTTTTGCCCACTAAGCGGGCCAACCCGTTCACCCCGAGCAGCCAGACCGAGCCAACCAGCCCCCAGTACACGAAGCGGGAACGGTGTAATTCGGCGGTGGTGCCGAAGGTAGTTAATGAGTGCAGTTGCGGCGTACCGTGTTGCAGCAACGCATAGCCAACCAGCCCGCCGAGCGAATTGCCCACAACATGGAGCGCAGCGATACCCAGATGCTCAAGCAGCGCAACGACATCCTGAGCCAGCACCGACGTGGTATAGCCCGCAGCCGTCGCCGGATTGGGATTGCTAGTGCCGCCATGCCCGCGGAGTGAAAGGAGCAACACGCGATACCGTTCGCCAAAGTAGGTCGCCTGAGGTAAGAATTGGCGCAGATTGGAGCCTAAGCCATGGATGAAGCAGAGCACCGGCGCATCGGCAGGCCCGTGGAGTACATACTCCATCGTTATGCCTGTAGCGAGCCGCGTTGTTTCAATGTTGGCGTTGATGATCGTGTTCGTGAAGGTAGCCATCTGGTATTTCCCTCCTTTGCCAGTTCGCAGCGGTACGGTCACTCCGAGTATAGCAGAACCGCACGCCTGGCGTACCCGACAGACGACCGAACGCGTGCTGGTTCTGGAGATGGAGGAGGCGCTATCCGCTCGGGCAAGGGCAATCTGTCCCACCCCTTGCTGCTACCGGGAGGCCATGGGCTGCGTTGGCATGCGCACCTTGGTGCGCAGCACACGAATATGCAGCAAGCTGAGCCAACGCCAGAGTGTCGGACTGAAACGGGCAAGCCACCACATGAAGTGCAGCGAGCCTGGAAGCACGATGTTCGCCCGATATCGACGCAGATACCGACCAGAGTTGCCATCAGGCTCGCTGCGACGCACGATGACGGGCCTGCTCGCGCTCCAGCAGCGCCACCGCAGGTCCCACCCCATCCTCGGCTCGGATCTGCACGCCGAGTGCCGCTGCCCGCTCGCGCATCCCCTGGTCGCTCACCGCTACCCTTATGGCTGCTGCGAGCCGTTCGGCGGTGAATCTGTGCTGCGGGATGGGCGGCGGGCCAAGGCCGCGCTCGGCCACAACGCGTCCCCAGAAGGGTTGGTCGGCGACGTAGGGGCAAATTATCGTTGGCCTGCCGGCTCGCAACCCTGCCGCAGTAGTCCCAGAGCCCCCGTGGTGTACCACCGCCGCCGTCTGCGGGAACAGCCAGTCGTGCGGGGCCTCGTCTAGGGCGAATACCGTCTCGGGCAGGGTGGCTGGGACAAGCCCGCCCCAGCCGCGCGCCAGCACGCCGCGCTGCCCTGCTAGTTTCAGCGCCTCCAGCACGATGACGGCGCGACGCAGGCCGCCATAGCCACCCATGCTACCGAAACCGACGTAGACCGGCGGCGGGCCGGCCTCAAGGAACGTGGCCAGCGGCGCCGGGGGCACCCAGGGCGTGGTGGGCTCGAGGAACCAGGTGCCAGTGACATGGACATGCGGCGGGAAGTCGGCGGGAACCGGCAGCAGGTGTGGGCTGTAGGGGTACAGAACCGGGATCGGATGGCCCGCACGGGTCACCAGGAGATTCGCGAAGCTTCGCAGGGGCGGCAAGCCGAGGGTAGCGGTGCGGAAACGGTTGGTCATGCCGCGATACATCGCGCTGGTCAGTCCCATCAGCCGAAAGCTCGCCCAGTTTGCCCAGCCGCCCAGCCGCAACCAGGCCAGGAAGGGGTTGGGGAAGGCGCGGGTGGGGGTGTAGAAGGGGAGCGGTAACGCCATCGCCAGCGAGATGCCCAACTTCTCGGCAAGGTGGTAGCTACCCAGCATTTTCGGGTGGTAGACCAGCAGGTCGGGCGCGAAGGATTGTGCCGCCTGCCACTCTTCCTCCAGCATCGCCCGCATTGCCGGAAATATCTGGGGGAGCGCCCCGTACGCCTCCGCGCCGCCCCGCAGCAAGGCCTGGGTTAGATCGAGCAGGGTGTTGCTCATCGGGGCATAGGTAAGCCCGAGCGCCTCGATTGTCGGGCGGTAGCTGGCCGAGGTGCAGACCGCCACGGTATGCCCGGCCGTATGCAGACCCTGGCCGAGGGCCAGGAACGGCTGCACGTCGCCGTGGGTGCCGAAGGTGCTGATCATGATCTTCATAATGATTTCATCTGTTGCCGCCGGGCCAGTAAGGCTAATTGGCATTGAGTTTGTCGCATGGTCACCCTGAGCGCAGCGAAGGGTCTTCCGCAATAAAGCACGCCTGGTGCAAAATTAGGCGCACGTACTGCGGCAGCCAGGTAAACCAGAGATTGCTCGCATGGAGCAGGAGGACGATCAGGAAGAGGAGGTTAACCTGCTTGATGGTTGGTCTCATGCCAGCCGCTCTTCCTGCAGGACAAGGTAACGACCCAGGAAGGCGAAGCCGAGCAACACCACCCCCGTCACCCAGCCACCCAGACTGAAGATCGGCGGCCCATAGAGCCCGAGCCCGGCTCCTGCTAACACCAGCACGACGGCCAGCGCGCCGAACATGCGCATGCCGTAGAGCGTGATGAAGGGCAGGTAGTGAACGCCGATCACGATCATCGCCGCCGGGAAGAACCAGTGCATTTGGGAGAGCGTGGCCGCGCCAACGAGCAGGAAGCTCGGCGGCACGGTGAACGCGGTCTGCGCGCCGAGCGCCCAGAGCCCATTCGTCGGACTCACCTTCCCCGGACGGCCCAGCAGCCGGACGACCAGTTGGGTCAACGGGAAGAGGCCCATGCTCCCGAAGAAGAGCGCCGCCATACCGTAGGTTGGGGCGACCCACGCCCCCAGGGCGGCGGCGATCAGCCAGATCAGCCCGGCGACGAACTGGCCGCCGAAGCCGCCCAGGAAGGCCGAGCGCATTTCGCGCTGGGCTGCGTCAATGGTCATGCCAGCGGGTGCAGGCGGTGTGGATCTCTGGCCACCAGACCCAGGCGGGGTCAGGGGTGATCAGCAGCACGCTCCAGGTGAGTGCCGCAACCGCCAGTCCGCCTGCCAGATACGCCCGCCCAAGGGCCGGGATGGCACGCTCGTGACGCCACCCTGGTGTCGTCGGTGTGGTCGAGCCGGTCAGTGGGAACCAGACCCCAACGCCAAGCGCCAACAATCCCGCCAGTCCCAGCCCATTGGGCCAGGGAGCGTGACTCACTTGCTGACGCTGGGTGGCAGCAACGAGCCAGATGGCGGCTTCACGCACGCCTAGCAGCAGGGTTGCTGTCAGTGCCAGGCCAAACATCAGAGTCAACGGATCCGCCGTCGCCCGCGGATCGCGCCAGGCCACCAGTCCCAGGAGCAGCACGTTGAGGATCAGAGTCACGAGCAGCCGCGACCAGAGCGAAGGTGTCGTGACCGGTAGAGCCTGCTCATCGCGCACCCACAGCTGCATCCCGGGGTCGAAGCCGTGCCCAGCCGCATGCCAACGTAGTGGCAGATGCCAACCCCAGCGGTGCATCTGGATCCGCATTGGGAGAAGTTCGTAGCCGCCGCGACGGTGGAGTTGCTGAGAAGCAGTATTGACAGCATCAATGCGCGCGAAGGTCTCGCGACAGCCAACCTGGGCAAAATACTGACTAGCAGCATCGCGCAGGGCGCCGCCGATCCCCGGCAAGTGCGCCTCCGGATCGGCGCAGATATAGACGACCGTGCCGGTACGTCCCCGTGGTGCGTCACAATCAGGGCGTGGGCTCACATCCAGCACAACCCCACCGACAACCCGTTCGTCGGCGTCGACCGCGACGAATACATCATGGTTGTGGGTCGAAAAGGTCATGCGATCAAACAGGGGAAAGGCTCGGTTGACGACCTGGCGCAGCGGTTCGGCGTCATCAGCCCGCATGAGGCGCACTGTAACGGTACCGCCCTCACTCCGGGACTGAACGGCAACAGCAGAGGCTTGGTGCATCGATCCTCCTGTGGCAAACGCCTAAGATCTATTCTTTGAACCGCCTGTTCAATCTGCAGAGCATCGAGAATCTGCATCAGGTTCGTAACCTAGCTACGCTTGTTGCCGCTGCGATGGAGCGAGCACATGCGCGAGCGTGCATTGATCAAGGAGCGTCAGCGCGTGGAACGCCAAGCAACAGAGCCGTCAGTCCCAGCATCCAAGCACCTTGTTGGCCTCGTCGCACCATGGCGCTGCCCCTTGTTTGCCAATGTCGGGTCGTAGAACGTTATGAGGGCGGGGGAGATCACGCCGGGCGTGGCCGGAACATGTGCCAGACCGTTAGCGGGCCTCCCTGATTGACTTGCAGCATGGTATACCCGCAACGCTGATAGATCTGCGTATTCTGCTCATCGCCAGTGTACAAATAGATCCCGGACGCGTTATGGTCGTGATCGCAGTGGGCATGGATGTGTTCCAGCAGCCGCCGCCCAATGCCTTGGCCCTGAACATCCAGGGCCACCGCTAACAGATCCAGCGTGTAGGCGGCAGGGGGCAGCGTGGCGGGTGGTTGCAGTGCCGGTCTGATCCGCCAGGCTTGCCGCCAGCGAAGATCGCCCAGGATCGGTAGCAGACGAGGCGCCCGCCGCACCACCGCCCAGAGCAGCGTGAACCATGGCACCGACCGTGCCGTGGGCGGCTTCACGACCGCGACGCCGACGAGGCGCTCCCCCTGATTCGCGGCGAGAAGTTGGTGGCCACTGGCCTGATTGAGCCACAGGCGCAACGCCCCTGCTTCAGCGAAGCGTTGTTGGCGTGCCGGGGTGGATAGATTATGCGTATGGCGGGTAAAACCTTCGTGACGAAAACTTGCGGCGATCAACGCCGCCGCGCAAGTCAGACTATCGGCGGGCAGGTTTTGCACGTGGATGGTCTGGCGTCGCGTTGCAGGATAAACCATGGCGATCTCCTCTCCTTACAACTCTAGCCGCTGCATCTGCCAGATGGCGACGCCGACGAAGATCAGGCTCCAGAGGGCCGTGCTGACCAGCATGGTCGCAGCGATGGGTGGCAGGGCTACTCCCAGCATCGGCAGCACCGACAGCTCGCCCAGCTTCCAGGGCGTAAACTGCACGAGCGCCGCGACCGGCACGAGCGGACCACCCAGCAGCGAGCCGAGTGTGATGCCCAGCAGCGGCCCGCGCGTGCGCAGGATTACGCCGAGCAGCAGGCTCAAGGTGAGGTAGAAGAGCAGGTGCAGTGCGACGATGCCCCCGGAGGCGAGGAAGGCGCCCAGGCTGAGCGCCTCGGCGTCGAAGACCCAGAAGATCGCGAAGCCAACCACCCCTGGAATGAGCAGCATGCTCACCGCCATGCCCAGCATGTTCGGCAGCAGTTTGGCCAGCACGTAGGCGCTGCGGGCGATTGGTTTGGAGAGTAGCCATTCGGCGATGCCGGTGCTCTTCTCTTCAATGATCGCATCCTGCAGCAGGATGATAGCCCCAATCGCCGGGGCGATTACGCCCAGCCCAAAGAAGATCTGTGCGCCAAACTCGAAGGCCTCGGCGGGCGTGATCGCGACGCCATCGCTGGCGGCGACCTGCGGCAGCACGAAGAGAGTCAGAGCCAACAGCCCATTCAGCAACAGCGTCCAGAGCAGCGCCTGCACCCACCAGCGTTTCCCACCCCACCAGCGTCGCTGCTCACGCCGCAGCAATGGTCCGAGCCCACGCCACCAACCCGCCCCCGTAATGGCCTGAAGTTGCGCCTCAGCGCGCATGGCTCGATCCTTCCACCAGCTGCATAAAGATCGTTTCCAGCTCCACGGTCGTGCGCCCGTAGCTGTGCACGGTGACCTGGGCATCCTGGGCCAGCAGGCGGAATAGTTCGCGCTCAGCGCTGGCCTCGTCGTCCACGGCAATCTGCCACTCGGTCGTCCCATTCTGGTGACTCACGCTGATTTGCGCAATCCAGGGCACCTGGCTGAGGCGCTGCGTGAGCGCTGTGCTGTCGCCGGAGAGCGTGACCGTAAAGCAGGGCTGCCCGCCGTGCAGCAAGGCCGTGATCGGCCCCTGGCGAACCAGGCGCCCCTGGTGCATAATCACGACCGTATCGCTGACCTGCTGCACATCATCAAGAATATGGGTCGAGTAGAAGATCGTCGTCTGGCTGCGCAGGCGCTCCATGATCGTCAGCACATCGCGTCGCCCGAGCGGGTCGAGCGCGGCGGCAGGCTCGTCGAGGATCAGCAGGTCGGGCGCATTCAGCTGAGCCTGCGCGATGCCCAGACGCTGACGTTCGCCGCCCGAGAAACCGCCCACCGCACGGTCGGCTTTCGCTTCCAGGCCAACGAGGTGCAGCAACTCCTTGATCCGCGCTTCGATCAGGTGGGACGGCCCGTGGTAGAAGAAGCTCGCCGTGAAGCGCAGCGTCTCGCGGGCGGTCAGTTCGGGATAGAAGGCGGGCTGCTGCGGGAGGTAGCCCACCCGCGTGCGAATGGCCAGACTGTCGCGCACGATGTCGTGACCGAAGATCGTGCCCGTCCCGGCACTGGGCCGCATGAGGCCGAGCAGCAGCTTGATCGTCGTCGTCTTGCCCGCGCCATTCGGCCCCAGAAAGCCGCAGATCGCGTGGCGCGGCACGCACAGGTGCAGATCCTCGAGCGCTGCCGTCGCGCCGTAGCGCTTGCTCAGCCCCGTCGTTGCAATCACCGGCGGTGTGGCCATGGGTCGCTTCCTCGTAGGTATGCCGTTCCTCTCCCTACGATAGCCCATCCCAGGCCAGGCCACATCGGGCAGTGGTGCGATCACCGCCTGGTCATCCGGGCAGGTTCCCCTCGGGTTGGTGGCGGAAGGGCTAAGGTGGACCCATTTGTCAAGACACAACATTTGGCCGTTTTCCGTGCGGGTGCCTTCCTTCACCCTCAGAAAGCCTTGACACGAGCGTCTTGATTCGGCACCAGGGCCAAGCTGCGCCAGAGCCAAATTCTTGGGTCCATTATACAGGCTGGCCCAGACCTGGGTTCCCGCGTGCGCGGGAACGACATCGACGCGCCCGGTGGTAGCAAGGTTGACCTACCTGGGTTCCCGCGTGCGCGGGAACGACATGGGGGGCCGTCCTACCGGTCATGCCCGCGGCATCCCCATGGCATGCTGCCTGATGCAGCCCGCACCGTAGCGGGGCGGGCCACGCCGTGGTTGGCACAGGCTGGCCCAGACCTGGGTTCCCGCGGGCGCGGGAACGACCGCGACGCGCACGGTGGTAGCCAGGTTGACGTACCTGGGTTCCCGCGTGCGCGGGAACGACCGCGACGCGCACGGTGGTAGCCAGGTTGACGTACCTGGGTTCCCGCGTGCGCGGGAACGACATGGGGGCTGGCCCACCGGTCATGCGCGCGGCATCCCCATGGCATGCCCGCGCAGGCGGGCATCCAGCGGGCCATGGCGGTGAAACCCTTTGGCGGAGGTGCATCTTTGGAATGCGTCCGAGAAGGCCGTGTATAATCGCTGTCACATAATGACCAGTCTCGAGAAGGAGCAATCATGGAAGCCATCTGGGAGTGGGGTAGCGCGCTGGTTTTAGCCCTCCAGCCGGACAGTGGTGGACTCGCGTTGTTCTGGCGGGCTTTGAGTGTTCTTGGTGATGAGGTCTTTTTTCTGTTGTTGATGCCATTGCTCTTCTGGTGTATCAACCCGATCTTGAGCATTCGCGTGGGCATGGTATTGTTGCTCAATACCACGGTCAACACGGCCTTCAAACTGGCTCTGGCGGGGCCGCGGCCCTTCTGGTACAGTGCGGAGGTACGGGCGCTGACTGCTGAGGGTTCGTTTGGCATTCCTTCGGGCCATGCGCAGAATACGGTTGGGGTGTGGGGGGCGCTCGCTACCGGCATTGCTCGCCCCTGGGCCTGGGCCGGGGTGGGGGTGTTGGCGATCCTGGTCGGCCTCTCGCGGATGGCGCTGGGGGTGCATTTTCCGAGCGATGTGCTGTTGGGTTGGCTGCTGGGAGGGTTGACGCTGGCGGCGTTTATGGCTTGGAGCGAGCCGATCTGGCAGCGGGTGAAGGATCAAGCCTTGAACGTGAAGCTCGCGCTGACCTTCCTGGCTTCGCTGGTGCTGGTCGCCGTCCCAACCCTGGTGCTGGCGCTGTTGGGTGAGCGCGATCTGCCTGCGATCTGGCTTGAGAATGCGGCCATGGCCCTACCCAACGATCCGATCCATCCCTGGTCACTCGAAACAGCGGTGACCGTCGGCGGTACCTGGTTTGGCTTTACCGCCGGGGCCTTGCTGCTCTGGACGCAGGGAGGACTGGACGTGCGCGGACCCTGGTGGCAGCGGGGGCTCCGCTTTGTGCTGGGGATCATTGTCGTGATCGTGCTCTGGGCGGGCCTGGGCGCGCTCTTCCCTCGTGATGAGACCTTTGTGGCAGGGATGCTGCGTTATGTGCGCTATACCCTGATCGGCTTCTGGATCGCTTTTGGTGCCCCCCTGCTCTTTCGGCGCCTAGGCCTGGTGGCGTAGCAAGCGGTTGTGTGCGGTCAGACCGTCTTCTCGATCACCAGCAGCAGTTGTCCTTCCTGGACGATGTCGTTCAGCTTGACGCAGATCTCGGCGATGCGGCCATCGAAGGGGGCGAGGATGGCATTCTCCATCTTCATCGCCTCGAGGTTCGCTACCTCTTCGCCTTTGCGGATGATATCGCCGACCTGGATCGGGCCGCGCTTGGGGTTGCCGATCCGCCACACGCTGCCGTTGATCGGGGCACCGATGTCGCCGGTGGCTTTGGCGCGCCGGATCTCAACTTTCTTGGCGCGGGGCGTTGCGACGGGGTAGACGCGGGTGACATTGTTGACCTTCATCACGACGTGGATCACGCCTTCGTGTTCGGCACCCACCGACACAAGCTCAATGCAGCAAGGTTTGCCGTCGAGTTCGAAGTTGACCTTCTGGCCGGTGCGTAGCAGCCCGTTGCGCCAGACATCGGTCGGCAGCACCAGGGGGGCCACACCGTACTTTTCACGGAACTCGATGAAGCTGAGGGCGTCTTTCGGGTGCATCAGGTAGAGGATGAACTCCTCTTCGGTCGGCGTGCGCCCAATGGCCTCGGCCAGGCTCTGGCGGATCTTGGCGAGGTTATCGTCCGTGAGTGTTTCGAGGGGGGAGAGATCGGTTCGCTCCTTGATCTTCGTCTGCCACTCGTCGCCAAAGGCGCTCTGGTAGACCCAGTCGGCCGGCCAGCCAACGGGCAACCGCCCGTAGCTCCCGATCAACAGGTTCTTGAAGTCGCCGGGTGCGTTGCGGAAGAGTTGCAGCAACTCGTCGCGTTCGGCCTCACTCATCGCCGCGAGGTTTTGCTCCTGCTCCTCGACGAATGTGCTGAGCAAGGTGATGAGCCGCGTGACCCCGGCTTCGCCCTGCTCTTTTGCGTAGCGGTTGACGATCCCGCTGCAGGTGACCCAGGTGATCTGCGAGCCGGGAGTGACGTCGAAATAGGACACGATCTGGTTGTAGAGGCCCATCACACGCAGGACTGCCGGCATCAGGTGCAGAAAGCCGCCCTTCTCGGCCTGCTCGAACGAACTGGGGAAGGCTCCGCCGGGCATGCGGTGCTTGGTCACGCCGTGGTCGTAGCCCTTGAAGGGCGACTCGGCCCACTCGTAGTGCCCGATCCACTCGCGCACCTTCTGATTGGCCTGTTCAGCGACTGGCCGGTTGAGGTGGACATGGATGCCACCCTCCTCGAAGTAGGCCTGCACCCCGAGGATCGGCGGATGGCCATAGAAGCGCACCAGTGCGTCTTCCTGGACATCGACGATCTTGGCCCCGGCCTGAGCGGCAGCGAAGAGCGCGGGGAGGGCCAACCCGTCGGTGACGTGGCGGTGGTAGTGGATCAACAACTCGGGGTAGTGCTGCTTGATGGTCGTCACCAATTGCCCGATCCGCGCCGGGTTGCCGACGCCGGCCATGTCCTTGATGCAGAGCATGATCTCGTCAACGCCGCCGCAGAGGGCGACGATCTCGCGCACGACACCCAGGTAATACGCGTCGGTGGCCCAGTCGGCGACCGTGAACGAGATCGCTGGCTCGAACAGACGCCCACGCTTCATGACCGTCTCGGCGACGGTGCGCATGTTGCGCACATCGTTGAGGAAGGAGAAGCAACGCCAGACATCAATATCCACGTGCGAGACGGCATACTCGATCACATTCTTTGGGTAGGGCCGGTAGCCCCACATATTCGTCTCGCGAATCAGGGTCTGGAGCAAGACATTCGGCATCAATTGCCGCAGCAGCCGGGTCTCCTCGAAGGGACTCTCGCGGCGGTTCATGATCCCGACGTGCCAACGCGCCCCGCCATGGGTCTCGGCACTAAAGAGGCCCATCGTATTGAACAGCGGGGCCAGCGCCTTCAGGTCGAAGATCCGGTGGCGATTCTTGAAGTCCGACTGCCCCGCGTCGCGCATGCTCACCGAGGTGAGGCAGACGCCATCAAGGTTGCGCACGGCCTGAACAAGCTCGCGTGCCGTCATCCCCGGACGAACGAAGGTGTACTCCCCCTGGGCACCAGTGGGCTGGGTTGTCTTGCTCATCTCCATAGTTCTCCTCACATCCAACTCTGCGCACCAAGGGCGGAGATCTCGGCCACGTACTGAGCGACCCGGAGCATCTCATCCTCGCTGGTGCGCTCGGAGAAGCCCGAGACGAGCTCCGGCAGATGCTGCTCGATAAACTTGGTCGAGAAATCACCCGACACAAACTTGGGGTGCCTGATGATGCTCAGCAGCAGCGGGGCGAGGGTCTTGACCCCTTCAATGCGCAGATCGCCGGTGAGGGCGCGATCCATCACGCGCAACGCATCGGCCCGGTCGGCCCCCGAGGCCATCAGGAGCATGAAGAGCGAGTCGTAGTACGGCGGGATATCCTCACCCTCGGTGGTACCGAGCAGCACGCGCACATTGGGGCCCAGGGGCGTGCGCAGGCGGGTAATCTTGCCGAACGACGGGCCGAAGGTTTTGGGATCCTCGGCGTTGAGGCGCACCTCGAGCGCCCAGCGGTTTGGGACGACGTCGAGTTGTTTAATCGGCAGCGGCTTGCCCTCAGCGACATCGAGCATAATGCTGACGATATCCAGGCCAGTGATCAACTCGGTAATGCCGTGCTCGACCTGCAGACGAGTGTTGACCTCAAGGAAGTAGAAGCTCTGGGTTGCAGGCTCGAAGATGAACTCGACCGTGCCCGCCGAGGTGTAGCCGATGCGGCGCATCAGGCGCGCCGCCGTGACACAGATCTCTTGGCGAAGGTCATTCTCGAGGGTCGAGGGCGCCTCCTCAATAATCTTCTGATTGCGCCGCTGGAGCGTACACTCGCGCTCGAAGAGATGCACCACGTGGCGGTACTCATCGGCCACGATCTGCACCTCAATATGGCGGCCATGCTCGATATACTTCTCGACGAGCACAGCATCGTCGCCAAAGGACTTCTTGGCCTCGGAGCGAGCCTGGACGAGGGCTTGAGCGATCTGTTCCGGCTGATCCACCCTGACCATACCCTTGCCGCCGCCGCCCGAGACCGCCTTGATAATGATCGGAAACGCGATCTCTTGATCGCGCATCCAGGTGCTGATTTGCTCAGCGCTGGTCACATGCTCGATCCCCGGCACCGTCGGCACATTCGAGCGTCTGGCGATCTCCTTGGCCCGAATCTTATCGCCCATCAGCCGGATCACCTCGGGGGAAGGGCCGATCCAGATCAGACCAGCATCGATCACCTGCTGAGCAAAGTCGGCATTCTCAGCGAGGAAGCCCCAACCGGGGTGGATGGCGTTCGAGCCGCTGCACAGCGCGGCCTCAATGATCCGGTCGGCATTGAGGTACGACACAATGGGCGGCGCATCGCCAATGTGGATGGCAGTGTCAGCCATGAAGACGTGGTAAGCGAGGCGATCAGGTGTGCTGTACACCGCAGTCGTGGGAATCTTGCGATCACGGCATGTGTGCATAATCCTCACCGCCGGGACGCCACGATTGGCTACCAACACTTTGCGGATAGTACGTTGCATAACGATAACTTTCTTCTGTCGCCTGAACTGCCGATAAAAAATTCGTGATAAGTATAGCAGAGCTACGCTGGATGTCAAGGTCGGGGTCTGCCGCGTCAGGGCTGATGCAAAGTCAGAGCCAGCAGCGGCAACCGACACCATGTGAACACCTTTGCGGTAGGATGAAGATGGAA
>NZ_LYXE01000015.1 GCF_002532075.1 Candidatus Chloroploca asiatica | reverse complement strand
TTCCATCTTCATCCTACCGCAAAGGTGTTCACATGGTGTCGGTTGCCGCTGCTGGCTCTGACTTTGCATCAGCCCTGTTGTCAGTCTCACATCTTGCTGTTACCTGCTCGCTGTGCTACTATGCCTGCATGATTGAATTTACGAGCTATATGCGTCCTCATGAGGTTGAAGCTGCGCTCCATGCTTTTGCCGAGCGCTATCCGACGCTCTGTTCGCTCGCGAGCATTGGGACAAGCCACGAGGGGCGGGCTATCTGGTGTGCTACACTTACCAATCAGGCGACTGGCCCTGATCTCGCGAAGCCTGCCTTCTGGCTTGATGCGAATATCCATGCAACTGAAGTGACAGGTTGTATGGGGGCTTTGCATGTGATTCAGACGGTGCTTACACGGTATGGTACCGATGCGCGGGTCACGCGCCTGCTTGATGAACGGGTTTTGTATGTGGTGCCCTGTCTCAATCCTGATGGGATGGAGCAGGCGCTCACGTCGCCGCTCTATGTGCGTTCTGGTACCCGGCGTTATCCGTATGCTGATGAGCGCGATGGCCTCTATCCCGTCGATCTTGATGGCGACGGGCTGATTCTTGATATGCGGATCGAGGATCCCGATGGCAACTGGAAGATCAGTGAACGCGATCCCCGGTTGATGCGCCGTCGGGAACCTGATGAGTTCGGTGGTACCTATTATCGGGTCTATACCGAAGGCTTGATCCGTAACTACGATGGTTATGAGCTCAAACTGGCCCCCGCTGTGCAGGGCCTTGATTTCAACCGTAACTTCCCGTTCAATTGGCTCCCCGAAGGCCAGCAGCAAGGGGCCGGCCCCTTTCCTGCCTCTGAACCCGAGGTGCGGGCCGCCGTGGCGTTCCTCGCGGCGCACCTCAATGTCAGTTGCGCGATCTCGTACCATACCTTCTCGGGCGCTATTTTGCGCCCCTTTTCGGATCGCCCCGATGAGCAAATGTCGATTGATGATCTCTGGACGTATCAGGAGATCGGTGAGCGGGGCAAGGCGTTGACCGGGTATCCGCATCTGTCGGTCTATCACGGCTTTCGTTACCATCCCCGTAAAGTGATGACCGGGGCGTTTGATGATTGGGCCTATGACCAGTTGGGCATTTTTGCGTTTACGGTCGAACTCTGGGATATGATTGGCGAGGCGGGGATCAAAGAGCGTGATTTTATCGAGTGGTTCCGCTCGCATCCCGAAGAAGATGATCTCAAGCTGTTGCAGTGGAACGATGAACAGCTCGGTGGCCGTGGTTTTGTCGCCTGGCACCCGTTCGATCATCCCCAGTTGGGCAAGGTGGAGCTCGGCGGCTGGATCGAACGCCGTACCTTTGGCAATCCTCCCGAGCAGTTTCTCCTCAAGACGCTTGAACCAAATACGGAATTTGTGCTGGCCCATGCCCTGATGGGTCCGCGCCTTGAGGTGCGCCGCGTCGAAGCCGAACCGCTCGGCGATGCGCTCTACCGCGTGCGGGCGCTGGTGGTCAATAGTGGCTATTTGCCGACCTATGGCAGCAAGCGTGCACAAGATTTGCGCACCGTGCGGCCTGTTGAGGTGCGTCTGGCGTTGCCGCACGGGGCAAGCCTTGAGGCTGGTGAGGCTTTGATGGAGCTTGGCCAGCTCGAGGGCCGCGCCAGTAAGCGGAGTGTCTGGGGGAGCGATTATCCCACCGATAATCTCCGCAAGGTCGAGTGGGTCGTGCGTGCGCCTGAGGGTGGCGTTATGACGCTTACCGCTATCTCCCAACGCGCTGGTACCGTCGTGGTTGAACTTGCGTTATAAGTCCATCGAGAATACTGGAATCCGCCATTACCTAACAACAGGAGGATCGATTTATGATCAACTTTGGCAACAACAAGAAGAAGCAGGAAGAGGAAGAGAAGGCCCGGGCTGAGATCGAGGCGCAGAAGGAGCAGATGTCGAAGGCGATGCGCGAGATGAGCGACCAGGTCGCAGCCAAAGCGAAAGAGGTTGCTGAACTCGAAAAGAAGCTGGAGGCAGCCAGGAAGGATGCCGAGAAAGTTGACGTGGCCAACAAAGCGGTTGCCGATGCTCAGGCGAAGATGCGTCAGATGCAGGCCGACCTCAACAAGGCTCAGCAAGAGGCGAACAAAGCCAAAGCTGCTGCCACAGCAGCCGCAACCAGCACCGCGTCGGCTGCCTCACAGGCTGTTGCCGAGGGTAGTCGCGTTGTCCTTGGTGGCGCGCCAAAACCGGCTGTGCTTGCCGTTGGCGTCACCGCCTGGGTGCAAAAGGCTGGTGGCAAGAACCTGCGCCTCCGTGATAAACCCGGGCTCAATTCCAATGCGTTTGATGGCCTCGCCCCTGGAACCCAGATGACCTTGCTCGAAGGTCCGACGCAACTCGATGGCTACCCCTGGTGGCGTATTCGTGCCGCCGACGGTCGCGAAGGTTGGGTCGCCGGAAGCGAACTCGTTTTGCAACCTGAATAGCGTATAGGGCCGGTGGCCCACACGTATTAGCTTAAGCCTGCGGTTCACAAAAATCTTTCTTTCGCAAAAAAGCCAGCGTCGCTGGCTTTTTTTGCGAAAGAAGCCGGTTTTTTAGGGCGACAGCCCTAAAGTTCAACTGTCACCCGGCAGGTGTGAGCCTCGTCAAGCGGCTCACGCCTGCCAGAACAAAACCTTCCCGTCGCTCCCTCCCGACGCCAGCAGATCACCCTCAGGGCTAAAGGTGATGCGTAAGACGCCCCCACTATGCCCGCTGAGCGTCTGGCACAGGTGGCCGTCGTTTGTCCGCCATAGCTTGATGCTTCCATCGACGCCACCTGACGCGATCAACAAGCCATCAGGATGGATTGCCAGCGTACGGATCGCATTCTGGTGTGCCTGGATCGTCTGTTCCAATGTGCCACGCTCACCGTCCCAGAGACAAATCATTCCGTCATTGCCCCCCGACGCGAACATGCTCCCATCACGACTATACGTTACACAATTCACTTCGCTCCGATGCCCGCTCAGGCTCGCTTGCAGATGCCCTTCTTTCCCGTCATAGAGCCGGATCACCCCGTCGCTGCAACCAACAGCCAGCACTTGCACATCGGGACGGCACGTAAACGAAAGGGCACTCTTGACGGTCTGGATTAGTTTCACCTGCTTGCCATCGCGGAGGCGCCAGTAGCGGATGGTTCCATCATTGCCATTGCTGATCAGCGCCTGGCTATCGTAGCTAAAGTAGATATTCTCTTGATAACTGACGTGACTCGGTATCGTCAGCATCAGTTTGCGCTCGTGGGAACGCCAGATTTTGATCCCGGTATCGCTTGCCGTGATCGCGATCAAAAGGCCATCAGGACTATAGCTCGCATTCAAGGCATTGCCGGCCTGTTCGTCAAGGTGGCTCACCAGACTGCCGTCAGCAACCCGCCAGATCTGTACTATCCCATCTGCTCCACCCGAGACCAAGTTGTGATTATCAGGGCTGAAGGCAAGCGCCCAGACTCCACCGCGGTGGGCCTGGAGGGTGCGGAGTAGCCGTGCATTGCCGGCTGTCCAGTCGTTGCTTCGGCTCCCGGCGACACTGCGGAGAAAGGCCCGCCAGCGCGAGAGGCGGGCATGGAGTTCAATCTGAAAACCAGCCCCTGTCGCATCTCTCAGGATCAGCATGTCATGGAAGATGCCACTATCTTCAACCCGTCGCATATCGGCGGTAAGTTTCAGACGTTGGTGCGTGCCAGGTGGCAAACTGACGCTCTTTGTGCCTGCGATGATCCAGCGCGGGGTTTGAATTGTCAGTTGGAGATAACGTCGCCCCTTGTTACTCAGCTTGAGCCACACATCGCGACGTTCATCCAGGCTCAACGCTCCAAAGTCAATGCTCCGTTGATCCGTCACCAACTGGTGCCGAGCGGCCCCAAAGTTTTCGGTATCGAGACGTGCAAGCAAGCTATCAAGGCCGGCGTGCATATCATCACTATGCGAGGTAACGGCCCGGCGCATATCAGCTGCAAGCTTGTTCCGCCCCCACAATTGCTCAACCTGGTCAGGTAAGGTGCTGTAGAGCCAGGTCGCTGCATCTGTCCAGTGGGTTTCGGCCCATTGCCGCAGGGCTGTTTCGTCGGCAAGTTCACTGCCATCAGGTGCCTGCAAGTCGGTATGACTGATGGGCATCAAGAGTTCGCGCACGGTCGCGAGGAAACTCTCTGCATCAGGCCGTTGCTCGGGTTCCAGGGCAAGTCCACGTATCAAGAGCGCCTCAACTTCGAGGGGGAGTTCCGCATCAATGGTGCGGAGCGGAGGATAGGGCTGAACTTTGCCAAGCAGGAATTCGCTTAGGTTCTCACGCGTCAACTCTGGGTGAAAGCCTGTGAGCAGAATATAGAGCGTTGCCGAGAGCGCGTAAATATCTGAGCGTGGCTCGGCTTTGCCGTGCCATTGTTCAGGCGGCGTAAACCCGAGGGTGCCAGCCAACTGGGTGTCATCGGGCTTGATTTCGCCTTGTACCGGCGCAACGCGTGACAGGCCAAAATCAATGAGCCAGACCCGTCCAGCGCTGTCAATCAAGATATTTGCCAGCTTGATATCGCGATGGAGAACCGGCTCGGGTTCGCGTGCATGCATATAGACCAAGGCATCGGCGATATCACGCGCAATTGTCAGGCTCTCTTCGACGGTGAGCCGCCCGCCCTGTTCATGCACAATCAGCCCGAGGTCGCGGCCTTCGACATACTTCATCACCAGAAAGCGCTGCTCGGGCAGATACTCATAAATCTCGGGAATATTGGGATGGCCGGGGGTATTGAGGGTGACGAGCAAGCGGGCTTCGCGATGAAAATTGCGCAGGGCTTGCTCACGGGTGCGCACATCCCATTCAGGATTAGTGACTTGGCGTTTGGCGACACAGTAGCGTTGCAACTGGCGATCAAAGGCAAGGTAGGCATGGCCAAACCCACCCTGACCAATCGCGCGGGTGAGCATATAACGCCCGGCGGGATCAATGGTGATCCCGGGCGTCAGGGTTTCAGCCTCAAGCTCACTCACTTCTGTTTCAGGCTGAGCCTGCGTTGGTTCGTCGTCACTTGCTTCGCTCTTGCGTTGCAAACGAAGGGGACGAATGAAGAGCAGGGAACTGCCGCACGCATTGCAAAAGCGTGAGCCTGGTGGATTGAGATGGCCACACGCACGGCATTTGATCGGCTCGAGGCTCATGGCTTTCTTGTACCTCTGGGCTGTGGTCTCAAATCAAGGGTACACGACACGCTTAGCCAGTACCACGCAGAAAGATATTCGGCCAGGCGCGAAAACGGGTCACAAAGGTGTCACGGCCAATCTCGGCCCCGTTGCTGAGCAGGACGCGCTGGATGGTGATGTCACGCCCGTTGCGGGCCACATCACTCTGGCGCACCATCCCACGGGCCAGGGTGGGATCATCAATATAGACTGGTTGGGCCGGGGCGCGTACTTCGTTGCTGATCAACGGACCTTCCAGACGAACCTCGCGTGGCAGCGGGGTGCCATACAATTCAATGGTAAGCATCTGGTTGGCTTCGTCCATCCTGCTCTGCATCAACAGCCAGTTGCCGGTATCATTGACGAACTTTAGATCCGTGACGCCGGTATAAATGGCGGCATCCAGGCCTTGCCCATCACCGTTGGGTCCCAAACCAAAGCGATCGTACCAGCTAATATAAAAAGCGTGGGCGTGGCGTTCGGTAATCGGCAACCCGGCCCAGAACGCGCTGCGAAAGACCGTGGTCGAGACCTGGCAAACCCCGCCACCCCATTCAAGTTGTGTCCGGTTGCCAATGATCGCGTAGCCTTCGACAAAACCATTGGCTGCATCAACTTCACCAAGCTGGCGGTTAAAGGAAAACTCCTCGCCTGGTGCAATCAAGACCCCATCCATGCGTGCAGACCCAGCGCGGATATTGGTGATCCGGTAGGCCGCCGAGCCGACAAAACTGCTTTTGCCTTCGGCGACCAGCGTATTGATGCCAAGCTCGGTGATGCGGTCAGCCGTGATCTCGGGTTCAAGCTGATCGACAGGGAGCGCGAGCGTTCGCGTGGTGGGAGCGCTGCTCAAGAGCACGTTCGCAATCTCGTTGGCGGCATCTTCTTGCCGGAGGCGCCATCCCGGGCGGCCTTCTTCAATAATCCGTACTGTTCCAGCCTCAAAGCGCAACCGGGGTTCGGCTGTACCTGTATCAACAAGCTGGGCCAGACCCTCAACGGCGCGCGCAAGGCGTTGCGGATCGACGCGTACTTCGAGGCGGTCTTCAACCGGTTCGACCTGGAGCAATTCAGCCAGACGCTCGGGTGCCCAGATCCAACGCTGTTCGTTGAGTTGCAGTTCGAGCGGTGTTTGTAACACCTCGGCCACCCGTGCCTGCGCTTCAACCAGGGCTTCATCACCAACCTCTGGCGCAAGCAAGCGGGTACGGATCGTCACTTCCTGGGGGCGCAACTCGAGCAGGGCAAGCAGAATATCGTTGGCGGTGGCATCAACGAGCACCTGCACGCCGGGTGTACTTGGGGTGCCAACAATTTTGGCCGAGGCGATGCTGAGCGCCGCATCCTGGGGCGGGTACTCGATCCGTGGCGTCAGCGTGAGCAGGTAGCTCTGCAAGGCGCGCTGGTCGACACTCAATGCTGGTGCGAGTTCGAGCCCTTCACGCCAGAGGTGCCAGAGTTCGCGCGCTCGGGTGAGCGGGTCGCCCTGCCGTCCGGCAGCAAGCGCCTGGCGTGCGATCACCTCACTGTCGAACCGTACGCCGAGATCGGCCAGGGGCGGTTGCCAGCTTTCGTCGCGATAGACGAGCGCAATCGGGTGATGCAAAAATTCAGCGTAACGGTGCTCGATCATTGCCGCAATCTCGTTCCGGTTCTTGCCTGCCACCGACTCACCTTGAATCGCTACGCCTGGCAGCGCCTGGTCGCGCAAGACGAAATTGAGGCCGTAGAGTGCCAACAATGGGAGTACGAGAACCAGCCCTGTGATGGGCAAGAGGCACCCCCACCAGTTGCGCCGAACACGCCTCGGCCTCCGTCGGCGCGGCTCGCGTCGGCGCGGCTCGCGCGGTGTATGCGGATCCTCAGGCGGTTGTTGATCATGTTCGCCGATCCCTGTCGTGCCACGACGCCGTCGGATCGGGCCATATTCCTGATAGTAATCGTCAATCGGCATATTTTATTACTAGGTTGACAGTCTGAAGGGAGCTTTGTATAATTATAGGCGATCTTCGGGCCTCTAGCTCAATGGTAGAGCAGTTGACTCTTAATCAATTGGTTCAGGGTTCGAGTCCCTGGGGGCCCACCATGCTGAGCGCCGCGCCGAGCAATCGAGCGCGGCGTTTCTCTTCGGGGTATGGGCGCAACTCACCTTGCGTCTGCGAGCAATATATATGATCTGGACCATCTCTGACCTACACCTTTCTCATGCTCACCCCAAGCCGATGGATATCTTTGGTGCCCATTGGAGGGATCATGCGACCCGTATTGCGACGGCATGGCGTGCTCGGGTGGCGCCTGATGATTGGGTACTGATCGCTGGTGATATTTCGTGGGCGCTCAAGCTCGCTGATGCACTGGTGGATCTGCGGTGGATTGATGCGTTACCGGGGCGCAAGGTTTTGATCCGTGGCAATCATGACTATTGGTGCCAGCGCAAGGTCGGTTCGATGCGCCGCCACATGCCTCCCTCGCTGAATCTGATCGGGGCTGATGCCTTTGATCTTGGTTCAGCCGTTGCCTGTGGTACCCGCGGCTGGGTGACACCCGAAATGCCGGGTTATGATGCCTCGACCGATGAGCCCATCTATCGCCGTGAATTGGGTATGCTCGAGCGGGCGATTGCGCATGGTCAGCAATTGGCCGCCAACGAGCGCCCGCTTATCATCATGCTCCACTACCCTCCGTTTGTCAACCAGCAGCCTACTGAGTTTGCGCACCGGATTGCGGCTTCCGGGGCAAGTGCCTGCATCTATGGACATCTCCACCGTGTCCATGATCACCAGAATGCGATCAACCACACCATCAATGGGGTGGCTTATCAACTCACTTCAGCCGATTTCATTGGCTTTGGGCCGGTCGCGGTGCGTGGGCTCAACAGTGTGTGAATGACATTTTCTGCTGATTTGACGCAAAGGCGCGAAGGTTTGATGCATCTCTATGCGGAGCTTTGCGCCTTTGCGTCAAATCAGCGGTCTCAACCCCCTTTGCGCCTTTGCGTCAACACGAGTCACCCCCCCGCCAGGGCGAGTTGCGCGACGGTGTCGTCAGGCTCTAGGGGCGTTGCCTTCCATCTGGCGTAGTTGCGACGGGCTTCAATTGCTTCATCTTCCCCGATGGGTTTTAATTGCAGGCTGTCGCCTGGCAAGAGTTGCGCCGCCACGTCGAGATCAGGGGCGCAGACGACCCCGATGATTGGGTAGCCACCTGTTGGCTGGGCGTCAGCCATGAGCAACACCGGTTTTCCGTCAGGCGGAACCTGGATGACACCAGGCAAGACGCCGAGCGAGGGCAGGCTGCAGAGACGGGTTAGTTCCACGGTATGCCCGTCGAGCCGGTAGCCCATCCGATTTGCGTGGTCGCTCACCCGTAGCTCTGCTTGCGCGAGGGCCTCGCTGCTGGTTGCACCAAAACAATGCTGGTGTGGCCCTGCGGTGAAACGGAGGCTCGGCTTTGGCCCATAGGGTGGACGAGCCTCGGCAGGCCAAGCTTGCCCGGCTCTCCGCAGAGGGTCGTTCGGTTGTTCGCGGAGCATCACCAGGTCGCCTGCCCTCAAGACTCGCCCTGCAAGCCCTCCAAAACGCCCTGACAGGTGCGTTCCACGTGATCCCAGTACCACTGGAACCTCAACGCCTCCCGCGAGCGCCAGGTAGCTCCGTGCGCCCCAGCCGTGGCGTTTCCCGGCGAGCGAGATGTGATCACCCGGTCGTGCCAGGATCGTTGTCCAGAGTGGCAGCGGCGCATCGTTCCAATATGCTTCGATGGGTGCGCCGGTGAGGGCGAGCAAACTCGGCTGCAAGACCTCGAAGCATACTTCGCTCGCCAGGATCTCAAGGCCAGCCTCGTCGGGGGCATTGCCCACCAGGCGATTCGCCGCATAGAGGGCAAAGCGATCCATGGCTCCGCCTCGTGGCACGCCGTAGCGCAGTGCCCCCAGGCGTCCCTGATCTTGCACCGTCGTCAATAATCCCCCTGTAACCACCCGCAACCCTGGCCCTCTACTCATCGCTCCCCTCCGCGCCTTTGCGCCTTTGCGCCTCTGCGTTAAATCTTACTCCATCCCCCGGCAGCACCAGCGTCGGCGGATCACGCAACGGATCAAAAAGCTGGGCCTCGGTTCGCCCGATGAGATGCCACCCGCCAGGCAGCCGGGCCGGATAGATCCCGGTCATACCGGCGGCGATCGCAACCGAACCAGCCGGAACCGCCGTGCGTGGCGTGCTACGTCGGGGCAGATCAAGTGCCGCTGGCAACGGCCCCAGATACGGAAACCCCGGCGCAAAACCGATCATCATCACCCGATAGATCTGACTCGTATGCAATGCAATCACCTCGGCCTCGCTCAACCCGAGATATGCCGCCACCTCGGGCAGATCGGGGCCATCCTCGCCACCGTAGCGCACCTGGATGTCTACTACCCGCGCAGGTCGCGCTGGGGCGGGCTCAACTTCCCGCACCAACGCTGTCAACACCGCCTCAAGCCTGGTTCGCGTCAGGCACAGCGGATCAAACAACACCATCAACGACGCCCATGCTGGCAAGGCCACCTCAATGCCTGGCAGATCGAGGGCCGTCACCTGATCGGCGAGCGCAAGCATGAGACGATTCGTCAGCGTATCAACGGGTGTACATTCAAGCAACAACGCCCCTTCACCGAGCGGTTGCATTGACCATGTCAAAGAAATATTCATAGAAACAAATGTTTGATAATACTAGACAAAAGCCACCGGATCGAGTATAATGATAACCGATAAACAGCGCATCAGAAAGCCGTAATTCGAGGAAACGAGCCTATTGTATTGCTTAATCTGACGGGGGCGCAGAGCCCCCGTTTTCGAGTCGATGGAGTATGACATGGAGATTGGCATTGTCCGGCCCATCAGTATCACGAGCGAAGTGCGCACCGCCTACCTGAGCTACGCCATGAGCGTCATCGTCTCACGGGCCTTACCCGACGCCCGTGACGGTCTCAAGCCAGTGCAACGGCGCATCCTCTATGGCATGTGGGACATGGGCTATCGTAATAATCGGCCCTACAAAAAGAGTGCCGGCATCGTCGGCGACGTCCTCGGCAAAATGCACCCCCACGGCGACAGTGCCGTCTACGATGCGCTGGCGCGCATGGCCCAGCCGTGGAGTATGCGGTATCCGTTGGTAGATGGCCAGGGGAATTTTGGCTGCTTTACTGGGGATACCCGCATCAAGTTGCTCGATGGCACTGAGCGTACGTTTGCTGAACTAGCAGAGCTTTCGCCTGACGAGATCTTCTACGTCTATTCAGTCAACAGCACTGGGCAGATTGTTATTGGTGAAGGTCGCTACTCACGCATTACTCGTCGCGATGCAGAACTGGTTGAGCTCACCTTTGATGATGGCTCGACCGTGCGCTGTACGCCCGACCACCGCTTCATGCTCCGTGATGGTACCTGGAAGCAGGCCCACGAACTGACGATTGAAGACAGCCTGATGGCTGGGTACTTTGATACTGCCCCGGTTCGACATGGCTCGAATGACTACTTGCGCGTGCTTCAACCCAGTACTAGCAAATACGAGTTCGTTCACCACCTGGCTGATCGCTACAATGAGCAGCGTGGCTTTACTACCCGTAGCACGAAGCTGACGCGTTATTTCACCAGCTTTGAGGATTTGCTCCAGGTTGCTGCGACGCATAATCACCGTGTTGTATCCGTGCGCTGGCTTGATGAGCGGGTTGATGTTTACGACATTACGGTTGATGAGCATCACAATTTTATGCTCGCCAACGGTTGCGTTGTGCATAATAGTGTCGACGGCGATCCGCCAGCGGCGATGCGTTACACTGAGGCGCGGCTTACGGCGATTGCCGAAGAGTTGCTCTTTGATATTGAGAAGAATACCGTTGATTTTCGGGATAATTTCGATGGTTCGTACCGCGAGCCTTCGGTGTTGCCGGCCACACTTCCCAATCTCTTGCTCAATGGTGCCTCTGGGATTGCCGTCGGGATGGCAACGAATATTCCGCCCCACAATCTCAATGAAGTCTGTGATGCGCTGGTTCATTTGATCGATAACCCCGAGGCGACGGTCGAAGAGTTGATGAAGTTCCTGCCCGGCCCCGATTTTCCGACCGCAGCGAGCATTCTTGGTACCGAGGGCATCCTGGCGGCTTATTCGACGGGGCGTGGCCAGATTATTCTGCGGGCCAAGGCCCATATCGAAGAGGGCTCGCGGGGGGCGTTCAATATTATTGTCACTGAGTTGCCCTATCAGGTCAATAAAGCACGTCTGCAAGAGCGTATGGCGGAACTGGTCAAGGATCGCAAGATCGAAGGCATTCGTGATGTCCGCGATGAATCAGACCGCACCGGGATGCGTCTGGTCATTCTGCTGAAGCAGGACGCCCAGCCGAAAAAGGTGCTCAATGCGCTCTACAAGCATACGCAGATGCAGACGACCTTTGGCATCAATATGCTTGCCCTGGTCGATGCCGGGCGCCAACCACGGGTGCTCACGCTCAAGCGTATGTTGCAGGAGTATATCAACCATCGGCAGGAGGTGATCCGGCGCCGGACTGAGTTTGATTTGGCGAAGGCCCGTGCCCGCGCCCACATTCTTGAGGGGCTCAAGATTGCGCTCGATAATATTGATGCGGTGATCCGGACCATTCGTGAGTCGCGAACGACCGATAGCGCCCGCAACAACTTGATCCGCAACTTCTCGCTCAGCGAAATTCAGGCTAATGCCATCCTCGATATGCAACTCCGGCGTCTCGCTGCGCTTGAGCGTAAGAAGATCGAGGACGAGTATAACGAGGTGATCAAACTGATCGCCGAGCTTGAAGATATCCTCGCCAACCCCAAGCGGGTCTTGCATATGATCCAGACCGATCTGCGCGGGCTCAAAGAGAAGTACGGCGATGAGCGGCGTACGCGCATTGTGCCCGATGTCAGCGGCGAGGTGAGCGACGAAGATCTCATTCCTGATATTCGGGTGATGATTACGCTCACGAACCGTGGGTATATCAAGCGCCAGATCGCCGATGTGTATCGCACCCAGCGCCGTGGCGGGCGTGGGGTGAAAGGCATGAAGACCCGCGAGCAAGATATTGTCAGCCACCTGCTCACCTGTAGCTCGCTCGAGAATCTGCTCTTCTTCACCGACAAAGGCAAAGTCTATCAACTCAAGGCCCACGAGGTGCCCGACAGTTCACGGACAGCCAAAGGCTTGCCGCTGGTCAATTTGATCTCGCTTGAACCAGGCGAACAGGTGACTAGCATGCTAGCGGTGTCCAGTTTTGATGGCGAATATCTTGTGATGGCGACACAGCGAGGCAAGATCAAACGTACGCTCTTGCGCGAATATAGCCAGGTACGCTCGAATGGCCTGATTGCCATTGGCCTCGAAGATGGCGATGTGCTTGGGTGGGTGCATGTAAGTCACGGGAGCGAGGATATCCTGCTCACGACGGTACGGGGGCAGACGGCACGCTTCAAGCAGAGCGAAGTACGACCAATGGGCCGCCCGGCCACAGGGGTCAACGGGATCAGCCTTGACGCGAATGATCGGGTCATCAGCATGCAACTGGTGCAACCGGGCCAGGATCTGCTCGTAGTCACTGCGCGTGGCATGGGCAAACGCACCGCTCTGGCCGAATATCCCACCAAAGGGCGTGCCACGGGTGGGGTTATCACCATGAAACTTCGTCCTGGCGACGAAATTGCGGGGGCTGCGATTGTTACCGACAACTCCCTCTTGACCTTCATCACGGCGGCGGGCGTTGTTATGCGGACGAGTGCCGATGAGGTCGCCCAACTCGGGCGCAATACGCAGGGTGTCATTGTGCTCAATCTTGATCGCGATGACCGTCTGGCGGCCCTCTCGGTTGAAGAAGCAGAAGTGATCGACAATGACCACGAGTCGCCGATGCTGATCAGCCCCAATTAGCGCTTCACGGTACGGGCAGACACAAAAAGAGGCCAGCATTGCTGGCCTCTTCTGCTACCTCAAACCTTCGCGCTTCTGCGCTTTTGCGTCAAACCTGCTCTAACGGCTGAAGGAGACCGAGGGCAGATAGGTGACCAATGATGGGAAAAGAACGATCACAATCAGCACCATGATCTGAATCAGAATGAAGGGAATGACGCCGCGATAGATATCCGTTGTCTTGATCTCGGGCGGTGCAACGCCGCTCAAATAGAAGAGCGCAAAACCAAAGGGCGGCGTCAGGAACGACGTCTGGAGATTGGCGCCCATAATCACACCAAACCAGATCATATCAATGCCAAGCGCATTGGCAACAGGCACAAAGAGCGGAATCACGATGAAACAGATCTCAAAAAAGTCAATAAAGAAACCAAGCACAAAGACGAGCAGCATACTCGCTGCCATAAAGCCCCAGACCCCACCGGGTAGATTGGCGAGGATATCAAAGACAAACTTATCGCCGTCAAGCGCACGGAAGACCAGGGCGAAGGCTGTCGAACCAATCAGAATAAAGAGCACCATCGTCACATTGCGCAGCGTCGCATCGGCGACATTGCGAAACGTACTGAGGCTCAGACGACGATTGGCGAGGGCCAGCAGAGTTGCCCCGAGCGCACCGACGGCACCGGCTTCGGGAGCCGTTGCGATGCCAAAAAAGATCGAACCAAGCACCGCAAAGATCAGCAACAGCGGTGGCACCATCACGCGCATCACCTGCGAAGCGAGCGCCCAGCCCTTGACTGTACGGGCCGAGAGGGGCAGCGCAGGGGCTATCGCTGGCCTGAGTTGCGCAATCACCCAGCAATAAAAGCCGAGCGAAAACGCGAGCAGCAGACCAGGGATCAGCGAACCAATGAAGAGACGGCCTACCGAAACCCCAATCTGGTCACCAAGCACGACCAGCACCACTGAGGGAGGAATAATCTGACCGAGCGTCCCCGAGGCACAGATAACGCCACAGGCAAGCCCCTTATCATAGTTGTAGCGTAGCATAATGGGCAGTGAGATCAGGCCCATTGCCACCACGGTCGCCGCCACCACACCGGTCGTCGCCGCCAGCAGTGTCCCCACAAAAACGACCGCAACGGCCAGACCACCGCGCATTGGCCCGAAGAGCACCCCCATCGTTTCAAGCAAATCTTCGGCTAAGCCTGACTTTTCGAGCATCGAGCCGAGAAAGATAAAATAGGGGATCGCCAGCAGCGTAAAATTAGACATAATGTTAAAGATACGCGACGGCATCGCCCGGATCAAAATCGGATCAAAGACCCCCAACGATGTACCGATCAAACCGAAGATAATCGCGACCCCGCCCAACGAAAAGGCCACCGGGTAGCCAATGCCCAGAATCACCAGCGCACCCAGGAACATCAACGGTCCAAGCCACTCGTAATCCATACAATTCTCCGTTAGACAAGGTCTGAACCCACTCACTGATGCTTGCTCGCGTGAAGCCCCAAACCGCACACCTTCGCTATTTCCCCTTGTCTATCCGCAGTTGCTTTGTCATTGCCGAATGTTCTTTCCCTGTTCCTGTCGTATCGCTATAGCCCATCAAGAAAGCCGCGTTCTTAATTGCCTCGGAAATACCCTGAATAATCAGGAGAACAGGACTGACAAGAATAAATGTCTTGAGAGGATAACGGGGCAAGCCGGCCGATCCATCAGGCGAGCCTTCAAGGATCTGCCACGAGTTCTGGACATACGGCAACGTAAAATAGATGAGCAGCAGACAGAAGGGAATGAGAAAGAGAAAGGTTCCAAGGAGATCAACCCATGCCTTGCGTCGAGGTGAGTACATACCATAAAAGACATCAACGCGCACATGTTCGCCATGTTTTAGTGCATATGAAGCACCCATTAAAAAAATGATTGAAAAGACATACCATTGAGCCTCAATGTAGAGGTTTGAACCCAGTGTCTGTCCAATCGCCCGCCCGACATAGCGATTTAAGACATTCCACACACCAATCCCAACCACAACCGGCACCAACCAGAGCGTAATGTTTCCAACCAACTCGGTAAAGGCATCAATGCCTTTGGAGAGACGCAGCAATCCTCGCACGCGGCAACCTCCCTGCTGATCCAGGGGCACACGCTTTGCCTGGTTCAACAAAACAATACGGCGTTCCTGCATGGCCTTTGGTCGGCAATGCTCCCGCATTATGGCAGTCGACTCATATATGATCGAAACTTGTGAGGGGCTCACCGCCTATGTTACACGCAAGGGCATCTTCTGTCAAAGTTGTTGGTTCGTTTTGGCGGCTTTGTCGCCAAAACGAACCAACAACCGGGTTTTGGAACCCAACGTGATCGCAAAAGGGCTGACAAGGTCAGCCCTTTTATCGCAACTCAGCTAGATGTAGCTCTATTCGTGGGTTGGCCCCCAGTTGGTTGGTGTCCGCCAGAGGCTCGAGAGGATCAACTCACGCATATTGATCATCTCTTTCGGCAAGCGATCATAGAGCTTGATAAACAGTTCCTCGTGCAGCAGCACTTCTTGCTGCCAATCACTGAGGTTCATGTTCATCACCTTATCGAACTGATCGCGGCTGAAGTCGAGCCCGCGCCAGTCAAGATTTTCGTAGTTGGGAATCCAGCCAATTGGACTCTCAACACTGACCGCCTCGCCATGCGAGCGTTGCACAATCCACTTGAGCACACGCATATTTTCGCCGAAGCCCGGCCAGGCAAACTTGCCATTCTCGTCTTTGCGGAACCAGTTGACACTGAAGATACGGGGCGGATTGTAGATCTCACGCCCAAACTGGAGCCAGTGGTTAAAGTAGTCGCCCATATGGTACCCGGCAAAGGGCAGCATCGCGAACGGATCGCGACGCACGACACCCTGCTGTCCAAAGGCAGCGGCGGTTGTCTCTGAGCCCATCGTGGCGGCCAGATAGACGCCATAGTTCCAGTTGAAGGCCTGGTAGACCAGAGGAACCGTATTGCTGCGCCGCCCACCAAAGATGAAGGCCTGAATAGGCACACCTGCCGGGTCGTCCCAGGCTGGATCGAGTACCGGATTGTTGATCGCCGGGGCGGTAAACCGTGCATTGGGGTGGGCTACCGGCGTGGTGCTCTCGGGTGTCCAGTCGTTGCCCTTCCAGTCAATCGCATGGGCAGGCTTCTCTTTCGTCATGCCTTCCCACCAGACATCGCCATCATCAGTCAGGCCCACATTCGTAAAGATCGTATCCTTGGCACAACTCTGCATCGCACTCAGGTTAGTCTCGTTCGACGTGCCAGGGGCCACGCCAAAGTAGCCTGACTCGGGATTGATCGCATAGAGCCTGCCATCGGGGCCGGGTTTGATCCAGGCAATATCATCACCAACCGTCGTAACTTCCCAGCCCTCATCCTGAAAGATCTTGGGTGGAACCAGCATCGCAAAATTGGTTTTGCCACAGGCCGACGGGAAGGCTGCCGCCACATACGACTTGCGCCCACTCGGCTCTTTCACCCCCAGGATGAGCATATGCTCGGCGAGCCAACCCTCTTGACGGGCCATCACCGAGGCGATGCGCAGCGCCAGACACTTCTTGCCTAGCAACGCGTTGCCACCGTATCCCGAGCCATACGACCAGATCGCCCGCTCTTCGGGGTAGTGGACGATATACTTGGTCGTTGGATTGCAGGGCCAAGGCACATCCTTCTGACCGGGCTCAAGCGGTGCCCCAACGGTATGCGCACATGGCACATACTCGCCATCTTCGCCAAGCACATCATAGACGCTCTTGCCCATGCGGGTCATCAATTTCATATTGACCACCACATAGGCTGAGTCGCTGATTTCGATGCCAATCTGGGCAATTGGTGAACCAAGCGGTCCCATGCTAAAGGGAATCACATACAATGTGCGCCCACGCATACATCCATCAAACAGCCCCGCCATGATCTCCTTCATCTCCTTGGGTGCCATCCAGTTGTTCGTCGGACCGGCATCATTCTTGGAGATCGAGCAGATATACGTGCGATCCTCAACCCGCGCAACGTCACTAGGATCCGAACGGGCTAGGAAGCTATTCGGGCGTTTCTCGGGATTGAGACGGATAAAGGTACCAGCCTCGACCATCTCCTCACAGAGTTGGTCATACTCCTCTTGTGAACCATCACAAAAGCGAACCTTATCTGGCTTACACAGATCCACCATCTCACTAACCCACTGCTTCAGGCGTTCGTGCTTGATGTAATCAGGGAACTGCATCTGTTCCTCCCCTCTTTGCTATGTCGAAACGTACGCTGCGACACCATTGATTCGACAGGACGCTTCTGGACGGCTCAATCATACCACAAGCTATCGGCGTATGGTACGGTAAAATGTAACGGATCTTGCGAGTTGTCGCAAGTGCAACTGTTCAGGTGGCAACTAGCTTGGAGTTGGGGCGACAACCCTTACCGTAGCATCAGCATAGATAAAGGAACATACAAGATGCACATTGATCTCAATTGTGATTGTGGTGAGAGCTTTGGCGTATGGGTCATGGGTGATGATGCCGCCGTGCTGCCCCATGTGACGTCGGCGAATGTAGCCTGTGGAGCGCACGCTGGTGATCCGCTGGTGATGCGGCAAACGGTGCGTTTATGCAAGCGCTTCGGGGTCGCAATTGGGGCGCATCCAGGCTACCCTGATCGCGAGGGGTTTGGCCGACGGGTCTTGCCGATGAGTGCTGAAGAGCTCGAGGCAAGCTTGCTGGTTCAGATCGGGGCTTTGCAGGCCGTTGCTCGTGCTGAAGGGGTTTCTCTGCGCCATGTCAAGCCTCATGGCGCACTCTATAATCTTGCGGCCCAAACCCCTGTGGTAGCCGAGACGATTGCCCGTTCCGTCGCCGCCGTTGATCCAACCTTGATCCTGGTTGGCTTTGCTGGTTCGTTCCTGATCACCGCTGCGCAAGCCCTGGGTTTACCCGTTGCCCGTGAAGCCTTTCTTGACCGTGGATATGCGGCGGATGGCACGCTCTTGCCCCGCGATCAACCTGGTGCGCTAATCACCGATCCGGTAGCTAATCTCGCTCAAGCTCTTCAGATCGTCCAGCAAGGAACCGTGATGGCTGCCCACGGCCTTCCAATTCCCATCGAGGCCGACACCCTCTGTTTCCATGGCGACACCCCGGGGGCCGCTGATCGCGCTGTGTATCTGCGCGAAGGCCTGCGGGCTGCCGGGGTGCATGTGTGTGGCCTCTAGCGCCACCCAGGAAGGTGGCGCTTGTCTGGTGAGCTAATTTTGCAACCCTACGAGGACGGTACTCAGCACCAGCACGAGCAAGAGCGAGAGGGTCACGAGTGGCCCCCAACGCCCCAGTTTTGCCAGGGGGCCTTTATCACTAATTGACATGTGTCCTACACCAGCGGCAAGAATGCCCAGCATCGGGTGCAAAATAAACGGAAAACTGAAGAGGCGTTCTTGACTCGCCCCACTCGTATTCCAGAGCAAAAACGACCAGTAGATGATGCCAAGCCCAACTTGCAGATCGACGAGCACCGGGAACAAACGCGCAAAACGGGGTGACTCAATGCCTGGTTTATAGGTGACCGTCAGGAAGATCGCCATCAAAATAATGAGAAAAGGCAGGACACGCTCACCAAAGATGCTATGAACCCAAAAAACTGTTGCCATGCTTTCGCTTACTCCATAACAATGATGATTCTTCAGGGGACATGCCCCGTGCATATCTTATCATATCCCACCTTGAGCCACCATACTACCGAAGCTTCGCGCTAGGGAGATTGCATTATACGAAACCGGATAAAAATACGCCCTATGTGGCAGCATGTGCATGCAACCAGCGGCGCAAACGGCGGCCCCCGGGCCCGGTGTACGGGCACCCCTTGCGGGTGCCCTGGTGGGGTGCATGCACAGAAGATGCAATCGCCCTAAGCTTCGCGCCTTTGCGCCTTTGCGTCAAACAGGGGCCAACCTTAGGTGCAAAGCATTGCGGTTACACCGTCTCATTCCGTTTGAGCGCCTCATAGAGCGCCTCGGTCTCGGGCAGTGCCTCCATCCCCAATTCATCGCGGAGGGACTGGACACACCGATTATAGCTTCGCAAGGCCTGCGAGCGACTACCGGTACGGGCGTGGGCACGCATCAAGACCTGATAAGCCTCTTCATAACAGCGGTCACGGCGCAACACCTGCTCACAGAGTTGAATGGCCCGGGCCTGATCGCCTTCGTTGCTCAACCGGGTAGCATAACGCACCGCAATGGCCAGAAAGCGCGCCGTCAAACGCTCGCGTTCTTCGGTTGTCCAGGGATCATAGAGTGACTCGGCCAGGTAATCACCGCGATAGAGGCCAACCGCAATCTGGGCGCTGCGCCGGGCAAAATCGGCATCATCACTGGCAAAGGCGGCAGCGGCGCGCAACTCAAACTCATCGACATCAATCCAGACCCCATAGGATGGGGCAAAGCTATAGGCGAGCCCTTGGCGACGGACAAAGAAGGGCGCGACCCGCGGTGGACGCGCTGGTTCGAGGGCGGCATTGAGTGCATTGAGGGTTACCTTAAACTGGCGTTCAGCCGCTTCAAGATCGGCGTCAGGCCAGAGCCACGCACAGATCTGCTCACGTTGCACCCAGTGTCCGCGATAGGTCAAGAGCAATTGGAAGAGTTGCCGCGCCTTCTCACGTTGCCACTCGCGGGCCTGGATCTCTTGGGCACCCCGCCAGACGCGAAAGGTGCCAAGCATCTGCACGCGCAGCGTATAGCCGGGATGGTAATCTTCGACGGTATCATCAGCGGCAATCGTCGGAAAGCCCTGGCGCAACAGCAACCGGGCGAGTTCCGCGTGCCCATTCAGCGACCGGCCCCGCAACAAGAGCGGCACCAGTGAGGCCATATCACGCGGCCCAAAGAGGCTTGGCCCCATCAAAATCCCGACATAGCGACGCTCGGCGGCGGCGTGCAGCACTTCAGAAATAGCCTGATCGGCGACTTTCATATCACCGGCACGCCAGGCCGCAATGGCGCGCCAGAGGGTGGTCACCGCGAGGCCGTACGCATCACCACCACGCGCAAAGCGCTGGCGTGCCTGTTCGAGCCATTCGCCGGCACGGTGATCGCCACCGGCAACGGCGGCCCCACCGAGGGCTAACAGAATCAACGCTGCCGTCCACTCATCACCGGCGGCTGCGGCAATCTGCAAACCCTCGCGGGCATCGGCCTCGGCGTGAGGCAGGTCGCCGGCATGCCCATAGAGCAACGTCAAGCCCATGTAGCCTTCGGCGCGGGTACGGGTCACGCCGACTGACTGAATGAGGTTCATTGCCTCGGTATAGCGCTGGATCACCGGTTGCATATCATTTGGGCTCACCAGTTGATACGCGTGTCCGACGCGCAACAGCGCGATGGCTTCGGTCAGGCGTGACCCAACCTGTTGCGCCTCAACGAGGCCGCGTTGCGCCATGGCGAGCGCACGGGTGCCACTGCCAAGCATGCCATAGATCAAGGCCAGCAAGAGCAACGGCTCACGATGGGCTGAAAGTCTCGCCCCATCGGGTGAAATAGCTGCTTCTGCCCAGAGCTGAGCTTCGAGTTGCTGGCGTGCCTCGTCGAGGCGTCCGGCGCGCAACAACAAGCGCGGTGGCAAAAGATCGCGCGGTGGACCGTTTGTTTGGCGTTGTTTTACCTCATCATTGTTCCGCCGCGCATTGCCATGTTCCTGGCGGCGGGCGGCCTGTTCAAGGATTAGAGCCACATCGGCGCGTCCTCGATTGGCCCAATTTTCGGCTTGCATGCGGAGCAAATCAGCTCGTTCGGCCGTGCGTTCAGGTGGCAAGAGGCGAAAGGCTTGCTTGAGCAGGTCGGTTGCGTGGGCCGGTTGCACGGTGTCAAGATAGACCGCTGCCTGACCGTGGAGTGAGCGCACCTGGCCTTCGAGATCATCGACGGCGGCAAAGGCGTTGCTAGCGGCAGCATAGGCTTGCAGGGCCTCTTCATAATGCCCCAGACGGCGCAGTGCTGCCGCCTGAATCTCGCGCAACGCGGGCCTATCACCATGAGTCTGGATCAGACGCACAGCCCAGGTCAGCACCTGCTCGGCATGTCCGGTATCAAGCAGCGTAGTGGCCCCCTCGATCAATCGTATCGTTGCCGCATCATGATCGCCTGCGAGCAACAGATGGTGCATCACACCTTCCCTATCACCGCGCTCGTGATAATAGGTTGCGGCATGCTGGTGCAAGAGCGGCCAGGTCGTCAGTTCCTGCTCGGCGACCCGTGCCAGAAACGATCGAAACACGGGCTGGATCCGGGCAACCCCTTCGGTATCACGTTCAATAAAGAGTCGTTTTCGTTCCAGGTGCGCAAGTTGACGCCCAACCATCTGATTGTCCACCAGCAAGGTACAGAGATCAGGCTCAAGCTGGCGTAAGCCGGCCGTTTGTAACAGAAAGCGCTGTAGATCCGGTGCAAGCGGATCGAACACCTCACGCTTGAGATACGTGTCAAGGGGTGCCGATCCACGCAAGCCCAGCGCGACGGGCCAACTATCAGCCGCCAGACCAGCCTGTACACCCAACGGCCACCCGCGGCTCACCCGAACCAACTCGTCGAGATCAGAGGGGATCTTTGTCCCGAGCAAGACGGCGAGCGCTCGGGCTTCATCAGTGGTAAACGCCAGATCACGTTCATCAATACTCAAGAGTTCCCCGCGAATCCGCGCCGTTTCAACCGCCATGAGATGAGGTTCAACCCGCGTGACGAGGGTCAAATGCAAGCGGAGGGGTTGAATCGCCAAGAGGCGTTCAAAGATAGCCTGTAAGGTAGGGTTCTGATCGATGACATGATAATCATCAACCACAAGCAGCGTATCATCATCAAGCGCAGCCGCCAGTTCATTGACGAACGTATCAATCCCCGCACCCAGTGGATCATCCGTTGCACGCTGTAAGGCCGCCACGATGTGGCCTTCGTCGAGTGCAGCAACAGGCCGAAAAGCTGCGGCAAGATGGCGCAGCAAAAGGGCCGGATCATCAGAAGCTCGGGCACGACACCACGCCGCAGGCCATCCACCATAGGTTGCCAGCGCGGCCATTGCGGTCGTTTTCCCGCTTCCTGCAGGCGCAACCACCAGACAGATAGGATAATCAAGGGCTGCCGAGAGGGTTGTCTCTACCCGTTGGCGGCGTAAGAGGCGTGTTTGTTGCGCAGGTGAAGTTAGCCTCGTGAGCAAAAGCCCATCGTGGCTGGTTTCGTCACCGAACTGACCTGTAACTGTCGGTGATACCATCGTCTTGATTAGCAATCTAGATCGTATGAATACGCGATAGTCATATTAGAATTTGACGCAGCGCGTTATGAGTAGTATACACCGGAGGAACTCCCATGGCAAGTAATGAGGTAGAGCAGCTTCAAGAACGTATGCGCCAGCAATACACTGATACCACCGAAATAGTGATGCGTTCGATGCGGGCATGGAATGAATTGATGACAGCTAGCACTGATCTTGCCTTTGACGTGGTGCTCAAAAACTGGGACTACAGCCGCAGCATGCGTGGCTCAGCCGAACAGGCCATTGCCGATGCCATCAAACTCCAGCAGCGCATGAACAAAGAGATGCTCCAGGTTTGGGAAGGCTATTCGAGCGAGATCAAAGAGATTCTCGAACGAAGCGCCAAGCCCTAAGCGAGAGTGAGCAATGAGCTATCTGGCCCCATACCCCGCTCATTGCTCACTCTCTTGGCAGAGCAGCGCGGTTCTACATGTACGCGCCACCGTTGACATTGATCTGCGTCCCAGTGACATAGTCACCATCGGCAGCCAGGAAGATCACCGCCCGTGCGATCTCTTCAGGCGTACCAAACCGCCCCATCGGAATGCGGGTCTTGATCTGGTTTTGTACGTCTTCAGGTACCTTGGACAGCATATCGGTAAGCGTAAAGCCCGGTGCGATCGCGTTGACTGTGATATTGAACTTGGCTAGCTCAAGCGCTGCCGTCTTGGTAAAGGCAATAATACCGCCTTTACTAGCACCATAGTTGGCCTGGCCAAAGGCCGCCGTCTGTCCATTCATCGAGCTAATGTTAATAATCCGCCCGAACTTCTGCTCAATCATGGGCTGCATCGCTGCGGTTGTGCAGAAAAAGACCGCATTGAGGTTCGTCTGGATGACTTCGAGCCAGTCTTGATCCGTCATTTTGCGGATCGATTTATCGCGGGTGATGCCTGCATTATTGACCAGGACGTCAATGCGGCCCCATGTGTCGACGACCCGTTTGACCATCTCGCGAGCTGCTTCAGGGTGCGCCACGTCGGCCTGATCGAGCATACATTCGCCACCAAAAGAACGAATCTCTTCGGCGACTTCTTCAGCCCGGGCCTGACTATTCTGAAAATTAATAGCGACTTTTGCCCCCTCGCGAGCAAGTTCAATCGCGATCCCTCGGCCAATTCCCCGTGAAGCACCGGTTACCAGTGCCGTCCTGCCATCGAGACGCCCCATCAGCATACCTCCTTGATTATCGTTGTAGATTACACCTTACTCCGCGCCGCACCTGGTACTTCCATGCCTCACAGGTCTGCAAGACCTGTGAGGTCTCAAGCTGCTTGACAGCTACTTCGTGCGTCTCTCCCGTTCAACAGCGAGCCGGTTTTGGTGCTACATCCGCTCAAAGAGCGCTGCAATTCCCTGACCACCGCCGATACACATTGTCACCAGGGCATAGCGTGCCCCAATGCGATGCAGTTCATGCACTGCCTTGACCGTCAAAATAGCGCCGGTGGCCCCAATCGGGTGACCGAGCGAGATGCCGCTGCCATTCGGATTGGTCTTATCTTCGGGCAAGCCTAGATCATTGCAGACTGCGAGGGCCTGGGCCGCGAACGCCTCGTTGACTTCGAAAATGTCAATCTCGCCGAGACTCACTCCGGTGCGCTCGAGCAAGCGGTGGACGGCGGGCACTGGTCCTATGCCCATATATTTCGGCTCAACGCCAGCGTGCGCATAGCCGACCAACCGTGCCATTGGCTTGTACCCACGCCGTTCGGCAGTGGCCCGTTCCATCAATACGACCGCCGCCGCCGCATCATTGATGCTTGACGCATTGCCTGCGGTGACACTCCCATCTTTCTTGAAGACGGGACGCAGCTTGGCAAGCCTCTCGATGGCCGTGTCGGCCCGGGGATTCTCATCTGTATCGAAAATCTGGGTGCCACCCCGGCTCTTCAGTTCGACGGGCATGATCTGCGACTTGAAGCGGCCATCGGCAATGGCGGCGGCGGCACGCTGGTGGCTAATGACCGCCAGGGCATCCTGGGCTTCACGCGTAATGCCCCACTTTTCGGCTACATTCTCGGCGGTGATGCCCATGTGGACATCGTCAAATGGATCTGACAGTGCTCCAACCATCATATCTACGGCTTTACTGTCGCCCATCCGGGCACCCCAGCGCATCCCTGGCAAACTGTACGGGCTGCGGCTCATGACCTCGGCACCACCGCCAATAGCCGCATCAGCATCGCCTAGTTGGATTGCCTGGGCCATCGAAACAATCGCCTGCAACCCACTCCCACACAGCCGGTTAAGCGTCATCGCCGGTGTTTCAACCGGAACGCCACCCTTCACTGCCGCGTAGCGACCAAGATACATATCGTGTGGTTCGGTGTTGATGACATGGCCGAACGCAACGTGCTCGATCTCTTTGCCTTCGATCCCGGCCCTGGCAATTGCTTCACGCACCACTGCCGCTGCAAGCTCAGTTGGTGTCTGATCTTTCAGACTACCATTGTATCCGCCAATAGCTGTGCGAACTCCGCTGAGTACCACTACCTCTCGCTGGTTGCTCATCGCGACATGACCTCCTTGTCACCCTTGAGTTCTCAACTCTCACGGGCGTATGATCTTCGTTGGGGCCGTTAGGATAGGAGATATTATAACAGCAAAACAGCGCCTCTGCCGGGTTGTTCAGGGTCATCCTGGTTCTGTTTTGGGATGTCTACCAGCCCTTGCTTGTCGTAACTGGGGCTATCTGCTTTTAGAGTGCGTTCTCTCCACTATGGGTGTTAGCGCAACCGTTGTGTTTGCCGAATATCTTGTAAAGAAATCATTCCATACCGGAGATATTTTTTAACTAAAGTAACCACGTTGTAACTATTCATGTTATAGTTCATTCCATTACTTAGCAGCCCTATATAAATCCACTGAATGTGAGCATATAAAGGAGGCAGGGCATGGCCCAACGCACTGAAGCGGCAAGCAGCAGCGTAGCATTGAAGGATGGTCGTCAGGTTACCATCCGTAACTTTACTGAGAACGATAAGTTAGCCCTATCGCAATTTGGTCAGGCTCTTCCGAAAAATGACTTGCTCTACCTTGAGGATGATTTTACCCATCCCGAGATCATTGCCCGTCTGGCGAATGCTGCCCACGCCGAAAATTGGCGTCAGGTGATTGCTGTTAGTCCAGAAAATGAGATTGCGGGCTATGCTGCTGCGTTACGACTTCCCGGTTGGTCGAATCATGTGGCGAATATTCGCTTGATTGTGTTGCCGAGCTATCGGCGCAGTGGCCTTGGCATGCATCTCGCTCAGGCGATTGTTGAAGCTTCTCGTGACCTTGGTGCGACCAAAGTCACGGTTGATATGCTCGCGGCGCTCACGGCAGGCCAGGCGATCTTTAGTCGCCTTGGTTTTGCCGTTGAGGGCCAACTCGCTCGTCACGCGATTGACCGCGATGGCAATCTGCATGATATTGTGATTATGTCGGCGTTTGTCCGCGTCTGAGTGACGTAGCCGACGATCGAGATAGTTGCCGTTTACCCACAACCGAGCGCCAGCATTGCTGGCGCTCGGTTGTGGGTTTTGCGCTTCGGCACGCTCTTTGTTGTCCTCACAGTGTCTGGTATTATGGGCGTTGCCCGCGTCGCTGATTGCCCTGGCCCTGATTGCCCTGCCCTTGATGGCCCTGCCCGGCTGCTTCCATAATAGCGGTGTATTCTGCCATCGACAGGTATTGTGGCTCATAAGCGGTGCCTGTCTGGTTTTCGTACTGGCTCACAAAGGCACGCAGATGGTTCTCTGAGGCGGCTTCGAGTTGGCTGTAGACCCGGGCAATGTCGGCAGGCAGATCGCTTGTTGTCCGTTCGCGTAGGTCCAGAATGTCAATTTCTTCAACCGCGGCACCAATGCTGAGGGCTGCTGTGACTGAGGTTTTGCCCTCGGCTAACAGGTCATTGTAGAGGGCTTGCAGGGCTGGATCGCTGAACACGCCAGGTGCCGTGCTTGCCGCTGGATCAGCGATGCCATAGCGCTCCAACAAGGTCTTGACGGCGTCGGTGTGCGTCTGCTCGCTTGCCGCGATGTTGGTAAAGACGGGTAGCTTCCATGTTGCACCTAACGCTATGTAGAGATCGTGGGCCAGTTTTTCTTCTTCACGCATAAAGACGAGGCCGTCACGCTGTTCCTGACTCAGGTTGGTTGCGACAACCGTCGCTGGATCGCTCGGCAGTGCGCTGCCTGGGCTCGCACTTGCTGGTGTGACTGCGCATCCGGTGAGCAAGGTGATGAGTAAGAGGATGATCATGGTCGGGCGCATTATTGTTTCCTTTGACTGGGCGGCTTGCTTTACTATGTGCCGCTGAACGGTATGATCCCAGGGCGATTGCATCATACGAAATCGGATACAACGGGGCACCCCTTGCGGGTGCCCCGCCCCTTGCGGGTGCCCTTGCGGGTGCCTTGGCGGGGTGCATACACGGAAGATGCAATCGCCCTAGGTATGATCCCAGTCTAGCAGGAAGCGATGGAGAAGCGATGGAGTTGCGTTGCAAAGGTTGTGGAAGCTCAGGTTAGAAACGAGCTGACGGGTGATGGTCAGCTCTGGCGCTGTAAGCGTATGCCGCTGCCAAGTAGCGCACTTCCGGTGACGATGATTAGCAGTGCGCCAGTCCAGGCGCGTGGCCCGGTCAATTCGGTGCGCGGCAGGTACCAGGCCCAGTGGTCAACCAAGTGCTGGTTGGGCGGGTCGTAGTACCAGGCCCAGCGTGGCCGTGGCCGGGTTGGCAGCGGGGCAATGGCGGTGTCGGCAATGGTGATCGGCCCGCCATCTTCTGTCCGTCCCTGGAGCAGCATCAGTTGTGGCCCGAGTTCGTCGTTGCGCTCACTGAAGCCGATGGCCTGTGGATTCCATGTGACGGCCTCGATCTTCAGCCGGGCTTTGCCTGGTGGCACCAGGAGGCGATAGGTGCGGATGGTGCCCGTTGGTGGCGTGCCGATACGCTCCTCATTCAACCAGAGGGTCAGTTGACTTGTGGGGGCCTCGGCTGGACGGCGATCATCCAGGGTGAGCGTGAGTTGGGTACCGGCGGTGGTACATCTGAGCTTGCCCTGCGCCCCTGTCCTTCGTGGTAGCAGCGCCCCTCCCGGGTCTTCACTGGCATACCAGCCATCCCCGAGACGGCAGATCGGTGCTGGTGCGGTATACGCACTCCAACGCTCCGTCAACATTCGCCAATGCCCAAGCAGCGGTGAACCGGGCAGCGTGTAGACCTTGTCGGTCGGTGTTGCGAGCACGACGTAGGTGCTGAAGTTGAAGAGAACACCGCCCAGGTTGCCAACAAAACCGATCACCCCCACGAGGATCACCAGGCCAATACGACTGTGACCCAGCGGAGAGCGTTGCTTACCAGGGTTGTGTTGCCATAACCCAGCGGCCAGCAGGATCAGCGGCGGGATGGCAGGGAGCAAGAAGCGTGGCCCCCAGACGCCGCCGCCTTCCCATTCGCCCCAGCGCGCATAGAGCAGCAAGTGGCTCAGAAAGAGCCCCAAGCCGAGCAGTACCGCCTCGCGGTGCCCGCGTCGCCACAGCACCACGGCCCCTGGCAAGGCCAGTAAGACCGGCGGGGCAAACAAGAAGAGACTCTTGCCCGGGCTAACGAGCAACCCATAGAGACCTTCGGTGAGCGGTGCCGTAAAGAGGTTTGCTTCACTCGCGTACCCCGAGGCGAAGGGTGTACCAAAACGAGCCAGGTTGTACCATACGAGGATGGCAAGGCCAGGCACCAACCCGACGCCCCAGGCAAACGGTACAAGCCATGCTTCACGGTACCGCTGTTGTCGCCACGCCTCGCCACTCATCCAGAGCAGATAGAGACCGAGGATCGGCAGCGCCACGCCAGCGGCGATGCGGGTTGTCGGCAACAGGCCAGCCGCCAACCCGGAGCAAAAGAGCATCAGCGAAACCCACACGAGATGCTCTTTTGGAGGTGAACTGGAGTGCGCACGACGAAGGCGTGGTGGCGCGACGCTCTTTTGAGGTGTCGACCCAGACTGGCGAAGGAACTGGCCTGCGCTCCAGGCGCGTTCGGCAGCAAGCAACAGCAACAGAGCCGCAACTGGTTCAGAAAAGAAAGTCCGTGCATAAGGCCACGCGAAGGTTGCCAGGCCATAGAGGAGAGCCAGGAACACAGCCCAACGATGGCGGGCGCCCAGTTTGAGGGCCCACCAGGCGATCAGGGCTGCGGTCGCTGCGGTGATCGGCCCATTGAGCATCATCACCGCAAAGCGGGCTGTATAACTGCTGGTGGCCGGATCGCTGCCTCCGAACCATGACCCCAGGGCATAGAGCGGCAAGGCAAGCAGCGATGGCAAGACACCATACGGTGAAAAGGACTGACCTTCACGCCCGGGCCGCAACGCTGAAAACGGCGCATCAGCGTCATTGCGCACGACCACATCACCCTGCTCAAGCAGACTCCGCGTGACGGCCAGCATCGTCTCTTCATCGGGCGAATAGGTATGCCCACTCATCGTCAGCAGATACCAGCCGCTCAAGAGCAGGGTCAGGGCGACAAAAAACGTACGTGAGCGAGGGTGCGGTGACGTGATCATAGGCACCTGACGGGCAGCCGACAGAAGTCAGCACTCCATTGATCTACCGGGGCATCAGTATGGGCGATAAGACAAGGATTTAGAAGATAGAAAAGAGGAAATAGATGGCGGGCAGGGAGGGATTCGAACCCTCGACAGCGTTGCCGCTGTACGGCATTTCCAGTGCCGCGCACTAGACCAGACTATGCGACCTGCCCAATGCTGGCGATTGTACCATGAGGTGAATGCTGATGCAACACGTGTATGTGTTCGGGTCAGGGCGATTGCATCATACGAAATCGGATACAAACATACGCGCTATGTGGCAGCATGTGCATGCAACCAGCGGCGCCAACGGCGGCCCCCGGCCCTGTAGGGGCACCCGCCAGGGGTGCCCCCTCAAAGGGTTTCACCTGTTCTGGGAAGGGCTTCCCAATGCAGTAAAACGCCTCATGGGTGCCTGCCAACATATATACCGCATTGGGACGAGTTAAACCGGGGCTGTGTCTCACGAAAAGCGGTCGTTTGACCCTATTTAGTGAAACCCTTTGAAAGGGGTGCCCCTACAGGGCCGGGGCCCGGTGTAGGGGCACCCCTGGCGGGTGCCCTGGCGGGGTGTATACACGGAAGATGCAATCGCCCTGGTCACGCAGGTGGCTTTTGCTCTCCAGAAGCCGAGCCGTTGACGGCCACGGCAGACGATGCAATTGCCGTGGCTCTCAGGTGAGGGGTGAACTCTTCCTGCAATAGATCGAGTAAGATAAGGGTTGCGTGACGGCTGTTATGCTTGTGTACCTGGAATACCTGCGCTTTTGCCAGAGAGAGAGCCACGTATGTCGACCGACGAACCGCTTCGCTTCAATGCAGTGAGCCTGCTTGAACGACTGTCGCAATGGAAGGAAAGCGAATCGCTTGCCCTTTTGCGTCAGGGGCTTGCCGCATTTAAAGCCGAACTAGCCCTGGCAGTATCTTCCTGTCCTGCCGATGCGAGCGATGGCGCGAGCGTTGAGCTTGGCCGGCGATACCTCGAGCGCGAGCTTGACCAGATTGCCGCCGCATTGACGCTGGAGCGGGCGAGGTACTATCTTGAGCGCCTGATCCGTGCTATTTCGGAAGTGCGAACCGGCGCGATTAACGATATTAACCTCAATCGTTGGAAAGAATACGAAGACCTTTTGACTGACAGCTTGTGGCTGATCGACCGGCGTGACGATTCGGGTGCGCACACAGCAGGCTACTGGGGCAACTTCATTCCACAGATTCCCAACCAGATGATGCGCCGCTACACCAAAAAGGGAGACTGGGTGCTCGACACCTTTGCTGGCTCGGGCACTACCCTGATTGAAGGGCAGCGTCTTGGGCGCAACACCCTGGGAATTGAATTGCAAGCACGCATGGTGGCGTATGCCAAGGGCTTGATCGAAGTCGAGCCGAATCCGCACAAGGTTGTGCGAGATGTCGTGCAGGGCAATAGTGCGACCCTTGACTATCACGAACTTTTGGCGCGGTACGGCCAACGGAGCGTCCAGTTGGTGATCATGCATCCCCCCTATTTTGACATTATTCCCTTCAGCGACGATCCTGACGATCTATCCAATGCGGCATCAGTTGATCATTTTCTGACCTTGATGGGCACCATTGCTGAGCGAGCGGGCGAAGTGCTTGACCGAGGGCGTTACCTTGTGGTGGTGATTGGCGACAAATACACGCGTGGCGAATGGGTTCCACTGGGCTTTCAGGTAATGAACGCCATTCTCGACAAAGGATTTGCCTTAAAGAGCATCATCGTCAAGAATTTCGAAACAACCACAGCGAAACGCGAACAGAAAGAACTATGGCGTTACCGTGCGCTGGTGGGTGGTTTCTATATCTTCAAACATGAATATATCTTGCTCTTCAAAAAACGCTGAAGAGGAGATTGCCTCACGCGCCACGGCGTCTCTGGGTTAACCCAGAGACGCCGTGGCGCTATGTGCCACCGACAGCCAGTGTTCAGCTTCTGAATCAAGACAAGTTCCCCGGATGGCTGATGCGCATCTTCACAGATTGAAATGGTATAATCTAGCTGGAACCTTGCCAGACAGCAACCTTCTCACGCTTCCTATAATCCTGTTCCTCCACCTCTACCTCCACACTACACGCAGGGCAATAGAGCCATGTGTTGGAGGTGCGTTGTAACGATGTGACCCTGGACTAGCTTTGATGAGGCCAGTTGGAAGCAAACAGGCCTCTTGCACATATTGGCAGCTTATGGATATTCAGCGTTGGCGTGCCCATCCACTTGTTCGTTCAGCCTTAGCTGAACTGGCTGATTACCGTCCCATCCTCGCAACCGCCCTAGCGGTTCAGCAGATCCCTGCTCCCACCTTTGACGAAGGTGAGCGGACGGCATTTGTCCTCGAGCGTTTCCATGCGCTGGGCCTACAGGATGTGACTTCCGATGAACTCAACAACGTTTATGGTCGGCGACCGGGGCCAGCCGGTTCACCGGCCCTGATCGTTTCGGCCCATATTGATACCGTCTTTCCGCGCGAGACCGACCTCACGGTGCGGTATGAAGGCGACCGGGTGTATGGGCCGGGGCTTGGTGACAACAGCACTGGGGTTGCGGCCTTGATTCATCTGGCGCAGACGTTGCAGCGTCACAACTTGCCACATCAACGTGATATCTGGTTTGTGGCGAATGTAGGCGAAGAGGGCTTGGGCGATCTTTGTGGGATCAAAGCGGCCCTTGCCCGGCTCCGCACAAGAGCCGGCCAGGTGATTGTGCTAGAGGGATGTGATTTTGGGACGTTGCACCATCAGGCTATCGGCGTGCGGCGTTACCGGATCGAGGCGATTTCGCCGGGTGGTCATTCATGGGCTAATTTTGGCGTCCCGAGTGCCATTCATGCCCTGGTGCGTCTGGCTGCCCAGATTGCGTTGCTTTCGGTGCCGCGCACACCGCGCACGACCTTTAATATCGGTGTCATCGAAGGTGGTACGTCGGTCAATACGATCGCCGAACATGCAAGCATGTTGCTCGATATGCGTTCGGTTGATGCCAGGGCGTTGCAACATCTGATTGCCCAGGTTGACCGTCTTGTTGCGCTAGCGGCAGCGGAGACCGAGACCATTCAGTTTAAGACGACCGTCGTTGGTGATCGGCCTTCGGGGGCTATTCAACGCGAGCATCCCTTGGTGCAGATGGCTGTTTCGGCGTACCACGCGGTTGGGGCAACGGTGAGCTATCAGCATAGCAGTACCGATGCCAATATCCCATTGAGCCAGGGTCTTCCTGCGATTTGCATTGGGTTGACCGAGGGTGGCAATGCACATCGCCAGGATGAGTATATTGTGCCCGCCAAACTTGGACGTGGCCTCCAGGCGTTATTGTTGATGACGCTTGCCGCAAGCTCGTAGCTGTTTCACGTGAAACACCAGATGAGGCCAGGATCGTAGGGAATAGGGGATAGGTAAAGAGCCGAGCGCATCAGGAAACGATACATGCCTCGGTACAGGAGCCTGAGACCTCACCGGTCTTCAAGACCGATGAGGTCTCACGGGCGCTCACCCTGTTGTTCGCGGCGTTATTGGCCCGTGGGCCATGTGGTACGCAGGGTGACACAACCCCAGAAAACGTGCGTTACACACAACATCCTGTGCTTCGGGCTGTCCCTTTGTCGCGTACTCGCTCTAGTCTGGATCGTGCACGATCCTATAGGAGCAAGGAAGGCCATGTCAGATCAGGCAACAACGGAACTTCTGCTAGAGGATCTGCTTCAGCTTGTAGCGAATGCATGTGAAGCACCGATGGTTATCATTGCGGTGATGGGGGGTGATCGCGAGTTTTTCAAATATCGGCGTGGGGTGCAAACCCGCTGGTTGCCTCGCGTCCATGCGTTTAGCCTGGAGATCATGCACCAGTACGGGGTGTTCCAGGTCGTTGATCTGACGGCTGATGCCCGTTTTCGTGCGCATCCGCTGGTTGTGGGTGCGCCATATGCCCGTTTTCTCGCGGGCGTTCCGCTCTTCAATCTCCAAGGAACCTCCATCGGTTCGCTCCTCGTCCTTGATCAGCTTGCACGCACCCTGACCCCACAGCAAGAGCAGATGCTTTGTAATGCTAGTCGCCAGATCAGTAACTTGCTTGAGCAAGAACACAAAGCCCTTGCGCGTGCCATCCCGCGCCGGACACAGCGTGACGTGCCGAAGAGTCGGCGTCAGGCGGCAATTGCGCAGTTGAACTGGCGTGCCTTGAGCAGCGAGTCACTGGCCGATCTCTTTACCTGGACGGTGCGCCATGTGGCTCGTGCGCTTGATGTGACCTGGTGTCGCATTGTTGAGGTGTTGCCTGCCACTGATTACGTCAAAGTGCATGCCTATCTGACTGATCCAAAAACGATCCAGCAGCGAATCTATGTCTCCTTAGAAGAAGATCCTTTGCTGGCCTATACCCTGCATCAATTGACGCCGACAGTGGTCAATGATCTGCCGGTAGAGGATCGTTTCGCTGGAGGTGCCCTTGCTGGCTTGCACCATATGCGCAGCGGTATCTGCCTTCCAATTGCGTATAAAGGTCGTACGTTTGGTGCGATCACCTTGTTGAGTAAACAGCGGCATACCTTTTCGCGGGCTGATCTTGCGTTTGTGCAGACAGTTGCCGATGCGCTGTCGATGGTGATTGAACGGACATGGCGCGATCGTACGTATGAGGTGGTCACGACGCTTTCGCGGACAATGCGGGGCGGCACGTCGCGGCAGCATATGCTGAAACTCTGCCTTGATTATATGTATGTGCAGTTGAATAGTGTTGGCATTGCCTTATTGCTGCGCCACGAACAGGGGCTTGTCGTTGTTGCGGCACGTGGCATCTGGACGTCAAACCAGGGCGGGGTTCTTACCGATCCGTCAGCGTCTTCATTGCAGATCTTGCGTCAGGGTCAGGTCGTGCAGCACAATGCGCCATCGTTGTCTCATCCTGATTTTGTCGCCGTGAATGCCCCTCCTGTCGCAGGCTTGCTTGGCCTTCCATTGCATATTCACGAGATGGCGCTTGGGGTGCTTTGGGTTGGCAGTGCGGAACCAATCACCGTGTACGAGACGCGGCTGATCGAGCGCATTGCTGATATCTTGACCAATGCGATCTATCGGGTCGACATGCACGACCATACGGTGCAGCTCTACCATGAACATGCCCAACTTTCGGCAGAAGTTTTGCAGGCAAAACGTCATCTCGCCAATATTGTCGAATCGGCGAGCGATCTCGTCATTGCGACCGATGGCAAGGGTGAAATTGTGACCTGGAATCGCGCTGCCGAGCAGATCAGTGGCTATACCCGTGAAGAGGTGATTGGCCGTAATCTTGCCGAACTCTGTTCTGTTGACCAGCGGCCACGCATGCGCGAATTGCTTGAAATGTCTGGTGTTGGCCGCTCTGTTTATACATGTGAAATAGACCTCCTCGCTCATCACGATCAACTCATACCCATTGCGTGGCGGTTTTCCCCAATCGAGCTTGAACCTGGGGTCGGGGCTGGTGTCGTTGTCGTTGGCCGTGATCTCACCGAGCACCGCAAGTTGCAGGCGCAGGTGTTTCAGTCGGCCAAGATGGCGTCGCTCGGTGTGATGGCGAGTGGGATTGGGCACGAATTGCGCAATCCCCTGGGCATTATCTCGGCGAATGCCCAGCTTGCCCAGGATCATCTCGGTAATTCTTCCCTGCTTCAGCAATGCCTCCAGCAGATCCATCATGCGACGAGGCGTGCTGCCATTATTATTGATAGCCTATTGACCTTTGCGCGGCCCAAAGCAGTTGAGGTTGAAGTCGCCGATGTGAAACGGGTACTTGAGTCAACCTTGTTGATCATGGAGTATCAGTTGCGGATGCGGGGGATTGATTTCCGGCATGCTATCCCCCCCGATCTGCCAGCGGTTATTGGCAATGGTGCCCTTTTGCAACAGGTCGTGACCAACTTGATCCTCAATGCCTGCCAGGCGATGCCCGGGGGTGGTCTCTTGCAGATAGAGGCAACCTGTGAAGCCGATTGGGTCAGGTTTAGCGTGCGTGATACCGGGGTGGGGATCCTCCCTGAACATCTCTCGCGCATTTTTGATCCCTTCTTTACGCACTGGACGACAGGCCAGGGCACGGGCCTTGGTCTGGCGGTGAGCTATAGCATCATCCAGCAATGTGGTGGTGTGATTGAGGTGCAGAGTACGCCCGGATTGGGGACAACCTTCCTTGTCCGGTTACCCGTAGCTGAAGCAACCCTCCATCAGAACTGATAACGTAATAGGAAGCAGGTTATGACGGCGAGTCGAATTCTTATTATTGATGACGAGCCTGATCTTGTCTGGGCTCTGAAACACACCCTTATGGATGAAGGCTATGATGTGATGACAGCCTTCAATGGGGTTGATGGCCTTGCGCTCGCGCAACATCATCAACCTGATTTGATTGTGCTTGATATTGTCATGCCGCAGATGGATGGAGTACAGGTATGCCTTGCCTTGCGCCGCCAGATTGATCTTGCGGCGGTTCCGATCCTCTTTCTCTCGCGGCGCAATTCGATCGAGGATCGCATCGGCGGATTGGATGGTGGCGCGGATGATTATCTGGTCAAGCCCTTTGATTTTGGTGAATTGAAGGCCCGCATCCGTGCCTTGCTCCGCCGTGTCAGTCAGAATAATCTTGCCAATGAACCAGAGCAGAGCGTACTCTCCTATGAGGATTTGCACCTTGATGTGCATACCCGTATTGCCAACATTGGCTCGCGGGCGGTTATTCTGACGCCGTCTGAATTTGACCTGCTGCACTATTTCTTGACCCATCAGGGCGAAGTCTGTTCGAGTACGCGGTTGTTGCAAGAGGTCTTTGGGTATCCGGTTGATCTCGCTGAGCGGGGCCTCGTGCGCTGGCACATTATGAACCTTCGCCACAAGATCGAGCTTGATCCCAACAACTCGCAGTACATCCGCACGGTACCGCGTCATGGCTACATCCTGGGTGGGATGGTCGAGACCAACCGTTAGGCTGACAAACTGCTGATACCCTAACGCATACCTAACACACAAGCGCTCCCTGGCGTAGTATGCTGCGTGTGTGGAATGTTTAAGCGCGAAAGGGGGTGAATGTAACATGGCAATCGAGAAGATGAACGCATCTAGTAGCCTGGCCGAAGTCATTGACCGTATCCTTGATAAGGGTATTGTTGTTGACGCATGGGTTCGCGTATCGCTTGTCGGCATTGAGTTGCTGGCAATTGAGGCTCGGGTGGTCGTCGCCGGTGTGGATACCTATCTGAAGTATGCCGAGGCCGTGGGCCTGACCGCCGCCGCCACTGCTTAGGACTTTTTCGTACTTTCTTCTTTCGTCTCTATCACTTGATATTAGGAGTACTACCATGGCAATCGAGAAGATGAACGCATCCAGCAGCCTTGCCGAAGTCATTGACCGTATCCTCGATAAGGGCATCGTCGTTGACGCATGGGTTCGCGTATCGCTCGTTGGCATTGAGTTGCTTGCGATTGAGGCTCGTGTGGTCGTCGCTGGTGTGGACACCTATCTGAAATATGCTGAGGCCGTGGGCCTGACCGCCGCTGCTACTGCCTAACGGCTTGTTCTGTGTCGGGTAGCGTATGTGGCTGGTTAGATAACAGTGGGGAGCATGGTCATCCGTATGAGGCACGCCGCGCTCCCCGTTATGTTGGCTACCATAGTTTCGCTCGCTCGATAAGCAATCGGAGGTTCCAATGTCACTATCCGAAGATATGAGCCGTCTCACCGCTGAAATGCGGGCGGCGTACGACAGTCGGGTAGCGGCGGTCGGTGCCCTGCAAAAAGAGACCGAAGCTCAACTTGCTGCGACGCGTCAAGCCCATCTGACGATGGCAACTGCGCAGCGGCAAGAGTTAGAGGCATTCAATGCAGCACTTGAAAAAGATGTTGCTGGGATGCTTGGTGGGTTTGATGCCGCGCATAAGGCGATGAGTGCAGAACAGCAGCAGAAACTTGATGAGTTTACTGGTAATCTGCGCAAAGATGTTGCTGACTTCTTGAAGACCTGTGATAACGAGCGACAGTCAATGTCGCAGGATCAGCGTCAGCGGCTCGATGCTTTCATGGCCGATCTGCGTGAACGGACACAAACGTTCATTGCTGACGCAAACGCGGCGAGGATGGAAGTGCGTGCTGATCACCTTGCCTCCAAGGAAGCTTGGGCGCAATTCAATCAGGATATGGAAAAACGCCGAGGGTGACTTCGGCGGTAAACTTCCCTTCGCTACTAGTTATGTTCGGTCAATACACCATAGCAGCCGAAACGTTGTTCGCCTTTAGCCTTGACTTGAGAGCATAGTCTCTGGCGGGTCATCTTCGATCATTTGATCGACGTCGCGCTGTCGAACAAGGTGTATCTCTGGTCGTACCAGGCGCGGTCAGGCGCCACGCCGGTAACGAGGGGTCGCTGGTTGACACCAGTGGCCCCTCGGATGATAACTCTTGTTCGCTTGGCTGCTTTATCTCGCTTGGGACATTTGGTTGGGCAGGTGAAGAGATGCGTTGAAGGGTCGGTTCGCAGCACTTTTTTTTGGGAGGTTCATCTGCTAGATGGTCTGCACTGCGAACTAGCATAGAGAGTGACCTATGTATTTTGGACAGCGACGTATTCGTTCGGCCGGTCGGACAAGCGGGAGTGTCGAGGTGACGCTGCCACCGCAGTTGCAGGCGCTACAAGAGATCGAGTGCCGCCTGATGCTTCGTGATGGGGCGACGCCAGAAATTATCATCCAGCCCGACCTTTCGGTTGCGTATAACCTGTTGCAGAAACTCTGGTCGCTGGTTGGTGCAGCTCTGGCCGACATTGATGAGATTGGTGACTTTGATGCGTCTGAGTTTACGCTGGCGTTGATGCCGCCGTCGCATTGGCAGCGCCGTCCCCCGCTGGCCTATGTTGATGCGCTGGTGGTGTTGCGCCAGGGCGCTGCTGGGGGTGGAACCGAGGCATTGGCCCGCCTGGTGGCATGTATGTCAATTGTGGCAGCCTATCGCCTCGGTCTGTCCGAGCCACTGGCGCTCGCGTTTGGCGATGTGGTGGCCTATCTCGTGCTTGGTGTGGCGACCCAGTCGGGCCTGGAGTATGAACGGGGCCTGGCGCAACAACTCTATGGCTCACGTGATGGTGCGGGAAAGGTGTCGCTTGATCCGGGGGCCTGGACGCGCTCGGCCCCGGGCTTGCGCCGTGTCTGGGAAGAGTTTGAAGGCTGGCATGCCGATCCCCCTACGTATACTTCGGCCCGTCAGCGCTGGTATCTTGCGCTTAATCTTGAACTCGGAAGTGCCCACGCTGCCGTGGGGTCGCCGACAATGCGGTAAGTTGGGCACCCACATGGTGCTGCACTTGACCCTGATCAGGTAAGGAGAAACAGGAGCAATGTCCACTGCTACGAATACTGGTAACCGAACTAAGGCGTTTATTTCACTGCAATCCAGTGTTGATTTTGTGGTGACGAGTACGACTTCGCAGGTGATGGATCGGGCGTCAGCCTATCTCACCGCTGGCTTTCCTGTCCATTTGCGTGGCCCGGCCGGTACCGGTAAAACAACGCTGGCGTTGCATATTGCGGCACAGTTTCAGCGCCCGGTGATGTTGATTGTTGGTGATGAGCAGTTCACGTCTTCTGATCTTGTTGGTGAGCAGAATGGCTATCGCTACCGCCGTGTGGTCGATCGCTATATCCATTCGGTCGTGAAGTATGAAGAAGATGCCGTGCAGCAGTGGGTTGATAATCGACTCACGACTGCCTGTCGCGAGGGCTTCACGCTCGTCTATGATGAGTTTACCCGCTCGCGCCCCGAGGCCAATAATGTGTTGCTTGCGGTGCTCGAAGAACGCCTGCTTGTTTTGCCGACGTCAACTGGACGCAATTCGTATCTCAAGGTGCATCCTGAGTTTCGGGCGATCTTTACTAGTAACCCCCAGGAGTATGCCGGGGTTCACGAGTTGCCTGATGCGCTCAGTGACCGCTTGATCACGATTGATCTCGATTATTATGATCGCGAGACCGAGGTCACGATTACGCAGTCTAATTCGGGCTTGCCCCTCGATGAGGCCGCACGTGTGGTTGATCTTGTGCGCGAATTCCGTTCTTCGGGTGAGTATGACCAGGCACCTACGCTGCGGGCGTGCATTATGATTGCTCGGGTGACCGCGTTGCAAGGCCTGTTGCCTTCCTCTGGCGATCCACGCTTTGCTCAGATCTGTCTCGATATCCTTGAGTCCAAGATGGATTTTAGTATCAAGAATCGTGCCCGCCGGATGAATCAGCGCAAGATGTTGCTCCAGTTGATCGAACATCATGCGACTCGTGTGATGCCTGAACAGACAGGACTTTAGAGCGAAAGGGCGCTGGCTATGAAGACCCGGAAGATCCGTGGTATGCGTGATGTGATGACGTCGCGTGGGTCGGGCGGGCGTTCGGTCCCACCGACGCGTGAAAAGATCCTGGCGGAACAGGCGCGCCTCGAACATAAGCGGGCGATGCTTGAGCGTGAACTGGCCATGTGGTCGGAAAATCAGCGCCAGACGGCTGAACGCTTGCAAGAGGTGCTGGATCGGCTTGAAGTGCTGATGGAGGCGACCGCCCCCCCAGTTCCAGCCCCCGAACCTGAGGCCAAAGCGTTGCGGCCAAATCGGAACCGTGTCGCTCGGGATGATGAGTCTGATGATGACTCTTTGACTGAATGGCATGCGATTGTGCTTGAATATTAATAAAGGAGAAGAGCTGTGAGTGACAAGAAACAACCACAGATCAATCTTGATCTTGGTCTCGGTGGACTCTTCAAGGGTCTTGGTGATCTCCTTGATGCGGTCTCGGATCTAGCTTCCAACGACAAGCTTGAGATCAATCAGAGTGGCGAGTTTGAGGTGAAGGGGCTCGGCGAAAAGGGCCGTGGTGTCTATGGCGTGAGTATTCGCACGGCGAGCGATGGTTCGCCGCGGGTGCAGCGCTTTGGCAATATCCGCAAGACCGAGGCTGGCCCCGAGGTGGCGGACGTCCGTGAGCCACTGGTGGATGTCTTTGATGAGAGTGAAGAGATCGTGATTGTCGCCGAATTGCCCGGGGTCAGTGAGGCCCAGATTCAGGTTGAACTCAAGGACGATATTGTGAGTATCGAGACCAATGGTGAGCGCCGCTATGCCAAAGAGATCCTGCTCTCGGCTCCGGTGGAGGCTGCATCGCTTAAGCAGAGCTACAACAATGGTATTCTCGAACTGCGGTTGATGAAAGCAGCGTAATGATGGGTCGCGGCGTCAAACACGTTCAGTTGCACTGGATCGGGTCGACCGAGTTACGGGTCGTCTCAGATATTGACGAAGGGGTCAGCCCGATTGTCCAGGCCGAAGAGATGGTCATCCGACGCTATATGCAGCACGTGACGTGGCCTCATCGGCGGGTACAACTGTTTGTGTTACAAGATCTCAGCCCGTTGACGCGACAACTCGATCTCACGTTGGCGTCGGTGCCTGGTGGCACGACGATGATCGCCAGCCGGCCAGTGATTAATCTCTATGATCTAGCGCATCCTGAGCGTTGCAATGTCTTTGTCAATCAGCAGGCGATGGAACTGGCCGGCTACTGGGATGATTTGCTGGCTGTGCAGGGGTTGCTCGCCCACGAGCATGCGCATCCGTTGGCCGAAAATATGACCACGCATGCCTCGCGCTCACTGCGTACCAGGCTGGCATTCAGGCCAACTGGTTCTGGTGATGGCCTGCCACAGGCGAGTCGCCTCGAGACGCTCTTGAGCGAACTGCTCGAACGGTTGGTGATCAGTGCACCCCGTGAGATTTTTACCAATCAGTTGACGCTTGAAACCGGCTTTGATCAGGCGCTCTTGCACCTCAATCGCCGTAATGTCGCGAATGCTGGCCGTAGCCTAGCCGGGCGGGCGCAGTTACGCAATCTGCTCGAGCAAGATGTTGCTAGTGGCAATCGTAGTGAGCAGGTCGTTGGTCAGATCTTGCTCGGGGGTGATCTCGAGAGCCACCTTGTGCTGGCGATGGAAATAGCTCCCTTTGTGCGTGCTGGTCATGACCATGCCGCCCGTGAATTGTTACGTGTGCTCGAACGTGAAATCTTCCCACAGCTTGAACCGCAGGTAGCACCAGCGTTTGCTGCGATCAATCGGCTCTATATCGATCTAGCACCTGATCTCTCGGTCGAAGCGCTCGTGACGTGGGGGCAGCAGGTGGCTGCGCACCTTGTTACCGCGCTGGCTGAACACGAGCTTCTAGTCGAAGCGACGGTTGAATCGCGGTATGAACCTGGTGCGTAAAGGTTAACCATCTTAATCTGCGTAGGAGAAAGTCTCATGCCCGCTCCAAACATCGAAATTGGCGAATACCTCTACTGCATCATTCGCAGTTCGGCTCCGCTGACCTTTCAATCACGTAGCATCGGGGGCCAGGATGCCCAGGTGCATGCGCTTGTGTATAAGGATCTCGCTGCCGTGGTGAGTAGTTCGCCGATTGTTGAGTACGATAGTACGCGCCGCAATATGCTTGCGCATACGACGGTGCTGGAAGAGGTGATGAATACGCACACCATTCTTCCGGTACGGTTTGGCATTGTTGCGCCGGATGCCGAGGCGGTTGTTGAGCAGATGCTCAAGCGTCGTTACGACGAGCTTGAGCAATTGATGCACAAAATGGATGGGTGTGTTGAACTGGGCCTGAAAGCCTTCTGGTATGAAGAAGTCGTCTATCGTGAGATTGTGGAGGCTAGTCCTGCTATTCGCCAGTTGCGCGATAGCCTGGTGGGCAAGTCACCTGAGGAGACCTACTACCAGCGGATTAAGCTCGGCGAACTGGTCGAGTCGGCGATGAAACGCAAACGCGAAGAAGACGCGCACTATATTCTAGAGAAGATCGAGCCGCTCGTGCTGGAAACCCGGAATAACATGGTCATCACCGAGCGGATGGTGCTCAATGCGGCGTTCCTGGTCAGGAAAGAGCATGAGACCGAGGTTGATCAGGTCGTCCAGGAGTTGGATCAAGAGATGGGCAAGCGCATGATGTTCAAATACGTGGGTAGTGCGCCGCCCTATAACTTTGTCAATATTGTTGTCCGCTGGGATAGTTAGGATCAAATCTCCCGCCAGAGCGGGGTTGGAACCAGAGAGGAGCTACGCGTGGGTATCTTGACTGACCTGCTGCTGTTGCCGGTGACAGCCCCCATCAATGGCACCATCTGGATCGCCGAGAAACTGCTCGAGCAGGCTGAAGGCGAGATCTACGACGAAGGGAAGGTTCGTGGTCAGTTGATGGAGATGGAATTGAAACTTGACCTTGGTGAAATTACCGAGGATGAATATATGGAGGCCGAGGAGTATTTGCTCGAGCGGATCAAAGAGATCCGTGAGTACAATGCCTCTAAGGCGCAGCAGTGATTGATCGTTCTGAGTTCTATTGTTCTGAGTGAAGCAAGGAGGCTTTCTATGCCAATGAGCGTAGGTGAGATTGCAATGCGGGCCAGGGATCAGTTGGTTGGTCTGACGGGTTTGCCGGCAGGGACGGTTTCGAGCCTGGCACATAGAGAAGATGGCTGGCACATCATCGTTGATATGATTGAGCTCAAACGCATTCCCGAGTCGAGCGACATTCTCGCGACCTACGAGGTGGTGCTCGATGAGAAGGGCAATCTGATGAGCTATGAGCGTACCCAGCGCTATTATCGTGGGCAAGTCGAGGGTAAAGTACAATAAACGTGCGCTGCAATGAGCCTGTTGGTGTTAGTTGTTCGATGACGGGCTTCGTTGCAGCGTGCTACTCAGTCAGGTGCCCTGACGCAGAGCCAGGCTTTGTTTCAGGATGCCTACGAGAGGATAGGAAGTAATGGCCTCTAATCAGTTGCAGCACTCGGTGCAGTCAACCAATCTGGCCGATATACTTGAGCGTGTGCTTGATCGGGGCATCGTTATCGCCGGTGATATTACGATTTCACTGGTTGGCGTCGAGTTGCTGTCGATTAAGATTCGCTTGCTTGTTGCTTCAGTTGATAAAGCAATGGAAATGGGTATCAACTGGTGGGAAAATGATCCTTATTTGACCACCAAAGCACGTGAGCTTACAGATGAAAATAAAGCTCTTCAAGAGCGTATTGAACGTCTTGAGGCGCAGGTATCGGTCAGGCAATAGCCTGGTTTAGGAACGGTGACGATCATGCCTGAAGAAGCAATGGTTCAACTCCGCGTTGCCGAAGCCCTTACCAAAGATGTGGGTCGGGGTCTTGTGCGTCTCGACCCGCAGGATCTCGATCGTGTGGGCTTAGGGATTGGCGATGTTGTAAAGATCGAAGGCAAACGGGCTACGGTGGCTCGTGCGATGCCTGCCTATACCGAACAACGTGGGATGGGGCTTGTTCAACTCGATGGAATTCTTCGACTCAATGCCGGCGTGGGTATTGATGAGCGTGTGAGCGTGAGTCGCGTGACCGCCCAGCCTGCCCGGATGATTGTGCTGGCCTCGGCCGAGAATGAGCGCCAGGTTACGTCGGCTCAGGCCCGTTATCTGGCGAAACAACTTGATGGGATTCCGGTGGTACCTGGCGATCGCGTCCGGATCAACTTGTTTGGGACGCGCTCGCAGACCTTTACTGTTGAGGAGACGACGCCAAACGGGCCGGTGGTGATAAGCTCTGCAACCCAGGTGCGCATTTCCAAGGCCAGTGAAGGCCGTGAACGCGGTGCTCTGACGTATGAGGATATCGGTGGCTTGCGCCGTGAGATCCGGCGTATCCGTGAAATGATTGAGTTGCCACTACGTTACCCCGAGATCTTCGAGCGCCTTGGCATTGATGCGCCCAAGGGGGTCTTGCTCTATGGTCCTCCAGGAAGCGGCAAGACGCTGATTGCCCGTGCAGTCGCGAATGAGACGAGTGCCCATTTTGTGACGATCAACGGCCCCGAGATTATTGATAAACTCTACGGTGCTTCAGAAGCCAATCTGCGTGGTATTTTTGATGATGCGCGCAAGCACACACCTTCGATTATTTTTATTGATGAAATTGATGCGATTGCACCCAAGCGGGAAGATTTGAGTGGTGATCGCCAGGTTGAGCGCCGGGTGGTTGCGCAGTTGCTGGCGTTGATGGACGGCCTGGAGTCGCGGGGCAATGTGATTGTCATTGCTGCGACCAATTTGCCGAATAGCATCGATCCCGCGTTGCGTCGCCCCGGACGGTTTGACCGCGAGATTTCAATCAATGTCCCTGATAAAGATGGCCGCCTCGAAATTCTCGAGATCCATACCCGCGGGATGCCTCTGACGAATGATATCAACATGACTCAGATTGCCTCGATTACCCACGGCTATGTCGGGGCCGATCTGCAGGCCTTGTGTCGCGAAGCGGCGATGAGTGCGCTGCGGCGACTCTTGCCCGATATTGACTTTAGCCAGGCCCAGATTCCCTATGATAAACTGATGGCCCTTGAGGTCAACCGCGATGATTTTGATACGGCGATGGCCGAGATTGAACCATCGGCGATCCGCGAGGTCTTCACCGAGATCCCCGATGTCAATTGGGAGGATGTTGGTGGACTCGAAGACGTGCGCAGGCTGCTGGTCGAGGCGGTCGAATGGCCGTTGCGCCATAGTCGGGCGTTTGATACACTCGGTGTACGTGCCCCCAAAGGGATTCTCTTGCACGGCCCTCCTGGTACGGGCAAGACGTTGCTCGCCAAAGCCCTGGCAAGCCAGAGCGAGGCCAATTTCATTTCGGTCAAAGGGCCTGAGTTGCTCAATCGCTGGGTCGGTGAGTCGGAGCGTGGGGTGCGCGAGATTTTCCGCAAGGCACGCCAGGCCGCCCCGTGCATTATCTTTTTTGATGAGATTGATGCTATTGCCCCGCCCCGCGGTGGCAGCAATAATGATGTGACCGAGCGCGTGGTGAGTCAGTTGCTGACGGAACTCGATGGGATCGAGTCGCTCAAGGGGGTGGTGGTGCTGGCTGCGACCAACCGGATTGATCGTGTTGATGCGGCCCTGCAACGCCCCGGGCGCTTTGATTTCCTGGTTGAAATGCCCCGGCCCGATCTTGCCGCCCGTCAGGCTATTATCGCGGTTCTGACCCGTCGGATGCCGCTGGGCGATGATGTTGATCTCGACGCGATGGCACGGGATTATGAAGGTGCCGTCGGCGCGGATCTCGAGGGTCTGTGTCATCGGGCGGCTCTGTTGGCAATCCGTGAGTATCTTGATCGACGCGCCGGATCTGCCGAGCGAATGGAAAGGGAAGAGTTGTATGACTTCGCTGAACTCTGCGTCAATCAACGCCACTTCGACGCGGCACGACGCGACCTCGCAGTACCTGTACGCCATCATTCCAGTTGAAGAGGCGCTGATCTTTGAGGTTGAAGGCGTCGAACCTGGGAGTGATGTTTATACAGTTCAAGACGGCGGGTTGGCTGTGGTGACGAGCCAGGTGCCCCGTAGCGATTTTGGTGGCCTCGATCGCGCCGAGGCCATGCGCTACCTTACTGCGCACCAGCGCGTGGTTGATGCGGTACTGCGTGAGTATCCGTTGCTCCCCGTCAAGTTTGGGACGACTCTCTCCAATGAACGCCGCCTGATACAATTGTTGCGTCAGAGCAAGGCGTTGTTGCGCGAACACCTGACGCAGCTCGAGCAGAAAGAGCAACTCGAGGTGGTGGTGCTCTGGGATCTCAACAAGGTGCTCGCTGAGCTTGCTGCTTCGCCCGAGGTTGTAGCGGTGAAGGAACAGGTGGCTCAGTTGCCCGCTGAACAGAGCGAGTCGGGGCGGATTCTCCTTGGACAGTTGGTACATGGCTTGTTGCAACAGCGGCGGGCGGGACTCAGTGCCCATGTGTTGGAACATCTGCGGGTGGCTGCCGAAGATGTGGTGGTCAATCCATTGATGGATGAGACTATGGTGGCGAACTTGGCGTTGCTTATTGATACGCGCAAGCGGATGGTTTTTGATCAGCGCCTTGATCAACTTGATCAACAATTTGGTGGTCAGTTGCATATTCGCTGCATCGACTCACTCGCCCCTTATAGCTTTGCGACGGTTGAGGTGGCGATGCTCGATTTCGCTGAGGTTGTGGCGGCACGCCAGGTGCTCGAACTGGATGAGGAGGTCTCGGCGGCGACGATCAAACAGAGTTTTCGTCGGTTGGCCGCCCGCACCCATCCTGATTATAACCAGGACGACCCCACTGCGAGCAGCCAGATGGATGCGCTGACGAATGCCTATCGCTTCTTGACCGAGGTGGCAACGTCTCAGGTTGGCAGTGATCCGCAGGCACTCTGTCGGCTCAGTCGTGAGGACGTCGAGGCGACGCTGATGGTGCGGGTGGTGCGTCAGGAGGCGGTAGAATGATGGTTTTGCCCCCCTTTGATCCGGCTATTTTTGCCGACAATCTGCTGGCGTACTATGCCTATGCGGTCGTGCGGCCCCATGCGAACCTGTCGGATGAGCCCTTGCTCATTGAGGGCATCGAGCCTGCCTATCAGGTGCAGTCGTTTGGCCATGACGATCTGCAGGTCATGGTGAGCGCGGTGCCGTTGACCGAGTATGAGGTTGATCGCTTGCGTGAACGTGTCCAGGATATCGAATGGCTCGAAGCCCGGGCGGTTGCGCATCAGCGGGTACTCGTTCAATTGATGCAGTACTATACGGTTGTGCCGTTGAAGTTTTGCACGATCTATGTTGGTGAAGAGCGTCTGCGCCAGGCCATCACCGAGTATGGTGATACGTTCCGTGCGGCGCTTGACCGCATTGAAGGCTGCCTCGAATGGGGCGTGAAGCTCTTCTATGATCGTGCTGTCCTGACGACCTGGGCTCAACAAGAGGTGCCCAAGCTACGCGATCTTGCCAATACGTTCAACGCAGCTTCTGAAGGTGTTCGGTATATGTTGAGCAAGCGCTTGCAACGGGCTACGCATGAAGTGGTTGATGATCTGATGTACAATGATGCTCAGGCGATCCATCAGACGCTTGCGGCACTGGTACGGGCAAGCGACCGTCATAAACCACCGGCAACCCAGAGCAATACGGCCAATGAGCCGATGGTCTTGAATGGGGCCTATCTTGTGGCCGAAGCAGAGTATGAGGCTTTTACGGCGGCGTTCGAGCAGGTATGCACAACGTATGGGCCGCGTGGTTTGCGGCTTGAGCTAACTGGCCCGTGGCCGGCGTACAGTTTTGTCGAACCCACCGAGGATGTGCAGGAGGTTGTTGATGGGTGATGATTTCGAAGGGCGCGAAATTGCCATCATTGATCTCCTTGATCGTGCCCTCGATAAGGGTGTCTTCTTGTGGGGTGAGCTGACGCTGTCGATCGCTGATGTTGATCTGGTCTATGTCGGGCTTAAAGCACTGATTTGTTCGGTTGACACGGCCGATAAGATGCGCAATGCGGCCTGGTATCAGTTGGTTGAACATCAGCGTGAGCTTGAGGCGTAAGTTGGGGGGAAGGTGTTGCGCGTGGATCGATACTATCTCTATGCGATTGCAGGCGTGCCTGAGGTGGTTTTGCCTGACATCCTCGGTCTTGCGCAAGGCCCGCTTGAGACTGTGCGCGAGGGGGCTTTGCTTGCCATTGTGAGCCCGATCGATCGTGCCGAGTTGCCAGTGACCCGTGAAGATCTGTTGCGACACGAAACGGTGATCGAGGCATTAATGGCAACGCGGACGGTCTTGCCGGTACGCTTTGGCACTATAGGTTCGACTGCGCGCATTCGTGAGCGTCTTGCGGCGGGCGCATCGATCTATCAAGAGGATCTCGTGCGGCTGGCGGGCAAAGTGGAACTGGCGCTGCGGGTGATGCGCCGTGAGGCGCCGCCCGAACCTGAAGCGCCCCGGGCCACGCCAGCAGCCACCGATGGACGTTCCTATATGCTCGAGCGCCTCCGTGAGACGAAGCGTGAGGAGCACGAGCGGGCCGAGCTGACGAAGATGGTAACAGACGTAACGGCTGATCTTGTTGCCCTGGCCGTTCAGGTTGAACAGAAATTCCTGGTCTCGCCGCGTACCCTGGTAAAAGCCGCCTATCTGCTTGACCGCGACTGTATGGACGAGGCAAGGCAGCGCCTTGCCACGATGCGTGAAGCACATCCTGAGCTTGCTTTTCTGGCCACAGGCCCATGGCCGGTGTATAGTTTTGTGCGCCAAATCGCTGACTGAGGGGGCCACAGGCCCCCAAGAATCCAGCATACGCACGGTTTCTTGGGGTGGCATACCTAAGCAAGGAACATCATGAGTTTACACGAATATACCGAGACAAATAATGCAGCAACACGTTGTGACCTGGAAATCCAGGAGATTGATGATCTCAATAAGATACTCTTTGCCCCTGAAGATCGTACCGGACTCGTGGCTGAACTTGGCGCAACACGTCAGGCGCATTCAGGCCGGATTAGCTTAGATCCCGACAAAGTCGAGAGCGGACTGGCCCAACTAGTCTTGACGGTTGTTGAGTTGCTGCGTCAATTGATGGAACGCCAGGCCTTGCATCGCGTCGAGGATGGTTCGCTTGACGACGAGGCGATTGAACGGCTTGGCCTGACCTTTATGCGCCTCGACGAGCGTATGAAGGAATTGAAAGAGGTCTTCGGTTTGACGGATGAAGATCTGAATATTGATCTTGGGCCGCTTGGGAAGTTGCTGTGAGCATGTGGTGGGGGTCACAGGCCCCCACTAATCTCGCTTGTGCGGGCGAAAACGACCAGCGAAGCTGGTCGTTTTCGCCCGCACAACCACGGATTGTTAGGGCGACCGCCCTCATCACCAGGTGATGGTAACTTGCGCATTGCCAGCGTCGAGGGGGACGGCGATGTAACGATCGTGGGCGACGCCATCGATGGTAGTCGGTACGATGTCGCCGTTGAGCGTGACCTGCATAGTCGCGGTGTCAAGTTCGGGCGGAAGGAGAATGCGTGCATAGATGCGTTCGCTTCTTCCAGTGATGTCGAGGTGGATGGCCCGGTCTTCACGTTGCCAGCGATAGGCGAGGTAGCTGTCTGATGCGGCGTAGGTGGCAACGGCGTGTACCTCGGTCAACGAGGGGTCACTGGCCCAGCGCGGCGAGAGGATCACGTCGCGGTAGCGTTCGGCCTGGTCGTCAAAGCCAGCCAGACCTTCAAAGAGTGCGCCGATCATCGCCCCGGCACCCCAGCCGTCGTTGGCAATCGTGTCGGGCCCTTGAATCCCTGGGCGCCCGTCGGGATAATACCAGAGATAGGTTGAGCCGGTGAGTTCGGTGAGGTCGGCGTAGCGACGGAGAATGTCGAGCCCGTAGGCGGCAAAGCCGTGGCGAAACGCTCCCCGGGCGAGTTCACCGCCAACGAGGGGTTTGATGCCGCCGTTGGTGTATTCGCCGGGATTTTCGCCTTTGCCGCCCGCCATGCCAAAGCTGCCCGCCGGGAAGGGTGGGTCAATCGCGTACCATTCGGCAAAGGCCCGGGCAAAGTCGCGGCGGTTGAAGTACTCTTCGATGATGCGCTGACCTTGATAGCCATCGACGCCGAGCCGGTTGAGCGCATAGGCATTCGAGAGGCTCAACTGGGTGGCAGGGTCAACGCCAGCCGGTGCAAAGGTTGGATCTTCGGGCATGAAGTGGGTGAAAAAGCGCCCGTTCCAACTCAGATCATTCAGGCGATCCATCAAACCTTTGCTTGCGCTACGCCATACCGGGGCCATTTGCGGGTCACCGACGTGTTCTTCGACGCGGGCCATCACGAGCATAGCGTGGGCGACGCCGGTATTGTCGCCGTGGAAGGTGCCCCAGATGGTATCGGGTTCGATCCAGTGGCGGGGGGCGGGCTTGCCATCAGGACTGATCGTGGTTGGCCCATAGGCAAAGTCCCACATATCAATCGTGTAAGGCCGGCGCACGAGTTGACGCTGGGCGTCCCAGCGCAGCGGATCGCTGGTGATATAGTTCAGCGCACGCCGCATCGACTCAACATGCCCACGAAGCCACGCGTCGTCGCCGGTCATTTGCCAGGCTTCGTAGACGCCCTGAACATAGAGAAATTCGAGGTCGCTTTCAACTTCTTTACGGTGGGCTTTGACCATGCGTTCGGGATAGTCGAGCACATCAGGCAGACTGCCGTCGGGCAACTGGGCCTCGCGGAAGGCATCGAGCACGCTGGTGACATCGGTCTCGAAATAGCGGAAGCCACGCCCCTGATAGACGTGGTCGCGCAGCCAGATGAGCGGATTGTCGGGCGAACGATAACCGCGGATGACCCGCCCATTGAGCTCGTAGCTCACGGCGGCGCGTTCCATAAAACCACGGAGGCGTGGGTAGAGTGCATCAAGCTCGGGATCGCCTGTTGCGAGGGCGGTCGTAGGATGGAGGGTGAAGAGGGTGCTGCGCGCCCCGGCCACCTGCCCATCAATCAACACAACGGCCCACTGTGGCCCAGGGGCACCACGGGGGTAGATCGTGACATGGGCATAGCCCTCGGCGAGTTCCAGGCTCACCTGGTCGGCGGGTTGCACAGCTGCATCAAAGAGGTACAACGTCGCAGGCCCGTTATAGCCAGGTGCCCGAACCGTCACCTTGAGTGGGGCAAGCGGCCCGGCGAGACTCTCGGCTCCCTCGCTGAGCAACACCGAGGCACGCTGGGCAGACGCCGGGGCGTCGCGCAGCAAGGTGGGGTAGCCTGTGCTCCATCCTTCTTCCAGCGCCTCGACCACCGCACGACGGGGATCAACGGCGGTGATACGGTGGTTGGCAAAGAGTTGCACCTGGTATTCGTCAATCCAGAGCGGTGGAGTCTGAGGGGGGCCAAGCGTTTCACCACCTGCTCGGCGCCAGGCACTCAAAAAAGGCTCATCAAGATCGTAGGGTGCTGGCAACCCTGGTGCAAGAGCACAACCAGTCAGGGCCAGGATCACCCAGGCAACAAAGATCACTCGTACAAACATAGCTCCGACAGTTGTCGTCCTCCCATCATCTTGGGCAAAGCATCTGCCCGAGGTTTTGCACTTGCTTGAGACGGCGCGGCAGGTGACTGGTACTGACGAGCCAGTTTACCCTGAAGCGGCGCAATGTCCATATCCACATTGTACATCGTCATTGCCATCTGTGATTGAATAGTCTGTCAACGATTCTCTCGGCACCACTAGCCTGCGTTCCCAAGGTGCGAAGTATCAGCAAACTTTGTAGTGTGTGAAGTAAGTTTTCTGGCGTCCTCAGCCGTCCACGAATGGGGGCCACGAATGAACGAAGAGCGCATGGAGCCGCCCATATTCGTTTCTTCGTTATCAGCCTTCGTGGTCGGCGGCGCGACCGGGAAATGGAGTTCCCAGACTACTAAGTTCTCAGACTAATCAGGCTATAATTGATCAATTTCCTGGCTCTAGATGAGGGAGTTGTATGCATTCGTTTCCTTCCGATGCGGTTCACCGGATGATTACGGTCGAGGCGACGCGGCTCAGTTACCTTGATTGGGGTGGCACGGGATCGCCAGCCGTGTTGTTGCACGGCATTACGAGTAGTGCGGCGACCCTCTGGCAGGTTGCCGGTGCGTTGCGTGAGGCTGGTTTGCACCCGATCTCGTTTGATATGCCCGGCCACGGCGTCAGCGAAGTGAGCCGTGATCATGCAATTGAGGCGATTGCGCGGCTGATTGGCGAGGCAATGCAGCAGCTTGGGCTCACTGAGGTGACTCTGTTTGGGCATTCGTGGGGAGGGGCGACCGCGCTGGCGCTTGCCAGTCACCCGGTCTATGGCCGACTACTGAAGCGGGTTGTCCTGGTTGATCCCTTGTTGGGGCTTGATCCCGTGTGGGCCAGCGAGCGGATGCCTACCTATACGGCGGGTGTTGGTGGCTCGGTAGAGCAGGGACTTGTCACCGTGCGGGCCAATAATCCAACCTGGTGTGATGAGGATGTGTATTGGAAAGCAATTGCCCTTGAGCAGTGCCGTGTTGTGCAGGTCGAGGGTCTTTTTTGCCCACCGGCGGCATGGGATCTGCTTGATCGCTTTGCGCAGGTTCATGTGCCGCTGCTGATGTTGGTCGCTGATCCTACGTTGACTGTTGTTTCGCCCGAACAACTCACCATAGCGCAACAAAGCCTCGAGGGTCGTCAGGCGCAGATCGTGGTGGTACCGGGCACGAGCCACAATATGTTGCGCGGGGACGATTATGCGGTGACGATGCCGATCTTGTTACGCTGGTTGAAAGCCTAGAAGCATACCTGAAGAATACTGTATAATAGCTATACTCATCTTAGTGTATTATGTTAATAATACCACGACCGATTTTACGAATAGTATGGCTACACCTGTACGTATCCCGTGGGCACGTCCGGCGTTTGGCGAGGCCGAAATTGCTTCGGCGGTAGCGGCACTTCATTCCAACTGGCTAACGATGGGACCACGGGTTGCTGCGTTTGAGCAGCAACTTGCCGCGCTGGCTGGTCGCCGTTATGCTGTTGCGGTGTCGTCGGGTACGGCTGCCCTCGATCTTGCCCTGGCCGCCCTCGGGATTGGCCCTGGCGATGAGGTGATTGTGCCGGCGATGGCCTATATCGCTGCACCCAATGCAGTCAGCTATCAGGGGGCGCGACTGGTGCTCGCTGATGTTGATCCGGTGACCTGGACGCTTGATCCTGCTGAGGTCGTGCGACGCATTACCCCCGCGACGCGGGCGCTGCTGGCGCTTGATTATGGTGGTGCTCCGGCTCATCACGAGGCACTTACCGCGCTGGCCGAGGCGCGTGGTCTTGCGCTTGTCGTTGATGCGGCCGAGTCGCTTGGGGCATGTTTCAAGCAGCGTCCGACGGTTGCGTACGGCAAGGTGGCGATCACCAGCTTTCACATGGTCAAGATCCTGACCTCAATTGAAGGTGGCATGATCTTTACGGATGATCAAGCCCTGGCCGAGCGTGTCCGGCTGCTTCGCAATCAGGGCGAAGATCCGCAGCAGAAGTATTGCCATCTTGCGATTGGCAACAATTACCGTCTGAGTGATCTGCACGCTGCGATTGGTCTAGCGCAAATTCCGCAACTCGAGGCACGCCTGGCTGAGCGGGCACGCCTGGCGGCCCGCTATCAGGCGTGCCTGGCGCATCTGCCGATTCAGTTGCCCTGCCTCTTGCCCAGTGCAACCTCGACCTGGTTTCTCTATTCGGTGCTGGTGCCAAACCGTGATAACGTCCAGGCGGCCCTCGCCTCCCGGGGGATCGAGACGCGGGTGAGTTGGCCGCTGCCGGTGCATTGGCAACCATGCTATCAGGCGCTTGCTTTGGGTTCTTGTTTTCCTGTCGCCGAACATATGGCTGCCCATGTGTTGAGTCTGCCGCTCTATCTTGGGATGCGCGATGATGAGCAGGATGAGGTATGCGCTGCGTTGGAAGATGCACTGCGCATGTGCCTTTAGCTTGCGCGGTAGACGGCTTCGGTCTGGGCGGCCATGGCTTGGTAGCTGAAGTTGGCAAGCACGCGGGTGCGGGCCTGGCTGCCGAGGCGCTGGCGCAATGCTGGGTCGTTGAGCAACCGACGAAGCGCTGCGGCCATGGCGTCAGGGTTGCGCGCTGGTACGACAAGTCCGTAGGCCCCAACTTCTTCATAGCCCGAGGAGGCGTCGGTGACAATGGCTGGTGTGCCGCACGCCTGGGCTTCAATAGGGGTGAGCCCGAAACCTTCGAGCAACGATGGCGAGACATAGACATCGGCGAGCGAGTAGTAGGCGGCGCGTTCGTCGTCGGCAATTGGGCCAATTTCAATGACCCGCCCGCAGGCGTCGCCAAGTGCGCTCATCACTCTGGCGCGATAGCCTGCTTCCCATTGCCCGACGATCAGCCAGACGACATCGGGTGGAAGTTGGCGTAACGCAACCGCCAGATGTTCGAGACCTTTGCGGGCCGTCGCAAAGCCAACAAAAAGAATGATGCGTTTGCCGTTCAAGCCAAGGCGCTCGCGGAGGGTGTTGGTTGGGACGGGACGCAGCGCTTCCAGGTTTGTACCCTGCACAACGTGTCTGATCCGGGTTGGCGCAACACCATAGTGTTCGATGAATTCCTGGGCAGCCGAGGTACATGCGGCGAGCAGGCACCGAGCTCGCCGCAGGCTGATTGGTTCCATCACGCGCCGGGCCATAGCATAGTAGGTGCGTCGGATCAGATAGTTGCGTCGGCTGCTGGCGTACGGATGTCCGCCATCCGCGTGCAGTCGCTGGCGAAATGATTGCCAGAGCGAGGCAACATATGGCCCATCGTAGGCATAGGCAAAGTGAACATCGAGAAAATGGACGATGTCAAATTCTTTGGTACGTCGTAGTTGTGTGACTACTCTGGCTGCTCGGAGGCTATACCCGATCCAGTCGGTGACGCCGAGCGCAACCCGGTAGACGGTGACACCGTTGATTGTTGCGACACGGGGCGTGCCGCTTCGGTGGGCTGCGATCACACTGACTGTGTGGCCCCGTTCGTTCAGGCCTCGCGCAAGATCCTCGGCATAGATCGTCAGGCCCGAACTGCGGTGGGGCCAGTAGTCAAGGCTCACAAGACAGATGTGCATGGCTCGGTTTACCCCTTCTGGCGTGTGTACAGAAAGCGTCGCCACCATGGGATGGCTTGCTGATAGAGGGTGCGCCCGAGGCGGGCAACTGGTGTGTGGGCGCGGTAGAGGCGGGTGTACCGGTGACGTTGCCCTCCGAAGCTCAGCTTGAAGCGGGTGATGCCAGGTACGACTGCACCGCCCATATCGTAATGCTGATAGCCCTGCGCAAGCGCCCATCTGATCAGGTGCCAGTGGAGCAAGTTGTTGGGGCGCAGGGGCTGGCCCTGGTCAAACGAAGCGCCACTCAGATACCAGATGGTGGTCTGGTCAGTGACAAAGATGCCGCCAGCGATGGGGTTGCCCTGGTGATAGGCGAGCAGTACATTCAGGTTGCCACGGGCGTGCAACGCTTGCCATAGCGCTGCGTAGAAAGCCTGGTCAAGATGGGGCGGCCTTCCCGCATGGCGATAGACCTCGTGACACATCTGGTTGTACGGTTGCAGGAAGGCGTCGCTCTCGGCTTCGACAATCTCGATGCCGTTTGCTTCGGCTTTGCGGACAGCTCGTCGGCACGCGGGCGACAGACTCTGCCAGACCTCAGTGTGGCTGCGGCCAGCCAGGGGCACAACAATCGTTTCACAGACTTCGCTCTGGTAACCGAGGTGCTTGAGCGCAGCGGTCGCTTCGATCATCTGGGGAAAGGCCAACTCGCTGTGGGCAATGCGCTGTTGGCGGAACCATGGCTCCAGTGTCGCGACGATGGTTGCTGCTTGCCCTGGCCTGCCCAGTGGCCCGAGAAACGGGGTACTGGCAATCGTCTGCATAAGCGGTGACCCGGCCAGCACAAATGGCCCGAGGCGGCGTGTTTGGATTGGAACCACGCCGATCAGTTCGCCGTTGGCCCAGATGCCGAGGGGATGCCAGGTATGCCCATAGACCCCGGCAAGCAGATCAAGCCACGCACTGGTATGAAAGAGCAGTGCGTCCGGATGCTCCGCGACGAACTGGTTCCAGGTTGCGCGAGCAACTGGTCGGATCGTGAGCGCCGACTCATGCTTTGCGGGCGATCGCAGTGACAAAGCTATTTCCTCCCAGGGCTGTTTGCAGGGCAAAGAAGGGCAAACTCGCCAGGCGAACCGGCCACGAACGCAGCAGCGCATGGCTGGCTTCGCATACGTGAGCAGGGAAGCCACGCGCAGCACAAAGATTGCGCCAACTCCAGAGAAAGGGATAGAAATCGTGAAACCAGCAACCCATCTCGATGACCGTAAAGCCGCTTTGCGCGAGCATCATCCGCAGGGTGTGGGGTGTAAAGACGACCGTGATACGTGGTGCATCGTAACCTACCCAGCAGCCACCAAAGAGCCTGCGTCCGAGACTGTTGTCGTTGACTGTCCGCACAATCAAAATGCCACCAGGACGCAACAGGCGCGCACATGCGGCCAGGCCGGCAGCGGGATCGGCAAGATGTTCGAGCACCGTCCAGAGCGTGATCGCATCAAAGGTAGCTGGCGCAAAGCCAGCCTCAAGCAGATCGCCAAGCACGATGTTCAGCCCATAGGTAGCGCGGGCGGCGTAGGCCATCGTTGTCACCCGCTCGAGCCCATAGCCCTGCCAGGCTGGTTGTTGGCGCATCCAGTGGAGGAAATCGCCGCCCCCGCAACCGACATCAAGCAGGCACCCTCCGGTACTATGGCGTGTCAGGATGCGCCAACGCTTGCGCAGGCCGTACGCCATCGACTGGCGCTGATCCGGTGCGGGTTCAGTGGCAAGTCGATGATACCCGCGGTAGCTCGTGGTGTAATGGGCGTCACGCTCTGCCCAGGTTGGGCGCGGATTGAGATAAACCAGACCACACTGCTTGCAGCGCACATAGGTGTACTCTTCTGCCGAAGGAACCATATAGTCGTGGGTGGTCTGCCACCGGTTGGCTTGACGTGCGCCACACAGCCAACAGGCGACGATCTCAGCCATGGGCTTCAACCTCTTCGGTCTCCAGCCATGCAACATGGCGGCGAGCATAGAGCCTGGTATTGCGCCAGAGCCGTAACGCCAGCAAGCCATCGAGCAAGCGCCCTGCCAGTCGATCCAGTGGTTTGAGACTCATGATACGGAAGACTTCATACGTGGCGAGTACGTCCAAGAAGATGCGCGGCAGATTGAGGCTGTGGCAAAAGAGAGCAAAGTTATAGTAGGTTGACGCGATGATCTGGAAATTGTAGGCATAACTACGCTGGTCATCAGGGGTGATGTAACCGTCGGCGATCGCCCGGTGATAGAGGTCGGTGCCTGGGTAAAAGGTCAGCGCGTAGAGGGAAAGGCGGTAAGGAGGGGGAAGTTGGTGGATGAGTTGCAGCGTCACCCAACGATCTTCCAGCGTTTCGTAGGGATTATCGGTGATGACATCATAGGTTGGTCGCGGTGCCCAGGCTGCAAACTGGTGGAGTACCCTGGCTGCTTGCAAGACCCGTTCATTGGTCGCCTTGCGCTCGTAGAGTTTCTGGATGCGTCGTGAGCCGCTCTGGATGCCCATAATGACATAACGCAACCCTGCCTCGGCGAGGTGCTGCAACTTGACCGGATCGGCGGTTTGCGCGGTCGTATAGGCACGAAAAGGCAACCCGACCTCTTCGCGATAGAGGCGGCTGAATTCGGCGATATAGTCGGTTGTGTTGGCAAGAAAGGTGTCATCGCGTAGAATGATTGCTTCAATCTGAGGGAGACGCTCGCGCACCGCCTGGATCTCGGCGATCACGCTGCCGGGACTCCGCCGTCGCAGGTGGCTCCAATGATCATAGATCTCCATGAGGGCATTATTCGCACAATAGGTACAATGATATGGACATCCGCGCATTGTCAACACGCCATACACGGGGCCTGAAGCCCAACTTCCCAGGTCGGTCAAATAGTAGTGCATCAGTTGTTCTGTTGCGCGCGTCAACCGCCCTTCGTGCAGTAGATAATGGTCTTCAAAGGCATAATCGGGAAAGGGTAGCGCATCAAGATCGGTGAGAAGTGGATTGAGTGGATTGAGCACGAGCTGCCCATCCTCGTCGAGGTAGCCCAGGTTGTGAATGGAGGTATACGAGCCTCCTGCGGCGAGGGCATGCATGAGTTCAACGAGCGCTTGTTCACCTTCGCCGACACAGACCAGATCGGCGTACTGGAGGCATTCATCGGGACGTACGGTCGGATGAATACCGCCCCAGATCACCGGGATAGACAGGTTCGCTTTGATGGCCTCGGTCAAACCGCGTGCGATATGAAAACTCGGCGTCATCACACTCATGGCAATGAGATCCGCGCTGGCGCAAATCGTCGTCATCTGGTGTACCAACACGGGCTCAACATTGCGCACGTGGAAATGGTCGCCGGCCATAGCCTCTTCCAGATTGGGGAGAAAGATCATGTTGGTTGTAGCCCCTGCCGCTTTGAGACATGACGATAGAACACGCAACCCAGTTGCCTCAATGCCACTGTAGGGACTGATCAAAACGATGTGCATGAAGGGTTATCCTTAGCGATGTTTTATGTCCGATTTTTACCCTCTTTGAGGGTATGCCAACCTTCACCTATAGTAACGAATAAAACTTGTTAATATAGTAAAGAAAGCGCAACTTCGAATGAGTTGTATTGCATTTTGCTATGGCGAGGTTGGATACCTGACCAGCTTTTGCAGATCGTCGCTATCTGGGATAAGATCGTGCTATCGCAACCCTAACGGGTTTGTCCAAGCGTCTGGGTGCTTGCTCACGGCTACACCGCGAGCAAGCACCCAGGTCTTCACAAATGATCGCGGGCTGCTATCGCGACAAAGACGAGATTATAGAGGGGCAAGAAGATGACAGAGCGAGTCGGCTTTATCGGGTTGGGCATTATGGGGCGCGGGATGGCCGCTAATCTGCTGAAGGCAGGGTTTGATCTCACGGTCTGGAATCGGACGAGCGGGCGTGCAGATGAGCTGGTGGCACAGGGCGCGAACTTGGCGGCGAGCCCGGCGGAACTGGCGGCCCAGTGCCAGGTGATTATTTCGTGTGTCAGTGATACGCCCGATGTCCACGCCCTTTTGCTTGGCGATGTGTTAACCTCGGCGCAACCTGGGAGCCTGGTGATTGATATGAGCACGATCAGCCCGCAGGGTGCGCGGGTCTGTGCCGAGGCGCTTGCGGCGCGAGGCATTGCGTTCCTCGATGCACCGGTCAGCGGGGGCAGCGAGGGCGCCGCAAAGGGCACGCTGAGCATCATGGTTGGCGGTGCCACCGAGGATGTTGAACGTGCCCGCCCCTATTTTGAGGCGATGGGCAAGACGATTACCCATGTTGGGCGCGTCGGCGATGGTCAGACGGTCAAGCTCGTCAATCAGATTCTGGTGGTCGGGACGATGCTCTCCGTGAGCGAGGCTCTCGTCTTTGCCCAGGCGAGTGGCGTCGATCTCGAGCGTACGCTTGCTGCCGTGTCGGGTGGGGCGGCAGGGAGTTGGACGCTCACGAATCGCGGGCCGCAGTGCATCAAGCGTGATTGGCGCCCTGGGTTCACGATTGATTTGCAGCAAAAAGATCTGCGCCTTGTGCTCCAGGCGGCTGATCAAATCGGGGTGCCGATGCTTGGCACAGGCATGATCTTTCAACTCTACCGCACCCTGCAAGCCGACGGTCTGGGTGAAGAGGGCAATCATGCGTTGATCAAGGCGCTTGAGCGTCTTGCCGGCGTCGAAGTTGGTGGTTTGTAGGGGCAATACAGGTCAAAGAAGGCGTTTTTTTTGACGCAAAGGCGCAAAGTTTTTAGGGTCATGACCGACCTTTATTGGACATAGATCGGATTGGCAAAGAGCCAGCTTTTGCTACCGATATAGGCTTCGAGGCGATAGACGCCGGGGGACGTGATCGTGTGGCGTAGTTGGCGTACCCCGTGGGCGATCATGTGGCCGTTGGCAATGAGGCGGAGGTCGGCATTGCGCTGAACGTCCACCTCGATGTGCAGCGGCCCCTGGGCGAGCGAGGCGGTATCGCCGCTACGATACGAGTGACCATTGCGCCGGGCCACAAAATGCAACGCGGGCAGATCAGCTTCACGCCGGTTGATGAAATAACTCTGGCCCTGGCGCAGGGCGGCATAGACCTGTTGGGTCGCCTCGGTGGCGTCGGTGCTCAACGGCTCGCTGAGTTGCAGATAGTTGGTTAGGGTCTGGAAGAGCCACCGATACGGGAAGATTTCGATCTCATACCAGCCGATCTTCCGGCGAAAAGCGTGGGCATCAACTCCACCGACGCCAAATGTACGCCGTCCGGTCATATTGAGCCGATCCCACCATGCGAGCGTGGCGGGCGAAGGACCGCTGAGGCCGAGGCTGGGCACGCAAAAATGGAGGAACTGGTTGCGCGGCGTAAGGTGTTCCCCCCAATCGCTCATCAGATTCCACAACTCGAGCCCGACCGTCTGCCGTGCCCGCTCGCGTGGGCCATCAATCGTCCAATCGTCCCAGCGATAACAATCTTTGAAGCGATTGACGACCTGTTCATCGGGATGCGCAATAATGCCAAACCCACCGCTCGCATAGGTCTGGTCAATGAACTCTTGGGGCGGCAATTGATGGCTGATGACCTGGTCAACCCCCAGGGCGAGAAAATGATTGCGGTCAGGCGTAATCTCGTGGTCAACAATCACGAGCACGCCATCGTGCCAACCGGCATACGAGCGCCCGGCAAGCGTATCGTGGTCGGTGACAATGATCCAGCGCAGACCGGCATCCCAGGCAGCGGCGACGATCTCAGGGAGGGTACCGGTGCCGTCGGAGTGGATTGAATGAATATGGAGCGCACCAGGATAACTAAAGATCATAGTGGTGACGGTACATCCAGGGCCTCGGCGAGGCGCACGAGCATATCGCGTTCGGCCTGATTCACGCGCTCACCCCCCATACCAAAAAAGCCACCTTCAACGGCAGCGTGAGCAACGTTGACCCCAATTTCAAGCAACCAGGTGCGCAACTCGGCTGACAGGTCGGGGGGAGCCTTTTGTTCAAGCAACTCGCGGGCGACGCGGCAAGCTTCCACGGCACGATCCACATCCTGGCCCAGTTCAAGAATATTCATCTGCTGGAGTGCCGGATCATCAAGCCCGCCGCCAAACGCCTCAAAACGCTCTTTGAGGCTCAAGAGCACGGCAACAATCAACGGATTATCGCGCTTCGTTTCGGCGGCCTGCTCAAAACTCTTCACCGCCGCGGCGACCTCTTTCATAATGCCCACCGGCCCACCGAGACTCGCGCCAATAATTGCTGAAATCACCGCCACCGGTGCCGCGAGAACTGTAGCCCATTCCTCATCAGTATACTCTGCTCGTTCCGTCATTACTTTGTCTCCTTGCTGACATCGTTATCCAAGAATAGCATCAACGCGGACGCTCAGCATCGCAAGATGCGGACTCGTCAACGTCTGACCGTGGATCCAGGTCTGTTTGGTTCGATAGGATCCATTGGCAGGATCGATATACTGTTCAATCTGCTGATGCGTGAGATCAACAAGCCATACTTCACGGATGCCTGACGCGGCATACCGTGGCAGTTTCTGTTCGCGATCATAGTCAAGCGAGGTATCTGACACTTCGATCAGCAGTTCAATCTCAGCGGGTTGTGGATGTGAGGCTGCATAATAATCAGCACGATAGTGCAGAAGCGCAAGATCCGGTTGTGGTTCACTCAAATCTGATAACTGAATAGGATCTTGAACACTCAGCATGAACTGATGGCCTGCCGCCTGACTCAAGAGAGTATTCAGACGACGGACAATGGCAGCGTGCAGGGGTCCGCTCGGACTCATAAGCACGACCTCTCCATCAAGTAATTCAACGCGATCATCTTCCGCAAAAATACCAACATCGCGCATCCGATGGTAATCCTGGACGGTAAATTGACGGCGAGCAACAAGCATCGCGTGCTCCTTTGGCTTGCGTTTCGTTGCCAGGGTAGGCTCCTAGCCGAGGTTCATCGCCTCGAGGTGTTCGTGCAGCCATTCGGCGAGGCGTTGCCCTTGGCCCAGCACCTCACAATGATAATCGGGATCAGCATCGTGGGTCGTCAGGACACGACGCAGATTACCTTGAAGCCAGATCACCTCAATCATAAGTGGCAACGCTTTGCGCTCATAGGATGAGAGGGGCGCAATCTGGTCATACCCATTGAGCAACTGGGCTGCGCGCTCGGCATCAAGGGGGCCAGCATAGACACCCCAGGGATACCAATCTTTGGGGGGCATCCCGACGGCAAAATCAACGAGGGCATCGGCGAGATCAACGAGGCGCGCATCAAGCGTCACCTGATCGAAATCAATCAGGGCGGCGACGGTATCACCACGAAAGATCAGGTTATCGCGATGGACATCACCGTGAATCAGCACGTGCGGCAGCGCTTCATAGCTTTGCTCGCTGAGTGCGCGTTTGAGATCGGCGGCCCGTCGATCATACCAGTTGAGTTGGACAGTCAAATCGCCCATTATATCGCGCTGCATAATGCGCTCGATCAGCCCTGACAGCGATGAGGTGCTATAGCGTGGGCCTTGTGATAGGGGCGGATCAGGGAAGCCATCAACGGCATTGTGATAGTGGGCCAGGATCGACCCAGTGCCAGCGAGGTGAGCCGGGCGATCGCGGTTAAACTCGTCACCTTCGATAAAGGTCTGGACTTCAAAGAAGCGCCCGTCAAAATCAATGGCTTGCTCGCCATTGCGTGCTGGAATAAGTCGTGGGGCAGGAAAGCCGCGCGCACGCAGCCAGGCCATCAACCGATGGCGCAGATCAACAGCGCTTAACCCTTGCTTGCGCTGATTACGGCGCACCACATAGCGCCCCATGCTCGTCTCGACGAACGCCGTCTCATTGACCGCCCCGTGGCTCGCCGGGCGGACGCTACGAACCTCCCCGAGGTCATAGTGTTGCAAAGCACGCTCGACATCAAATTGTGTGAGCATAACCTACGTCCTGTCATGCACTGACCGGCAGAGCCAGGGCAAAAGTACTTCCATGGCCTTCGCTACTATGGAGCCAGATCTGGCCTCCGTGGGCTTCAACGGCCAATTTACAGAAGGTCAGCCCGAGGCCTGATCCGCGCATGCGTTGCCCATGGTGGGCCTGACCAAATTTATCAAAGATACGGGCGTGGTACTGGGCGGCAATCCCTGGACCCTGATCGCGTACCCAGAAGATTAGGTGTTCACCAGTTTCCAGATCGGGCATACGAACATCGAGCGGCAGGATTCCCTGATCTTCGCGGCTTGCCGTTGGCATAACGCCAGCCCCAAGGATAACTTCGCCCCCTGACGGTGAAAATTTGATTGCATTATCAAGCAGATTCTGCAAGATACGGACAAGTTTCTCGCGGTCGGCCTCGATCAAGGGTAGGCCAGCGCGGAAATCCTGCTTCAACTGGATATTCTGGCTCTGTGCCGAGACCCGCAGACGATCGAGGGCCTGGTCAATGACGGCATAGGGCGAGAGGGGCTCACGATTCAGATTCATATGCCCCTGTTCCATCCGCGAAATATCAAGCAGCGTATTGATCATCGCCAGCATTGTCTGGCTTCCCTCGTGCGCAATCGACAGCAACTCTTGTTGCTGCTCGGTCGTTGGTCCACCGAGGCCACGTTGCACCATGAGGATACCATTAATGATCGCTGTCAAGGGAGCGCGCAAATCATGGACAAGCATGCCGACATAATCTTCGCGCAGTTGATCGAGGGCGCGTTCTTGCGATATATCTTGAAAGAGGGCCAATTGCCCAATCTCGGTACCGTTCGTTTCACGTACTGGCAACATATAATGGCGAAGGAAGCGCCCCTGAAGGGCGGGCAGTTCAAATTCGAGCCCTTCAGAGGTGGCCTCGTGGGGTAGGCGTGACGAGAGACTGACACTGACGGCACGGCTGCGCAGATCGTGTAGCACCTGATCGAGCGTATGGTTGATCAACTGGTTGCGGTGTCTATCGAGCAGTTGCGCCGCCCTGGGATTGGCCGTCATAATAATCCCACGCATATCCACCATCAAAATACCATCGTTCGTCGAATTCAGAATCGCCTCGAAGCGATCGCGCACCGTCGTCACCGTTTGAAAGAGGCGCGCATTTTCTAGCGCAATCCCAATGGTTGCTGCCATGCGCGTCAGGCGGTTCGCCTCTTCCTCGGTAAAAGGGCCCTCAAGCTTATTCAACAACTCGATGACCCCGATCGTTCGCCCCTTGACCACCATTGGCACACAGAGAATTGTCTGCACGGTATACCCGAGGGCATCACTCACCTCACGGAAAAAGCGCGGATCAGCCTGCGCGTCGTTGACCACGGCATAATGCTGGCTCGAGGCGACGCTCCAGACAATGCCGTGACCATACGGTACCCGAACGCCAAAGAGTTTTTCTTCACCGGCTTCCAGGGTCATCACAAACACGAGGTCATTGCTCTCTTCATCAAGCATCAAGAGCGAGCCAGCATCAACACAGAAATAAGTATTGATCTTCTCCATTACCAGATGGTAGATCTCGCGGGAATTGAGCGAAGAGGTGACAGTATTGGCAATCTCATTGAGGGTCGCGAGTTCTGCGGTACGCCGGAGGGCTTCTTCGGCGATCCGGAACGACGTAATGGCTGCGGCAAATTGCCCTGCCATCAGGCGTGCCTGGGCAACTTCGTGTTCATCAAACTGACGTGGCACCGTACGGTTACCAAAGACCAGCACGCCAATGACCCGATCCTGAGCTACCAGAGGTAAAAAGAGAAGTGAACGGATCTGTTCAGCGTTGAGCAGCGGCAGAATCTGGCGTGTTGCGGCGGCAGCATCAGCGGCCCCCATCGCGAGCGCCACATCGTCAACCTGCATAGCCTCGCGATTGGCAACCACCCGCCAAAGAAACGTCGTCTCGGTGATCAGAAAGGCAGGGGGCAGACTCGTGCGCAGCGGAATCGTACTGACTAGGCCCGCCGTCGTACCAGCCTCATCAAGCAAGATGACGCCACCATCACTTATCTCAAGCAAGTGAGTGAACTCATTGAGGCCGAGCATCAGTAACTCATCAAGCGTTGTTGCCGTCTCAATGGCTGCTGTAAGCTGTAGCAGCGCTGTTGTGCGCAGATCGCCATCACCTGGTCTGGCGCTGCTTGTCTCGCTCATACACGTGACTCCTCAGCGCACATCGACCATATTTGCTAGGACTTCGGCAAGATGGCGTGTACGGATCGAACTTCCAGCACGGGAAAGACCGCCGGCAATCTGGGTCATGCACGAAGCATCGCCAGTGACCACCAGTTCGGCATCACTGGCTGCGATTGCCGCGAGTTTTCGCTCGAGCATCGCCTCAGAGATAGCGGCCTGTTTGATCGCAAAGAGCCCTCCAAAGCCGCAGCATTCCTGGCAACCAGCGAGCGGCATCAGTTCAGCCTCGCGAACCCCGCTCAGCAAGGCTTCAGCTTGTGCCTTGACCCCAATAAAACGCAGGCCATGACAGGCATGATGATACGCGATGCGCCCCGCAAAGTGTGCGCCTACGTCGGTAATGCCGAGCACATCAACGAGGTATTCAGTTAGTTCGTAGGTGCGACCGGCCAGTTCGCGGGCTGGCTCGGCATAGGGGCTATGGTCAAATAACTCGGGGTAGAGGTGACGGATCATGGCGGTACAGGAACCTGACGGTAACACAACGTCGCCCTGGCCCCGTAACACTTCGATGGTACGCCCGGCAATTGCATAGGCTTCATCGCGAAACCCTGCATTGAAGGCCATCTGACCGCAACAGGTGAGCCGGGGCGGGACATGAACCTCAACCCCCTGTTGCTCTAAGAGCGCTACCGTTGCTTGACCAATCGAAGGATAGACTTGATCAACAATGCAGGTTACAAAAAGGGTTGCCCGCCGGTGGTTGTTTGCGCTTGTCACGTCTGGTCTCCTTAACCGCGCTGTAAAGGGGATCGCCCTCGCCATTATACCATTTCACGGATATTTGCCATGAGGCACGGAAGCCGGTACGTGTTCGTCCTTCTCTTGAGAGCAAGGCCGCCCCGCTTTCGCTCTCAGGCTTGCCTGTTACCCAAGTGCGAATGGTTACGGAAGCCGCGGTGCCCATGATGACCGCTTGGATAGATTGCATAGCTTTGCCTCGCAAAACCATTGACAAGGTGTGCAAAAGGTTGTATACTCTAGTTGTGCAAAGGGTGGACAAAAAATTTACGCTAGTTGTGCAAATGCACAGACATACGGCAGACGCGCACGAGAAGAGAGGACACAGATAATGATCAAGGTACATCGCCGGGCCCACATTGAGAATACGACCCCCGAGGCGATTTTTGCCGCCCTCTCTGACCCCAACAGCATCACGATGATTCTTCCCCGGGTGCAAAAGGTTGAATTGCTCAGCCGTGATGAGGTTGCACGCAAAGCTCGTCTGGTAACCTATATGAGCCTCGGTGGCATTTTTGGGACGATCCGCTGTGAGGGCGATCTGACGTGGACCGATAACCAAGAGATTGTTTTTAATGTGCGCACGCCCGTACCTGTCGAAACACGGTGGGAGCTTGTGCCGGCCATCAATGGCACTGAAATCAAGACAACAATGGGTTTGAACCTCGCACCGATGCTTGGCCCAATGGCGGCTTTTGTGCCGACCCAGCAGGTTGCCGATATGCTGATTGCCGAGCTTGATGCCGCGCTCAAATCGATTAAAAAGCAAATGCATGAGACCGAACTCAACATGCAGGCTGTTGCAGCCTGATGGCTGAGGTCTGGTATAATCGCGGGGTGTCACTTAGGTGACACCCCGTTTTGTGTGCCGCGCACAAAGCAGGTCTGATGTGTCGCTTGGTTTAAACCCCTCTTGTGCGGCTGGATTGAGCAGTGCAGACGTTATGGACATAGCACAGCTGGGCCTTGGTCTGGTTCTCAGTGTCGGGATTGGCGGGCTCGCCTACTGGCGTCGCTCTCTTACGCAGAGTGGCTGGCTTGGCGCGATTATCGTTGGTACGCTGACGTTTGGCTTTGGTGGCTGGTCGTGGGGCTTAACCCTGATTGCCTTTTTTGTGACGAGTACGATCCTGTCGCACTATAAAGAGTCACTCAAAGAGCGCAAGGCAGCCGAGAAGTTTGCCAAAGGGGGCCGCCGTGATCTCTGGCAAACCTTTGCAAATGGTGGGCTTGGTGCGTTGTGTGCTGCGGCCTATGCTTTGACCGGGCAACCAGTGACGCTGCTCGCTGCGTTTGCGGGCTTTATGGCAACGGTCACGGCTGATACCTGGGCGACCGAGCTTGGCGTGCTCAGCCCGCACAAGCCTCGCTTGATTACCAATGGTCGCCCGGTTGACCCTGGCACCTCAGGTGGCGTTACCGTCTTTGGCACCAGTGCATCAGCGATCGGCGCTTTGCTGATCGGGACGATCTTCTTTGTGCTGCTGGTGATCGAGGGTGCGCCTGCTGCTTCCACCTGGTGGGTGATCCCTGCTTCGTTGGTCGGTGGCGTGGGCGGTGCACTCATTGATAGTCTGATGGGTGCAACGGTGCAGGCGATCTATGCCTACCCCGATGGCCGCGAAACCGAGCGCCGGGTGGCCCGCGATGGCCGTCCTACCACCTTCCTCCGCGGCTGGCAATGGCTCAACAACGATATGGTGAACCTGATCTCTTCGATTGCCGGTGCCCTGCTGGCGATCCTCACAGGTCTTGCCCTTGGCGCCTGGTAGCGGTTATGGCGTACGAGGCGGACAGTTTTGCTGTCCGCCTCGTATGGCATGATGGCTTGTTATTGGGTCAGCAACGGGAGATAGACGCTACGAATCGTTGCGCCGATGCGCACGAGTTTATCTTGCTCGAGGAAGATGATGCGGTTAGTCCGCAGCGGTTCTTCCAGCGCGGGCGGGACGTTCGTCTCGGTGATCGGTACGGCTGTGCCCGCAGCCTCGCCTGGCTCACGTGGGAGGGCAGGGATGACTTGGCTCGGTGGGAGCGCCGCCCCGGTCGTTAGGTGGGCATAGATCAGATCCAGCGCCTCGAGGGCGTAGTGGTGGATCGGGACGTACCGCGTATTGAAGCCGGCAAACCCGTTGAAGGCATCGAAGTGCTGTGCGTTCAAGATTTCGTAGTAGTGCAGCTTGCTCGCCTCGCCTTCAACCAGTTGATTGAGCCCAAAGTAGGCGCGTCCGGCATAATTCACCGGGATCACCGAGTCGGCGCGCCCGTGGACAATCACCGTTGGTTTGCCCTGAAGATTGCCACTCGCCCGCACTGCGGTGGCTCCCGCACGCACACGTTCACTCTGTGCCAATTCGTCTCCGGTCAGCGTTTCGCCATTCTCGTCCACCCCTGTTGCCAACCGACGCAGACAGAGGGCGCCTTCAAGGTTCTGGTCGGCTTGACCATTTGAGCCAACCGATACGCGGCTAACCAATGGCCCGCCCAACGAGCGATCATTGATGATCGCAATCGCGCCGGTCGGTGGAATGCCGTTGCCGGTACTAAAGATATTCGCCATCAAGGTCGCATCGGCTGCCGTCGGGGCAAAGGTGCCATCGGCGGCGGCGTAGCTGAACCCACAGAGGTTGTCGCTGACGCTGAATTGCCCATAACTGTAGGTGTAGAGCAACGCAATGCTCTCGAAGACGGTGAAAGCATGGTGGGAAGGCAAGAGCACCAGTTGCTCTTCGACCATGCCATAGGCACGAATGCGGGTCAGTGCATCGGCGGCCTGCTCTTCGACCGTTGTCCCGTTCACGAGACCCTGGGTCGCGAGGCTTGCACAGCGCGCATCACCAAGTGCTGCTGGGACAAGGTTGAACGGAGCTGTTGCCAGTGATGCGTCGCGCACCGCACACGGCGCATAGATGTTCAAGAAGGTGTAGTAGTCGAGCAAGCCCCGGCTGTGATTTGGCAATGCCCAGAGTTCATCGCCCGCTTCGATGCGCAAATCGCGCCGTTGCGTTGGGTTGACATTCGGCTCAGAGACGGCAACCCCGTCGATCCAACCTTCGGTGTCTAGTTCAGCGGCGCGCAGCGACGCCCCGCCGCCATTCGAGACGCCAGCCGCAATGACGAGCGTATTGTCGGTTACGAGGGCACGCCGGTTGGTGCCACCGTCATCGGTGCCGTAATTCTCGGGCAGATTGAGGATGTAAAAGGCAAACTCAATCGATTGCAGGACGTGCAGGCCCCAGTCAGCTTCGGGGTTTTGCTGCGAGTGAGCATGCTTGACGGCGATCCGGTTGGGGTTGGCTGTGGCCCAGTCCTGGTCGAACGTGGCAACAAAATTGGCATTCAGCCCCGCATCTGCCACGGTGCTCCGCTCGCCCGTGAGCAAATTGACGGTGCCAGCGGTCAGATCGTGGTAGCCCATGCCAGTGCCTTTATCGGTATAGGCGACGGCACATCCGCGCTTCAAGGCCCATTCGCCGACCCCGCCAATGGCCCCATAGACACCACGCGAACCCGACGAAGGTGCCGTCACGAGACAGGCATTCTGGGGATCAAAGGTTGTTGGGATCTGCACCATCATCGTGACATTCTGGGCACCAGTGCCATCATCGGCATAGGCCAGATACTCTTTACCGGCAATCTTGCCACTTGCGGTGGCCCCGGTGCCAACGGCAGGCCCATAGAGGGTGCCATAGCCCGAACCGGGGGTGACATCAACAATCGCCCGGTAGTTGGTGTAGATCGCCAACCGACGTAACTCGGCAGCGGTCGGATTGAGCGGATCAGCCGCAACGGGTGCGGCACCCTGCAAGCCGGCCTGACCGAGCCCGGCTGTCAGCAGATCATCGGTGTCACCGTCATATGTGGCACGGATGATCGCGCCTCGCATAAAGGCGGGCAACACATTTTCGGAACCGACCTGTGATGGATTGACGGCACGTACCGGGGCGGCAACCCCGAACCCCACGAGGGCAACGACAAGTACGAGCAGACCCGACAGAGCGAACAGACCACGGCGTCGCGTTGAGCAATGAGTGCTCGGAGGGTGTGTCTTCATCGACCTCTCTCTTCTTCAGGACTCTGATCCAAGGCATGGCTTAGTAGCCAGAGAAATTCTATGCCATGGAGAAGATTTTTGCCAATCGGAAAAGGCACCGCATACGCGGTGCCTTTTCCGATTGGCAAGCGAAGGGTTGCTCCGGCGTTGCCAATGTACGCGGAGCCTGTTCCGATTGGCAAGAGAACTGCTCAGGCGTTGCCAATGTACGCGGTGCTTTTTCCGATTGGCAAGAGAACTGCTCCGGCGTTGCCAATGTACGCGGTGCTTTTTCCGATTGGCAAGCGAAGGGTTGCTCAGGCGTTGCCAATGAAACGCAGGGCAGTGAGCGCGAGGGTGCGGGTGCAACTGAGGAGGTCGTCGAGCGTGACATATTCATCGGGGCGGTGGGCGGTGCGTACGTCGCCGGGGCCAAAGAGCACCGTCGGGATGCCAGCAGTGTTGGCGAGCAGCCGCATGTCGGCCCCGTAGGTCATCCCTTCGAAGCGCGTCGGGTTGCCGGTGGCATCGGTGTAACTGGCGGCGATGGTCTGCACCAGCGGGTGATCCTGCGGTGTTGCGGCGGGGTCAAAGGTGCCGCCCCACCACTCGAGCCGCGGCGGATGCTCGCGTAACCACGGATCAGCGGCGACCACTGCGGCGATGGTTGCTTCGAGTTCGCGCCGAGCGACCAGCGGATCTTCGCCGATGGCAATACCGTAGCGCCCTTCGGCCACCAGGCTCTCAGCTTCCGAGGAGGCCCATGTGCCTGCGTGGACAGTCCCAATGCAGATGGGGTACGGGGTGGTGTAACGGGCATAGAGCGGATGGCGGAAGCGTTGGTTGCGTTCGCGTTCGAGATGCAGGATCGCCTGGTGCAGCGGAAAAAACTTCTCGATGGCGCTGACGCCCTCTTCACGGACACAGCCGTGGGCTGCCTGACCATAGACGGTCAACCGGAAATTGTGCGCACCGGCTTGTAGTGGCGCAATCTTTAATTCGGTCGGCTCTATCACGATCGCTCCATCCGCTTGAGGGCCGTGGAGGATGGCGCCCAGGGTTCCCAGTCCTCCATCCTCTTCGCCGATGACGCTCTGGATCACCAGGCGACCCTGCAAGGCAACGCCTGCATCGCGGAGCGCCTTGGCGGCAAAGATGGCACAGCAGAGCCCGCCCTTCATATCGGTGGTGCCCCGCCCATAGATCCGCCCGTTGGTGAGCGTGGTTTGCCAGGGTGGATACGTCCAGTTTGCCAGGTCGCCTGCGGGCACGACATCAACATGCCCATTGAAGATCAGATCGCGCCCTGCGCCTGGACTCCCAAGGCTGCCAACAACCCCGAGCCCTCGTTCGCGAGGCAACTCCCAGCTACACGCCGGATGCGCATAGAGCGTCGGCAGATCGAGGTTCCACTGTTCGACTTCGAGGCCGCAACGCCGCATCAACACGGCGACCGCCTCTTGCGCCGCTTGCTCCTCTGGAGTTCCCCCCAGGCTCGGGATCGCCACCAACTCGCTCAGGGCCGCAAGCAAGCCTTGTTGATCAATCGCTTCGACGATCGCTCGTTCATCTGCGTTCATTCTTACACTTTCTTTTCTTGAAGGCTCGTTGAACCAGGCGGCACCCTGGTGGGTGCCCTTGCCCGGCGGGTGCCCTTGCCCGGCGGGTGCCCTTGCCCGGCGGGTGCCCTTGCCCGGCGGGTGGCCCTTGCCTGGCGGGTGCCCTTGCCCGGCGGGTGCCCTTGCCCCTACCGGCCCGGCGGCACCCGCCAGGGGTGCCCCTACTCCAAGGGCACACCACGTGGTGGCGAACGATGCTGACATCCTTTTCAGACAGCCTCTTACGGATCGGCCCGTACCCGAAATTCAATCCTGAAAGTCAGGTCAGTTTCACGTCCAATCGCAACCATGACATAGGTTCCCTCGGGGGCGTCATCGGGCGCACGCCACTCCCAACTCGCGCTGTTATCGCCGATCGCCTTGACGTCACGGGTGCCGTGCAGAACGACGCCATCGGGCCGTTCAACCCAGGTGTCGAGGCGTTCGTGGACGTTGAAGCCGACCGCTTTGAACGCGAAGGTGGTTCCTGGCGGGCCAACCTCGGGGGTGACGGTGGCAAAGGGCTCATACGGGGCTTCGATGGTAAAGGGGATCTGCACTTCGCGCCGACTTGTCATGCCGCGGGCCGTCATGATCCAGGTGCCCGTCGTGACCAACCGAGGGGCCTGCCATGTCCAGGTCACCTGGCCGTCGCGGTCGGCGCGCAGTTTTTCGAGGACGGGCACCGAGGCTCCGGCTGCATCGGTGGGCCAGTAGGCGATCTGTTCGTTGGGATTGAAGCCCCGTGCGGTGAAGGTAAAGGTATCGAAAGGTTTGCCACTCGCTGGAGTGACACTGCCGTCACCATCAGGGCGCGGTGCTGGCTCAGGATTTGCGCCGGTGATCGTCAGATCAAGCACAACCTCGATGCGGCTATCGGCACCACGGGTAATCGCCTGCCAGCGCCCAGCTTGCGCATTCGCAGGCGCCGTCCATGTCCACTGAACCGTGCCATCACGTGCCACGATCATATAGGGCGTGCCGTCAATCCGCGCCCCTGTGGGCGTATTGAGCCAACTGCCCGCCACTTCACCGGGGGTCAGGCCGCCCACCGTCACCTCAAAGCGTGTTCCTGGTGCTCCGATCACTGGTTGTACCTGGCGCACCGGCGCTGGTGGGGCCTGGCCGGTCACGGCAAAGGGCACCTCGAGCACAGTTCCACCGCGTTCAGCGCGGGCCAGCGAACGCCATGCTCCAGGGAGCGTGCCCTCGGGGGCTGTCCACGTCCAGGCAAGGCGGCCCTCGCGATCAACCTCGACGCGCAGTGACTCGCTATCGGGGCCAATATTGCGGTCGCGGCCATCGGGGCCGCGTACCCAGGGCGCAAAACGATCCCCGGGGGTGAGGCCCGTCACCGTAAAGCGGAACGTTGTCCCTGGGGCACCTGCCTCGGGCGTAACAGAAGCAACCTGAGTTGGCGCTTCCGGTGCAACCACAATGAAATCGGTGGGCACCTGGCGATTCGAACGAATCCCACGCGCCACAGCGGTCCAGCGCCCGCCAGGCGCATCGGCAGGGACATCCCATGACCAGAGTACGGCTCCATCATCATCGGCAAAAACTGCCGGGAACCGTGGGCGGCTTCTTCCATCAGGGCCAGTCACCCAGAAATCAACCCGTTCACCCGGATTAAAGCCATCGGCATAAAAATGAATGCGCTCACCAGGCGCTACCGTCGGCACAGTGGTCTGTGCCTGTAACGGCACCACGAGCGCGAGCATCAGCGTCAACAACAACAGCAACGCACCGCCTGTGCGTATGCGTGAAACAAGAGGCACCATCATATCTTGCAATCCTTTATTATGAAACGACTGTTTTGCAAGCAACATTACCATGATACACCGTTTTGCAAGCCATACGACGCCTCATGTTATACTAGCCCCAATACCTCGCCACAGCAACAGCGGGCGAGATGCCCGCTAGGGCGATTGCATTTTACGAAACCGGATATAAACATACGCTCTATGTGGCAGCATGTGCATGCAACTAGCGGCGCACACGGCGGCCCACGGCTCACCAGGGCACCCGCAAGGGGTGCCCGTACACCGGGCACCCCTTGCGGGTGCCCTGGTGGGGGTGCATACACGGAAGATGCAATCGCCCTGGGACGCCCGCGTATCCAGGCTCGCACAGCCATCCGTCGCACGCTTGGCGTCCAGATGTGGTCTTAACGCAATACTTTTCAAATAAGCTCACGCGAAGACGCTAAGACGCGAAGGGTTACGCTCACCTATGCAAAAACCTTTGCGCCTTTGCGTCAAATATCTAAGGTGGGAGCCATTATGCTGTTACGAGTTGCTGATGAAGTGAGTGAGGCGCTCGAAGAGGGTCGGGCGATCGTGGCGCTCGAGAGTACGCTGATCAGTCATGGGTTGCCGTATCCGCAGAATCTTGAGGTGGCGCAGGCGCTCGAGGCTGAGGTGCGGACAACTGGCGCGGTACCCGCGACGATCGGGGTGGTTCGTGGCGTGCCGACGGTCGGGCTCAACGTTGAGGAACTAGAGCGTTTTGCGACTGGCGGCGAGCAGATCCGCAAGTTGACGCGACGCGATCTGGCGCTGGCAGCGATGCAACGCGCCGATGGGGCCACGACCGTCGCTGCAACAATGGCGCTCGCTGCGGCGGCTGGCATTGCTATCTTTGCGACCGGCGGGATCGGCGGGGTGCATCGCCAGGCGAGTCTGTCGTGGGATGTGTCGGCTGATTTGATCGAATTGGCCCGTACGCCCGTCCTTGTGGTGTGCGCCGGGGCCAAAGCGATCCTTGATCTGCCGGCAACCCTTGAATATCTTGAAACTCTGGGTGTGCCGGTGGTTGGCTTGGCAACCAATGAATTTCCGGCCTTCTATAGTGTCAGCAGCGGTCTGCGCCTGAATGCTTGTGCCAATGATGCCGCCGAGGTTGCCGCACTCTGGCATACCCAGCGGACGATGGCGACGATGGCCGCGCCTGGTGGCATGCTGCTCTGCGTGCCTCCATCCGCAGCAACCGCGTTGCCTCGCCATACGGTCGAAGAAGCTGTGGCACGCGCCCTCGCTGCCGCTGACGTTGCCGGTGTCCGCGGTCCTGAGGTGACACCGTTTTTGTTGCGGGCGATGGCTGCCGAGACCGAGGGTGAAAGCATTGCGACGAATGTGGCGCTGCTTACCCAGAATGCCCGCGTCGCCGGTCTCGTCGCAACGGCTTATGCCGACCTTCCTCCTCTTTTCGCAAGATAATTCCACCAGAAATGGTGAAACCCCCCTTGACAAGTTATGGTATCGCAACTATACTCAACATCGTAGATAGTTGCTTTGAACCCCAAATCAATTCACCCACACGCGGTTGACCCCGCACTGTTACGTGCAACGCAAAACGACTTCTGGCCCCTGGAATAGTTCGATGTGGCGCTATTACCGGAGACTGGTTCGATCTGTTGGGCCTGAAGCTTGGATAGGCAGATGTTGCTTTTCTGTTATGCATGGCACCTCTGCCATACCCTGAGAACCTAGCTAGGAGCGCGGATCAATGCTCAAGCGAACAACCCCGATCTGGGAGTTAGCCGAACCGCAGACGTTGGAGCAGGAGCATGAGACCGAGGCGTTGAATGATATTGATGAGCCATCTCCTGCGGTGAATGGAGGGCGTGTTGGCGAGCCTTCGCTCGATGCCGTGCAACACTATCTCCAGGAGATTGGGCGTGTGTCGCTATTGACGGCACGCGAAGAGGTTGAACTTGCCGAACGGATTGAGCGTGGCAATGCAGCCGAGACTCATCTGGAGGCTGGCGGTGAGCCTGATTTCCAGTTTCGTTGCCTCCTCGAACGTGATATTCAGTGTGGCAATGATGCCCGGCGTCATTTGATCCAGGCGAATCTGCGCCTCGTGGTGAGTATTGCCAAGAAGTATGTGGGACGCGGTCTTTCGTTGCTCGATCTGATCCAAGAGGGTAATATCGGGTTGATGCGGGCCGTAGAGAAGTTTGATTACCGCAAGGGCAATCGCTTCAGTACCTATGCGACCTGGTGGATCCGCCAGGCTGTGACCCGGGCTATTGCGGAACAGGGTCGTACGATCCGTTTGCCGGTGCATATGAGTGAGTCGGTTGGTCAGGTGAAACGTACGACCGAGCGCTTGGCGCAATCGCTTGAGCGTCAGCCAACTGCCGAAGAGATTGCGCTGGCCCTTGGACAGCCGCTTGAGCGTATCCAGCGTGTGCTTGAGGCCGCCCGCCGCCCGGTTTCGCTTGAAACGCCCGTTGGTGATGAGGGCGATCATACGCTCGGCGATTTTTTGACTGATGATGATGTGCCCTCGCCAACTGATTTTGCTTCGTCGCAACTCCTGCGCCGCGATCTTTCGGCAGCCCTCAACCATCTCAATGACCGCGAACGCCGCATTATTGATCTCCGTTACGGTCTGCTCGATGGTCGCCGCCGCACCCTCGAAGAGGTTGGCCGCGCTTTGGGGATGACCCGTGAACGCGCACGTCAGATTGAGGCCGAGGCGCTCCGTCGTCTCCGGAGTCCTGATGTTGGACAGCATTTGCGTGACTATCTGGAGTAGAGGGCGATAGTCGTAGGCGCGAAGCACCCGCCCCTGTCGCATGCCGAAGGTACACCGTGCTCGCGGGCGGGTGCTTCGCCCCTTACCTCTGCCGCATGCCGAAGGTACACCGTGCTCGCGGGCGGGTGCTTCGCCCCCTACCGGGCGACGGGGCGCACCCGAACCCCCCAGCCGGAGGCTTGCTTCCTTGCACGACGATCAGATTGCAGCCATGGCCCCTGATGTGGCGGCGTTGACGGCGGCCAGGAAGTTGGCGGTGCCAAAGCTCTGGCCAACACTCGGCACGCATAGCCGCGCCCTGTGGGGCGAGTGTCAGGGCAGTGGGGCCAGTCTGTATCGCGTCCAGGTTGACCTTGAGACCCTGGCCTTCCGTTGCTCGTGTCCGAGCCGCAAGCTCCCTTGCAAACATACCCTTGCCCTGATGTTGCTGTTGGCAAATCAGGCTGATCATGTGCCCGTTGCCGAGTCGCCCGACTGGGTGGCTGAGTGGCTCGCGCAGCGTGCCCGTGCCGCCGAGCGCCGCCAGGCATCCGCCGAGGCTGCGCCTGTCGCCCCGCCCGCCGAGCTTGACCCGTCACCTTCGCGTACCCCGACAGCGCGTGAACAGCGTGTGGCAGCGGGGATGATCGAGCTTGAACGCTGGCTTGAGGATCGCGTCAGAACCGGCCTCGCTGGCTTACAAGAGGGGGCGTTGGGTGTCTTTGCGCCGTTTGCTAGCCGGATGGTTGATGCACAGGCCCCCGGGGTGGCCCGACGCTTGCGTGAGGCGGCTCTGCTGCCGGGATCTGGCGACGGCTGGGAAGGCCATCTGCTTGATCAGTTGAGTCTGTTGTACCTGCTTGCGCGTGCCTATGCGCACCTGGATGATTTGCCCCTCGACCTCCAGGCCGATGTGCGCACAACCATTGGCTTTACGCAGAGCCAGGCGGAACTCCTCTTGGCAGGTCAGGGTGTCTTCGATCAGTGGCTGGTGCTCGGGCGGCGCATTGAAGATGAAGAGCGCCTGCGCGTGCAACGTACCTGGCTCTGGGGGATGACGGGCCAGCGTTCGGCGCTGGTGCTTAGCTTTAGCACGGCCTACACCCCCCTTGACCAGAGCCTGGTGCCGGGGAGTTTTTTTGCCGGCGAGCTTGTCTTTTATCCCGGTTCGGTACCGCAGCGTGCGCTCGTACGAACGCGCGAGGAATTGACGTCTGAACCCGGCCCGTTGCCTGGCTGTCCAATCAATGCGGCCATTGGAAGCTATGCGGCGGCGCTGGCACAGCAGCCGTGGCTTGAACGTCATCTGTTGAGCATTGGCCCCTGTCGTCTTGCCTGCGTGGAAGAGCGCTGGTATCTGCGTGACGCTGATGAGCAGACGCTGCCGCTGTCGCGTACCTCCACGCAGATCTGGCAATTGTTGGCCTTGACCGGCGGCCATCCTTTTACCATCGTGGGCGAATGGGATGGGCAGATGTTGCTGCCGTTGAGTGTGCAATGCGAGGGGGGATTTTTTTGCGTGTAAGGAGGGTGGGCGCTGCGCTTCACTCTCCTTGCACGCGAGAGATCATTGGGGATGGGGTGAGTATGATGGGTGATCCGCTGCATTATTGGAAAGATTTGACGACGGTGGCGCTGATGGGGACGGTCCGCCGTCCGCAGTTACCGCAACCTCCTGTTGGTGTGCTGGCCGATCTGGTTGCCGAATTGCCCGGTGAGGGTGAACCGGCGGCGCGCCTCCTTGATGTCGCTGCGGCAGCGACGCTCTATGTGCGCGCCGGTGCGTTGCCGCCTGTGCTTGCGCTTGATCCCGTTGCGCCTGCACCCGACGAGACCCAGCCGATCTGTGGGCGAGAAGCGGCCTCTTTGTTGTCGCAGGTGCTTGAGGGTCAGCCCGAGTTCCTGGTGCGCGAGTGGTTGGCCAGGGCCGCTGCGCATGAGGTGCGGGTTCCTCCGCCGTTTCTGCCAGCCTTACTCGAACGCGCTCGCACCTCGCCCGATCTCCAACCTCTCGTGATGAAGGTGATTGGTGAACGGGGCCGTTGGCTCGCGAATTTCCATCCTGGGTGGGCTTTTGCGTCGGTCAGTGAGACAACCGTGGCCGCGCAGGACGCAACAGCGCTCCAGGCTGCGTGGGACGTGGGTACCTGTGGCGAGCGGTTGGTGCTGCTGAAGGCTGTGCGCCCCGAACGCCCCGCGCTCGCCCGTTCGCTCATCGAGTCAACTTGGGCGCAAGAGAAGGCCGATGATCGCCAGGCTTTGGTGGAGGCACTGCGTAGCGAGTTGAGCATCGCCGATGAGCCCTTCCTCGAAGCGGTGCTTGACGATCGAAGCAGAGGGGTGCGCCAGTTAGCTGCCGCGCTGCTGGCGACCTTGCCAACCTCGCGCCTGGCCCAACGTATGACCGAGCGGGCCCTGGCGCTGGTGCAGTATAGCGGCGGGTTGCTCGCGAAACTGAGCATTGAATTGCCTACGGGGTGTGACGAGGCGATGCAGCGTGACGGCATAAGTCGCGAACCGCCGCCTGGGCTTGGCGAGCGTACCTGGTGGTTCGTCGCCATCGTCGCCCGAACGCCACCATCGGCCTGGTGCAACGCATGGTCGCGTTCGGCCAGTACTCTGCTCGAAACACGGATGCCCAAAGAATGGCGTGAGCCGATGCTCAAAGCCTGGATTACCGCAACGCTTGCCTTTCGCGATCAGGCATGGGCGCAGGCTCTCGTTGCCTATGGCTTGAACAACCCTGATGCCGTCGATGTCTTCCCTCTTTTGCCGCTGATTCCGCCGGTCGAGCGCGAAATTCTCGTTCTCACGTTGCTCAAGGCCAATCAGAAAGCCTCACGCCATGGCCTGACGCGCCAGTTGCTGGAAGCTCGCCTTACACCCTGGAGCAATCAACTCGCGCAGGCTATCCTGGCCCATTTTGCCCGTGAACTGGCGCTGCTCCGACCAACCGAATTCCACCACCAAAGCAACCTTCGCCAAACCCTGGATCTGCTTGTCGAAGCTGTTCCACCTGAACTCGCTGCGCAAGCAGTCAGTATAATTCCTCCAGCGATCGCTGAACACAACTACTGGCGCCAGCTGATAGCTCCGTTTCGCGACCGCCTACACTTGCGGCGCCGCATTGCCGAAGTTTTCTAGGCTCCATCAGTATGAATGTTAGGCTGCCCATCTATAGGCAGTTGGTGCGGTGTTCCTGGCACAGCCGTCAACACCGCACGAAAGAACAGAGTGTGGGGGCGTAACCCCAAGCATCCCTCTCGTGCATCAGCACAACAAGGAAAAACACGTATGACCACCCTTCTTCGCGAGCACGCCGAACAGCAATATGCGGATGAGTTGCAGGCGCTGGCCGTCCACGATCAGCGCCTGCGCCCGCCACGCTGGCACCTGTCACCGTGGGCCGTGGCGACCTACTTGCTTGGTGGGCAGTTGCCCGACGGGACGACGATCACGCCCAAATATATCGGGGCACGCCGGGTGATCGAGACGGCCATCGCGACCCTTGCCACCGACCGAGGCCTGTTGCTGATCGGGTTGCCTGGAACGGCCAAAAGTTGGGTTTCAGAGCATTTGGCGGCGGCGATTAGCGGCGATTCGACCATGCTTGTCCAGGGTACCGCCGGCACCAGCGAGGAGTCGATTCGCTATGGGTGGAACTATGCCCGGTTGCTCGCCGATGGCCCAAGTGCCGCTGCAATCGTTGCTAGCCCGTTGATGCGGGCAATGCAAGAGGGCAAAATTGCCCGCGTCGAAGAGTTGACGCGCATTCCTGCCGAAGTGCAGGATTCGTTGATTACGATCCTCTCCGAAAAAACCTTGCCCATTCCTGAACTCGGCAGCGAAGTGCAGGCTGTCAAGGGCTTCAATCTGATCGCGACTGCCAACGATCGCGACCGTGGCGTCAACGAGCTTTCGAGTGCGCTCAAGCGGCGCTTCAATACGGTCGTACTGCCGCTCCCCGATAGCCTCGAACAAGAGGTTGAGATTGTGCAGCAACGCGTGACGAGTCTCGGGCGTGCCCTAGAGTTGCCCGGCGAACCGCCAGCCCTCGAAGAGATCCGCCGGATTGTGACGATCTTCCGTGAATTACGCGCCGGGATGACCGCCGATGGCCGGACAAGCCTCAAATCACCGAGCGGTACGCTCAGCACCGCCGAGGCGATTTCGGTGGTCAATAGCGGCATGGCGCTCGCGGCCCATTTTGGTGATGGGGCTCTGCGTGCGGGTGATGTGGCCGCCGTGCTGGTTGGTGCTGTGATCAAAGACCCGGTTCAAGACCGTGTCGCCTGGCTTGAATACCTCGAAACCGTCGTCAAAGAACGCGAAGGTTGGAAAGATCTCTACCGCGCCTGCCGTGAACTTGCCTGAGGCACTATGGCACCCGCAACCCACCACATCTTTGGTATTCGCCACCACGGGCCTGGTTCGGCGCGCAGTCTGCGCCGGGCCTTGACGGAACTTGCCCCCGATCTCGTCCTGGTCGAAGGGCCGCCCGAGGCCGACCCGATCTTGCCCCTGCTCGCCCATCCCGCGCTCGAACCGCCTATCGCCTTGCTCGTCTATGCTACCGAGCGTCCCGATCAGGCCGTCTTTTATCCGTTTGCCCGCTTTTCACCCGAGTTTCAGGCGATTACCTATGCCCTGCACCAGCAGATCCCTGTGCGCTGTATGGATCTGCCGCAGTTCCATCAGCTCGCACTGGAAAAAACCGGGGAGGCTCACAGGGAGGCTGGTGTTTCACCGATCTTGCACCCTGCCGAAGATCCTCTCGGTGCCCTGGCCCTCGCGGCAGGCTATAGCGACGGCGAACGCTGGTGGGAAGAGTTGGTCGAGCAGCGCCGCGATGATGCGGCGATCTTCAGCGCGGTCCTTGAGGCCATGAGTGCCCTGCGCGAGGATCAGCCGACGCCAACCGATCCGTACGAGGCTTATCGCGAAGCTTGGATGCGCCGGACCCTCCGCCAGGCACGTCGCGAGGGCTTTCAGCGGATCGCGGTTGTCTGTGGGGCATGGCACGCACCAGCCCTGGTCTCACTTGACGCTGCCCGTACTGATGACCAACTGCTCAAAGGGCTGCCAAAAATTAAAACGGCGGCGACGCTCGCCCCGTGGACCTACGGACGACTCACGGTTGCCAGTGGCTACGGTGCCGGTATCGCCTCGCCAGGGTGGTACGATCATCTCTGGGCCATGGGTGAGGCGGCCCACGATGCAACGGCGGTCACGATCCAATGGATGACCCGCGTCGCCCGGTTGTTGCGGCAGCACGACCTCGACGCCTCATCGGCGCATATCATCGAAGCAGTGCGCCTCGCCGAAGCGCTGGCGGCGCTGCGCGAACACCCTGTGCCAGGGTTGAGTGAGCTTGAAGAAGCAGCGCGGGCGGTCTTCTGCACCGGCAACGACGCCCCGATGCGCCTCATTCACCAGCAACTGATCGTCGGTGAACGCATCGGTAGCATCCCCGACGAAACCCCGCTTGTCCCCTTGCAGCAGGATCTCCGCCAGCAACAGCGGCGGCTCCGCATGAAACCAACGGCCGAGCGACGCCTGCTCGAACTCGATCTGCGCAAAGCCAATCATCGCGAACAGAGCGCCCTGGTGCGCCAGTTGAGCTTGCTCGGCCTGGCCTGGGGTGAACCGGGCGACGTGACGGGCACCGGAACCTTCCGCGAGACCTGGTGGCTGCAGTGGCAACCCGCCTTTGACGTCGCCCTGATCGAAGCCGCTATCTGGGGCACAACGGTACGCGGGGCAGCCACGGCACGCACGCTCGACCGCGCCCGCAAGAGTGATGTGCTAGGCGATCTGGTTGCGATTGTGAATCAAGCCCTTTTCGCCGATCTTCCTGACGCAATCTCCCCGCTCATGGATCTGCTCCAACAGCGGGCCACGCATACAAACGATGCCGGAGCATTGATGGATGCGCTCACGAGCGAAGATCGGCAGACACGCAGCAGCCTCGTCAACAGCCTGCGGTACGGCAGCGTCCGCGAGCTTGACACGAGTCTCATTGCCATCGTTGTTGACGGCATGGTCACGCGGATCTGCATCGGCTTAAGCAACGTCTGCACCAACGTCAACGACGAAGCCGCCGCCACAATGAGTCGGCGCATTGCCGCAACCAACGCGGCCATTGGTCTGCTTGGACAGCCTGCGCAACGCGAGCAATGGCTTACGGCTCTGGCCCACCTCGTGCAAGCACCGCATATGCATGGCCTGATCGCCGGTCAGTCGTGCCGTCTGCTGCTCGACGTCGAACGCCTGAGCAACGACGCAGCAGCGCGTCTCTTGAGCCAGGCCCTTTCGCCGTCCCAGCCACCCACGGCGGCTGCCGCCTGGATCGAGGGCTTGCTCCAGGGTAGTGGCATGTTCATCGTGCATGACGAGCAACTCTGGCACCTCATCGACACCTGGCTTGGCACACTCAACGACGAAACTTTCCAGACCATCGTCCCGCTCTTACGGCGCACCTTTGCCACCTTCACACGGCACGAACGGCACCTCCTTGGCGAGCGGGTCAAACAGGCACCTGGCGCACGCCCACGTGAAGAGCATCTGCGCTTTGATGTCGCTCGCGCCGAAGCAGCGTTAGCACGGATTCAACTGATTGTAACGAGGAGGTAGGAAGATTGGGGTCGCAATGAGACCTGCCAGGAGTGCGCTGGCGCATGTCTCGGTTCTACCAAAGATCGCTGCAAGCGCACTCCTGGCAGGTTTGGGGAGCAAAAATGCCTATAACAGAAACTGAACGCCAACGACGCTGGCGCTTGATCCTCGGCGAGAGTGCCAATGCGAGCCTTGGCTACACCTTGCAGGGCAACGACCTGGCAATGGATCGCGCCATGGAGACGTTGTATGACCGTGAGCGCAGCGCGAGTCTGAGTGGTTCGTCGCCCTCGGTGGCACGCTGGCTCGGCGATATTCGTACCTATTTCCCCTCGCCGGTTGTCCAGGTGATGCAACGCGACGCCATCGAGCGGCTCAATTTGCAGCAGATGCTGCTCGAACCCGAACTGCTCAATAGTGTCACCCCCGATGTCCATCTGGTGAGTACGCTGATCAGCCTGCGCAGCGTCATGCCGAACCGGGTCATTGAGACAGCACGACAGGTGGTGCGCAAGGTCGTCGAAGAACTCTCGCGCAAGCTCGAAGCCCCGACGCGCCAGGCAATTGTCGGCAGCCTCAGTCGCGCAACGCGGAATTTCCGCCCACGCCACAACGAGATTGACTGGGGACGCACGCTTCGCCGCAACCTGCGCCACTACCAACCAGCCTATCGCACGATCATCCCCGCACAACTGATTGGCTACGGTCGCAAGCGTGGCTCACTTCGCGATATCATCCTTTGTGTTGACCAGAGCGGCTCGATGGGACCATCAGTTGTCTACAGCAGCGTCTTTGGGGCTGTGCTCGCCTCGCTGCCCGCCGTCGCAACGCACATGGTCGTCTTTGATACGGTGGTCGTTGACCTCACGACTGATCTCAACGACCCGGTCGAACTCCTCTTTGGCGTGCAACTCGGGGGCGGCACCGACATCAACCAGGCACTCGCCTATTGTCAGAGCCTGGTGCAGCGCCCGCAAGAGACAATCATTGTGCTGATCAGCGATCTCTATGAAGGTGGCAACGTGAACGAAATGCTGCAGCGTGCTGCGAACCTGACAACCTCGGGTGTTCAACTGATCGCCCTGCTGGCGCTCAGCGACCAGGGCGCACCAGCATACGACCAGCGCAACGCTTCGGCCCTGGCCGCCCTGGGCGTTCCAGTCTTTGCCTGTACGCCCGATCTCTTCCCAGATCTCATGGCTACGGCCATCAATCGCCGCGACCTCGGGCAATGGGCAGCAGCGCAAGGCTTTGTTGCGGCGCGGGGTGAGGCATAGTGGCGCGGGCTTCCAGCCTACGTGCGGGCTGGAAGCCCGCGCTACTTTCCTGGGTGCGGGCTGGAAGCCCGCGCTACCATGCGGCGCACACCCAGGCTCGGAAAAGACCGGAAAACTGCGTTCAAAGAATAACGGAGTAGTCTGTCAACGCCAAAAGCTTGCTTTGTTCACCGCAGAGTGACGCAGATGGGCGTAGACGCTGGACGTCTTTGTATCGGTACACGTGTGAACTGTGTTATACTAGCTTTTGTATTTACATAAAAGGTAATTCAAATCGAATCGACTTTGATTATCTTTTCGCTCAAGGTTTTGCATAAATCATGACCGCCTCCCTCGCGCTCACTCCGGCTTCGTCGGGCTGTCTTAGCCTGTTTATATTAGCGATCCTGGCCTCGGCGTATCTGATCTTTCGTCTGTTCCGTACCCAACTCCGTGCACTGAATAGCCAGTTGCTCTATGTCACTGGGTTTTGTCTCAGCACCGCCCTTTTTGCTGGCCTGGCCTTCGTTGAGGTTTCTTTCCTGGCCTCGCCACGCTTCATTGCCGTCGCGCTGCAACCGGTGGTGGTGGCCCTCCTCGTTGCCCTCTGGATCCAGTTTGTCACCACGGCGGCTGATGATCGATCACCCCCGTTGCAGCGGGAACGCTCAATCGTAGCTGTGGCGAGTCTCATCTATCTGGGGTTGGAAGGTGCTCTGGCGCTGCAAGCGTTGTGGCGCACAGCATCCGCAGGTGTTCTGCGCCCGGGGTGGCTTGAACTTATCCCGCTTGTCGGCCTGCTCTGGGTGTTGTTGCGGCTGATGCAAATGCGGCAGGGCCAGGTCTATACGCCTGCCGAGCGGCTCCAGGTTCTCGTGCTGGCTCTTCTTGCCCTGGTCGTTGGGTTGCGCCTGGCCTTTGCGTGGGATCTGCTTGCCTTGCCTGTCTACTACGTCCTGGTCACGTATGCCTTGATGCTCTGCCTGCTCTTTGCGGTGATCGCCAGCCTTACCATCTTTCGCGAGCCTACCTCACTCACGGTGACGTTGTCAGCAAGTTTGCTGGTAATCATCATGTCAATCCTAACCCTGTGGGCATGGTTTGTTGCGCCAAATAATGTTGAACAATATCTGCAAAACCCTGACGATCTGAATATTCGTTTCTTCCTGCATGATCAACTCTGGCCGATGACCATTGCCACGGTGCTGGTCAACCTTGGTCTGATCGTGGCTTTGCCGTTGCTCTTTGCTATGATCATCATTCGTTCACTGAGGGCTTTGCTGGCAGGTATGCAACAGTGGAATTTGGGTCAAATAAACACCGAAATTACAGTTCATTTGAATAATGAAATCGGATCTTTAGCGGGCGAGATCAACCGGCTTGATCACGAAAGGAACTATCTGATCAAGCAGATGGAAGAGCGCATCAATGTTGGCACGATTGCCCTGGTGCGTGCCAGCGAAAAGTATCGTGATCTCTTTGAATTTGAGTCCGACGCCAATTTTGTGGTGCGTAGTTCTGATGGCAAGATCCTTGAGGCAAATGGTGCGGCGGCGGTGCTCTACGGTTTTTCGCAAGATGAGTTGAAGCAGATGCGCAATGTCGATCTCTCGGCTGAGCCTGAAGCAACGCACCAGCGCACAACCGATGTGAGGCCAAGCAAAGAGATTGTCCGCATTCCTTTGCGCTGGCATCGCCGCCGCGATGGCACGGTCTTCCCTGTTGAAATCACCGCCCGTTTCATTGAATGGGATGGCGAGATGGTGCATATTGTCTCGATCCGTGATATCACCGAGCGGCATAAAATTCAGGCCGAGCTGGAACGCCTTGCGACAACCGACGCCCTTACAGGGGTCTATAATCGGCGCTATTTTTTTGAGCATGGGAACAGGCTTTTTCTGCGGGCCAAAGCTGGTGATCCTGGCGGGGCGATTTTTATGCTTGACCTCGATTATTTCAAGCTTGTCAATGATACCTATGGGCACGCGGTTGGCGATCTCGTCATTTGTGAATTTGCCCGTCGCATTCGTGCCAATCTTCGTCCTGGTGACATCCTGGCCCGCTATGGCGGCGAAGAATTTATTGTGCTCATGATGATTCCTGATCAAAAAGATATCCCTCAACTTGCCGAACGGCTCTTACAGACGGTCAGTTCCTCGCCCTTTGTCTTTGAAGACGCTGTCATTTCCGTGACAGCCAGTCTTGGCATTGCGTTGTTTCATCCCGATTTTGTCTCGTTTGACCAGCAGGTTGACCTCGCCGATGACGCGCTCTATCAGGCCAAAGAAGCCGGTCGCAATTGCTGGCGGATGGCTGCGTTTCCAGATGTTTGAGCATCGCTGCCCGCCAAGTACGTCGCCAGGCTCATGGTTTTTCAGGAAATAATCCGGTATGCGCAACACGGGCCAGCGCTCACAGGTCTAGCAGACCTGTGAGCGCTGATCTCGTTATTCCTCCCCTACCTGCGGTATAATGCAAGCCACAGAGAGATCGTGCCGATAGGCGAGACGTTGTATGCAGATGAATGCTGTTGAGTTTCTTGAAACGTTGCTGCGGATTCCGTCGCTCTCGGGGCAAGAGGGTGAAGCTGCCGCGTTCTTGACGGCCCGGATGCGTGAGTTTGGCTGGTATGCGTTTGTTGATGCCGCTGGCAATGCCGTTGGGCAGCTCGGGACAACCGGTCCGCTCGTGGTGTTGCTTGGGCATATTGATACGGTGCCCGGGATGATCCCGGTGCGCATCCAGGATGGCTGTCTCTATGGGCGCGGTGCTGTTGATGCCAAAGGCCCGTTTGCAACCTTTGTCCAGGCCGCACGCCACCTCGAGTTGACCGGACGCTTGCGTTGTCGCCTCGTCTTGATCGGCGCGACTGAAGAAGAGTCCGCCAGTTCACGCGGGGCCCATTATGCCCGCGAGCAGTATGCTCCCGCGAGTTGCATTATCGGCGAGCCGAGTGGCTGGGAGCGGGTGACCCTCGGCTATAAGGGGCGTTTGCTTGTTCACTATCACCTCGAACAAGATGCGGCCCATAGCGCCGGCGAGCAGCCTGCGGCCCCTGAGGTGATGGTTGCTTTCTGGCGTGAACTGGAAGCCTACTGCGCTACGGTCAATGCTGGACGCGATCGCCTCTTTGAGCAGTTGCTTCCTTCATTGCGCCACGTCGCCAGTGGTGGTGATGGCATGACTGATTGGTGCGAGGCGACCATTGGGTTGCGCTTGCCCGAAGGGGTTGAGCCTGATGCGCTTGCTGGCCATGTCGCGTCGCTGGCTGGCTCGGCCAAGCTGCGTTTCGAAGGAGGCTGCCCCGCTTTTCGTAGCCCGCGTACAACCCCGCTCGCCGGGTCGTTCGTGCGGGCGATTCGTCAGCACGGCGGCAAGCCTGGGTTCTTGCACAAAACCGGTACCGCCGATATGAATGTTGTTGGTCCGGCCTGGCGTTGTCCAATTGTGGCGTATGGTCCTGGCGACTCACGCCTTGACCATACGCCCGATGAACATCTTGACCTGGAAGAATATCAGCGCGCGATTCTTGTGCTCGCCGATGTGCTCGCCCAACAGGTCTAGGTTCTGTATGAAATGTGACCGGAGGCAGGTTTTTGCGAACGAGTATCTGGTTTGTGCGTCACGGTCAGACGCAATTCAATCTCGAGCGCCGTTATCAGAGTTGGAGCAATAGCCCCCTCACTGCCTACGGGCATCGCCAGAGTCGTGCTGTTGCCTTGCGCCTGCGCCGCATTCCGTTTGATGTCGCCCTGGTGAGCCCTGCCGAACGCACGCAGCGGACTGCCCAGGCGATCCTCGCCGGGCGGCGTGGTGTGACGGTGCGCCTCGATCAGAATTGGGCCGAGTCGCACCATGGCCGCTGGGAAGGCTTGACCTATCGCGAGGTGCTGCAACAGTTTCCCGATGAAGCCCGCGCCCGCTGGAGCGCTGGGATCAATGGTCGCGCTGAAGGCGGCGAGAGTCTCGCTGAGGTCTATGCACGCGTTGCTTCTGCATGGCGTGCGTTGCTCCGCGATCATCCCGGTGGACGGATTCTTGTCGTGACCCATGCGACGCCGATTCAACTTGTGCTCTGTGAATGCTTTGGCCTTGCCCCCGGAAGTCATTGGCACTGGCGGATTGATACGGGCAGCCTGACGAGTCTTGATGCCTATGCCGCCGGGGTCATTCTGCGTATGGTGAATCATGTGCCGCCTCTTCCCCCGGTCGAGGCCTGAGCCGTACCCGCTGGCCCACCCGTATGTCTGCGGTGTGGTGCCTGTAGCAGCGAGTTGCCGATCTAATGACTGTTGAACCAAAGACCATCCTGGCGCTCGAAACATCGTGTGATGAGACTGCGGCTGCCGTCGTCCAGGGCGGGCGCCGTATGCTCTCGAATGTTGTGGCTTCGCAAATGGCGATGCATCAGCGCTTCGGTGGCGTTGTGCCCGAGGTTGCCTCGCGTCAACATATCCTGAGCTTGATGCCTGTGGTCGAACGGGCCCTCGAGGTTGTCCCCGGTGGCTGGGAAGGCATCGACGCGATTGCTGCGACCTATGGCCCCGGGCTTAGTGGGGCGCTGCTGACCGGGCTCAATGCGGCCAAGGCGATGGCCTGGCACCGCGGCTTGCCGTTTGTCGGCGTCAATCATCTCGAAGCCCATATCTATGCGAACTGGCTGCTTGAAGATCCACGCACCGACGTGCCCGCACCTGAATTTCCGCTCGTCGCCCTGGTCGTCAGTGGCGGGCATACGTTGCTTGCCCTGCTCCGCGATCACGGCGACTACGAGCTTCTGGGGCAGACCCGTGACGATGCCGCCGGTGAGGCGTTCGATAAAGTGGCCCGGATGCTCGACCTGGGCTACCCTGGTGGTCCGGCCATTCAGCATGCCGCCCAGGGCGGAACCTCGGCGATGACACTGCCGCGTGCCTGGTTGCGTGATAGCTTTGACTTCTCCTTTAGCGGCTTGAAAACAGCCGTGCTTCATCGTGTGCAGGAACGGCGCGAGCGCGACGCCCAGTTGCTTCGCCCGTCTTCCGAAAAGTCGTCCGCTTCGCCTGGCCAGCCGCCACCGTCCACACCAACCAGTCGGCCACAACCGCAGATCTTGCGCGGCAAGCGCTCGCTTGAACGCTCACGTGAGCCCACCGAGCCAACTGCCCCGGTTGCGCCTGCGCCCAAGTCCGCGCTTGACCCACGTTTTGTCGGCCAGATGGCCCACGCCTTCCAGGAGTCGGTCGTTGATGTGCTCACGACCAAGACCGTTGAAGCGGCCACCCGGTATAACGCCACGGCCATTCTGGTCGCCGGAGGAGTGGCCGCCAATGTACGCCTGCGCGAAGAGTTGTCCCGGCGCGCCAGCGTGCCCGTCCACGCTCCATCACTGGCCCTCTGTACCGACAATGCCGCCATGGTCGCCGCCGCCGCTTTTTACCGTTTTCACGCCGGCCTTCAGAGTGGCTGGGATCTCGATGTTGTGCCCTCGCTTCGCCTTGGCCAGTAGAGTGTAAGACAAGGCTTTCGACGATAGGAAAGAGGCCGAGCGCATCAGGAAGCGATGCACGCCTCTGAACGGTAAAGCAGCCTGAGACCTTGCCCAAGAAAGGAAGACGTAGCATGCCTCCGACGTGGAACTTGCCCGAGTATCTTGAACGTAAACGTGATCTGGTCGAAGCCTATCGCGAACAACTGCGCAGTCCCGACGCGGCCCCGGCCCCCCTGCGGGCCACAGTCAAGGTCGCCGCAGGCACGGGTGCCCGCCCGATCCAGATGCGCGAACACATCGTCATGACCGACGCCGGTGCGATACTTGGTGGCCACGGGCTTGGGCCAACCGCCCCCGAATTGCTCCTCGGCGCCCTGGCGAGTTGCCTCGCCCATTCGGCTCTGGTGATCGCTGCTGACCGTGGGCTGCATCTCGAACAGCTTGAGATCGAGGTCACCGGCCAACTCGACTACCGGGGTACGCTTGCAGTGACCGACAATGTCCCGGTTGCCCCAACCGACCTCGCCTACCTGCTACGGGTCACTGGTACGCTCTCCCCCGAAGAGGTGGCGACGCTCGAACGCGATATCGCCGAACTCTGCCCAATCTTGCGTGCGCTGACCAACCCGACCCCAGTGACTGGTCGTACCGAAGTTGTTGTACCATAATCAGGCAAAAGGTTGTTCGCCTCGCGGCCTCACGTCATCCGACGCCGATACAACTCTTTGCGGGCCACGTAGTGCTCGGCAGGTGTACGGATGCGCGCCGCCTGTTCGGGGCTGAGGGGGCGGATGCGCCCGGGAATGCCGAGCACTAACGAGCCGGGCGGAACTTCCATGCCCTCCGTCACAAGTGCTCGTGCTCCGATCATCGAGCCGCGCCCGATGCGCGCCCCATTCAAAACCACCGCTCCGATGCCAATCAAGACTTCGTCCTCGATCTCTGCACCATGCACAATCGCGCCATGCCCGAGCGTCACCCAATCACCAATGATGGCCGGAAAGCCCGGGTCGCCGTGAATGATGCAGCCATCCTGGACATTCGAGTAGGCCCCGATGGTGATCGGCACCGTATCGGCGCGCAGTACGCTCATTGGCCAGACACTACTCTCAGCCCCGATGGTAATGGTTCCCGCAAGGAAGGTGTTGGGAAAGATATAGGCAGTTGGGTGAATGTCAAACTCGTCGTGTAAGACTGGTTGTTGCTCGTTCATACGTGCCTTTGCATAGATATAGATAGGTTCGATTGTACAATACTCTTGCCGTGTGCTTCAAGCCCCCAAATCTATGGTATCCTGGCAACTATACGGCAGGTTCAGGCGAGCGACGAACGCCTGGCGATCAAGGTGGAGTCACATATGGATACCGCGACAACGCAGCAGGTCTGGATCTATATCGGCGAGGGCGATAGTCGGCATGGGCAGTCACTGACGCAGTGGGTTCTTGATGCCCTCCGTGCGGCGGGATGCCCGGGGGCCACCGTGCTTCGTGGCATTGGTGGGTATGGGGTCAATGGCATGATGCGCTCCGATCTTATTGTGGATGCGCCTGGCCAACTTCCGGTCATCATTACGTTTATTGATCGAACTGATCGCGTCGAGTTGGTGCTGCCAACCCTGCGCGAACTGGTGACTGAGGGACTGATCGCGGTCAGCCCGATCCAGGTGATCCAGCATAGCTATCGCGAGGGTGGCCCCTTTCCACGCCACCTCACTGTTGCTGATGTGATGAGTCGTGATGTCGCTCGGGTTGGCCCCAATGCGCCAGTCAGTGAGATCGTGAGCCTCTTGATTGATCGCGCCTTGCGCGCCCTGCCCGTTGTCGATGATGATCTGCGCGTGATCGGGATCATTACCGATGGCGATCTGTTGACCCGCGGAGGTACGACGTTGCCCTTACGCCTCCAGAAGCTCTTTCCCCTTGATGAACGTGCCGCTCAGGTTGCTGCTCTTGCTCAACAGCCCCAACGCGCCGCCGATGTGATGACGCTCGACCCGGTCATTCTCACCATGACGACCTCGCTCGCGCATGCCGCTGAGGTGATGGCGAAACATAATATGAAGCGCATTCCGGTGGTAAATGCGGCGGGCAAACTTGTTGGCATGGTCAGTCGTTATGATCTGCTCAAGACGGTCACCGAAGGACTCCGTCAGCGCCCCGAACAGCAGTTGCGCCGCTCTAATGGCGAGCTTTCAACCGTAGGGAGCCTTTCGATTGCCCCGATTCCTGTGGTGCGCGAGATAACCTCACTTGCCGAAACGCTTGACCAGTTGCTCGCTACGCGCAAGCGCCGTATTGTGGTCGTAAACTATGACAAACAGGTTATTGGCATCATCACCGATGGGGATGTTCTGCGTCGCGCAACGCGACCTGTCCCGGGTAGTGCGCTGCAACGCCTGGCGACGCTGTTGAGTGGCGGCAATCGCCCCGAAGGGCTTGAACTCGATCTCAAAGGCCGAACGGCCGCCGATGTGATGACGAGTCCGGTGATTACCGTGACCACCGATACGCTAACCACCGAGGCCATCCAGTTGATGATTAGCTACAAGATCAAGCGTCTACCAGTGATTGACCAGCAAGGCCACGTCGTTGGCATCATCGGGCGCGCCGATGTGCTGCGGGCGCTTGAGCAAGGCCAGCACGAAGCCGAGTAGTGATGCGCGCATGAAATCCTTTTTTAATTGGCTTCGTTCGGCAGAGGTCTTCTTGCCGTCCACTGAACTTGCCATTGCGCTCGGTGCGGTGCTTGGGGCCAGCACCCGTTTTACCCTTACCACTCTGGTTGCGCCAATGCATCCTGCCGGGTTGCCTCTGGGAACCCTACTCGTCAATCTGATTGGCTGTTTCTTTATCGGTGCGGCCCAGACGCTCTTTTTGGAATTGATCAGTGTGCGCCGGCAGATCCAAGTGCTGGTGACCGTTGGGTTTCTCGGTGGCCTGACCACCTTCTCTTCGGTCAGCGTCGAGTTGGTACGGCTGATCCAGGCGGGGGCGTTGCCCATTGCCGCCGCCTATCAACTTGGCTCGCTCGTCGGTGGCATCGTGGCCGTGCTTGCAGGGATTGCCTTGACCCGTCTGATCCGTCGTCTCGTGATCGCGAGGGTGCGACCATGAGTTATCTCTTGCTCGGCCTTGGCGCAATCGCTGGTGCATTGAGCCGCTACCATCTGGTACGTGCGATGCAAGCCCGCTATGGCAGTACTTTTCCTGTGGGCACCTTTGTTGTCAACCTTAGCGGGAGCCTGTTGCTCGGTATCCTTGCCGGGCTCATTGCCACCCATCCCGACTGGCCGATCAGTTCGCTTCAGGCTCTTGCTGGGGTTGGTTTCTGTGCCACCTATACCACCTTTTCGTCTTTTATCTTCGAGACGGTTCAGCTCTGGCGCCAGGGCAACCAGCGCAGCGCGATGCTCAACCTCTGCGGCCAACCCATCCTCGGTTTCGCCTGTGCCTGGTTTGGCATCTTTTTGGGGGGGGCGTGAAGCGTACAGGTGCTCGGTGAACCTGCTTTGCCGGTTCAGCGAGCACTCAGAGTGCTAGCTTGGCCATTCTTTGCAGCGCTTCTGCTTCATCGGCAATTACGGTAAACGCCTCACGAAATGTTTCAGGAATAAGACAAGGCCGCCCGATCGTTGCATCAACATAGACCCAGAGCGTTTCGGCGCGGGCGAGGATTTTACGATCGTCGGCGCGTAGAAAGAGGTATTTCCGCGGCGACATCTGCTCACCAAAGCCTGCGATCCAGGTGCCAAGCAGCATGGTCTCGCCCGCAAAGGCCGGACGCAGATACTCGATCGCATGGGAACGGATCACCCAACTGGTACGGGTCTGCTGATAACGCGCCAGATCCCACCCCTGCGCAGCCGAGTGGGCCGTGGCAATCTCTTGCATCCAGCGCAAATATTCTAGATTATTGACATGACCATTGACATCAATTGCTTGCTCGGGGGCGATCAACGTCTGTGTAAACAGACCGCGCATCAAACGGCTCCTTCTCTTCTGACTGCAAAAACAATGAGCGGCACAGCCTGTATTATACACGACGGCCATCCTGAGCAACCTCTGACCTTGAGCGCGAGGCATGGTCATCGTAAAGATGGCGCTTACGACGATCCCCCGCGTCGCAAGGCCTGCTCAACCATGTGCAACGCCTGACGTACCGCCTGCCCATGACGATCCACGGACACCTGGAGCTGCCGTAGGTGCAGCGCGAGTTCACTGAGACTGATTTCCTCTCCAGCATGGGCGTGATCGGTTGCGCGTGCTAATTCATCAATGGGTTGGTTGGTTTTCAGACGCTCAACCAGAGCCTGCATCAGGGGGCCTGGGGTCGTCTCGAACTCTTCCGCAAGCATCGTGGCGCACCGCTCGTACTGTCGCAACGCGCCGCTCCGATCACCGGCACGCCAGTACAGGCGCATCATCCGCCGATAGCACTGCTCATTCACGTTGTCGTACTGCTGAAAAGCTGCGCCATAGGCCAACCCCCGCTCGTATTCACCGTGGTACTCACAGTAACCCATCAGTTTATCGAGCAGCGCTAGATACATCTGTTGCAGACGCTCACGCTCGACCAGGCACCAATCCTGGTAACAGCCGTCAAAGAGATCCCCTCGATAGAGATCCACGGCCTGCGCGGCAGCGCTTGCATGCGCATGACTCAACTGTTCACCAGGCTGCCCCTTCGTCTGCTCAAAGACAGCCTCGATCTCAGCGACATCCAGCCAGAGCGGAAGATGCGGTTTGATCTGAATCCAGTCAGCCTCGATCGCCAAAAGCTCGGCAGCGATGGGCTCGGCTGGCAGATGTTGCAATTGCCAGAGCGTGCGTCGCAGATTCGCCCGCGATTGCGCGGTGCTCGTATTGCTCCAGAGGATACTCGCTAACCCTTCGCGTGCATGGGGCCGTCGGCGATGGATTAGTAGGTAACAGAGCAATTCCTGTACCTTGCGCACATCCAGCCCCGTTACTTCAATGTTGTCGTAACGCACATGCAGACGGCCAAAGAGCTGCACAGCAATGTTGCTCATGCCACCTCCTCACTGAGGCTAGAAGCTGGAAATGCCTTTTGCCGCATCAGGAAGCGAAGTGGATGTCACCCTTCGTAGGAGCCAGAAGTAGATTGAGGGGGTGCGACGGGATCAGTATAGCAGTTGATACAAAAGAAAGTCAATTACAAACTGGTTAAACTCTTGATGCCCTTACATTTTGCTTACCCCTGCCAGCCACGCTGGCAGGGGTAGGCAAACATAACTCTAGCCCTGGCGCTCATCATACTGCTTCCGATAGTATTCCAGGTATTCCCCTGATTTGATCGGTCGCCACCAGGCTTCGTTCTCCACATACCAGCGTACGGTCAATTCAAGGGCCTGATCAAAGGTGTGGCGCGATTGCCAGCCCAGGGCACGCAGTTTGCTGCAATCGAGCGCGTAACGCCGATCATGCCCTGCCCGGTCGGTCACGTGGGTAATCAAGCTGTGTGGTTTGCCCAGCAGATCGAGGATCTTGTGGGCCATCTCGATGTTCGGCGTCTCGACTTCGGTGCCAACATTGTAGAATTCGCCCAGTTCACCTTTGTGCAGCACCAAATCAATGCCTTCGCAATGATCAAACACATATTGATAGTCGCGTACCTGCAGGCCGTCGCCATAAATCGGCAGCGGCAGGTTGTCAAGCGCATTGGTCGTAAAGAGCGGCACTGCCTTCTCGGGGTAGTGGAACGGGCCGATGTTGTTCGAGCCTCGTGTCGTCGTGACCGCCAAGCCGTAGGTTACAAAATAGGCATACACCAGATGCTCGGCCCCGGCCTTGCTCGCCGAATATGGGCTCCGTGGTTCGAGCGGATCACCCTCTTTCGACCGTTGTGGTACCGCGATGGTTCCGTAGACTTCGTCGGTACTGATCTGGTGAAACCGCTCAAGTTGCTGCTCACGCGCTACTTCCAGCAGCGCCCACGTCCCATTCACATTTGTGGCAATGACGGCATCCGGGGTCATGATCGACCGATCAACATGGGTCTCAGCTGCAAAATTGATGATCGTGTCGATCGCATACTGCTGCACCACCTGACGCACCGCTGCCAGATCGCAAATATCACCCTGTACAAAAGCGTACCGTGAGCCAAATGCTTCAGCGCGTGCCAGGTTCTCCAGCCGTCCGGCATACGTAAGTTTATCAAAAACAATGATTCGATAGTCACTATACTTTTCTAGCATATAGTGAACAAAATTAGACCCGATAAAGCCTGCCCCTCCGGTCACAAGTAAGTTACGCATAAGCCCTTCTTTAGAAAGAGTGAACCCTACCCTTGCTCCAGACGCTCATTCTTTGCACGGGACGTTGCGGCGAGCGCTTCTTTGTAGGTGCTCATCCGTGTCATCAAAGCTGGATCGCTTGTTGCAAGTATTTGTACGGCCAGCAAGCCTGCATTCTGTCCACCACCAATGGCAACCGTCGCTACTGGTACACCGGCTGGCATTTGCACAATCGAGAGCAGCGAGTCGAGCCCGCTGAGTGCTTTCGTTTGCACAGGTACACCAATCACAGGTAGGGCCGTGCAGGCTGCAAGCATGCCTGGTAGATGCGCTGCCCCACCCGCACCCGCAATAATCACGCGTAAGCCGCGCTCGTGTGCGGTCACGCCATACTCAAGCATGTCCCGAGGTGTTCGGTGGGCCGAAAGGATGCGCACTTCGGTCGCTATCCCAAATTCGGCACAGACGTCAATCGCGGCCTGCATCGTCGGCAGGTCGCTATCGCTTCCCATTACAATGCCAACCAGGTTTGTCATTAGATTGCCACCAGATCTGTGGCCTGACGTGCACGGGCCTCTGCTTCAGCTAGCGTTGCCCCATACGCCGTGACGTGGCCCATCTTGCGCCCGATCCGTACTTCGCGTTTGCCATACAGATGCACATGCGCCCCCGGGATCGCCAGCGCTCCTTCCAGTGCTTCAGGTTTAACTACTCCATTACGCTGACCAAGCAGGTTGATCATCACTGCCGCTGGCTCACGGAGGCGCACCTCGCCCAGCGGCCACCCAAGGACTGCACGTATATGATTCTCAAACTGCGAACAGACACAAGCCTCGATCGTATAATGCCCCGAATTGTGTGGTCGTGGTGCCATCTCATTGTACTGCATGCGTCCGTCAGGTAACGCAAAGAGTTCGACGCCAAAAATGCCTATTCCATCAACCGCCCGTACCGCATTCACGGCCAGTTCCGTCGCTCTATTCGCTTCGGCTGGGCTAAGCGGTGCAGGCACACGCACCACATGGCAGATATGATCACGCTGCACTGTCTCGACAACCGGGTACGCCTTTGTTTCCCCCGTACGCCCACGCACCACCATCACGGCTAGTTCCCGCACAAACGGCACCCACGCCTCCACAAGCAAGGCGTTCCCGCCCTTGCTCAGCCGTTCCCACGCTGGCCCGACCTCCTCGGCAGTGCGCAGGGTTGCGTTGCCATAACCATCATAGCCATTTCGCCGCGCCTTCAAGACCATTGGCCAGCCTAGGATCTGGCCGGCCTGCAACACCTCGTCGGGTGATGCTACCCCCTGAAAAGCAGGGACACTGAGCCCTGCTGCCGCAATCCGCTCTTTCTGCGTCAGTTTGTCTTGCACCACCGCAACGGTCGCCGCGGTGGGAAAAACCGGTAAACCCCGGTCTTCCAGCGTCGCAAGAATTGTCGCATCAACAAACTCGTTTTCCAGCGTCACCAGATCGCACTGCTCGGCAAAGCGAGTCAACGCCTCGGTATCATCCCACGCCCCCACAACCTCACGCCGCGTCAGTCGCCCGGCCGGGCTGTCTGCGAAGCGCTCGAAAATGACCGTCTCGAGCCCCAGCGTAATCGCTGCTTGTGTTAGCATCCGGGCGAGTTGCCCGCCCCCAAAAATTCCAATGCGCATCATGCCGGCCATGATAGCGGTACATGCTTCTCGGTGCAAGTTCAGCACCGAACCCAATTCTTTGCAAGAATGCAATCATGTAGTGCCGACTGCAGTCGGCACTCCCATAGACCCGATGTATTTTTCCTGCCTCAACTTGCTCTGTTGATTGCAAGCTTCACTGCGATTTTAAATGTTAAAGGCTTCTTATGCGTAATCAACGAAATTACTTTCTTCGTCCGGTTCTTGTCGCCTTCATGACCTTGTTCGCTCTGAGCCTCGCCTTCCCGTCGCCAATGCCTGTCCAGGCCAGTGCTCCACGCTGTACCGATGGCTATGCCCTCTGGGCGAGCAACCAGCGAGGCGACAACATCATCGAGATGTCGGGTAGCGAGAATCGCATTAATGGTAAAACCCGTTCCAATGCCGATCTCCGTATTAGTGGCTCGAAGAATCAGTTGACCGAAGCCGTTGAGTATGGCACCCTCTTTCAGGATGGTGGCGATGCGAATCGTTATCCTACCCCTCAGCGGGTTGCTGTTAGCCAGCCACCTGTGAGCTACGCGATCAGCGCCTATCGCCCCGGTGGAAGCGCTGCCCAAGCAGCTCAGGCCGATGGCCGCTATCAGGTCATCAACGGTGACCTGGATGTCTCTGATCCAACTACGCTCAATGGACTCTACTATGTCACTGGTGATGCCAAGTTGAGTGCAAGCGCGATCCGGGGTACCTTCACCATTGTGGCTGAAGGCAGTCTCGATGTCAGTGGCTCCGAGTTGCAAGCAACCGCCTATGCCGATGGGTTGCTCTTCTTTGCCAACAAGCAGGCGCAAGGGGCTTCTGTCATCAAACTGGCTGGCAGCGAGAGTACGCTGCGTGGTGTTATCTATGGGCCAGGTGGTACCGTTGAACTCTCGGGTAGCAAGAATAATGTCATAGGTATGATCCTCGGCGATGCCCTCAAGCTCAATGGTTCGCAACTTATCGTCAGCTTTGCCGAGCCGTATTGTCCCGGTAATCCAGGTACACCCCCAATCGTTGATCCGAACCCCGCGAGCATCAAGCTCGCTGATAACGATATCAGTCACCTTGTCAGCGTCATTAACAACGTGACCTTCGTCACCATTCAGTTCAGGGTCGCTAATACAGGCCAGGGCCGTGCCGATGATGTCCGTCTGATCATTGATCGTGTTCGCGATGATGATGATGATGACTTTGTCTTCGATAATTTCACGGTCCTTCAAGGGAGTGGCGTGTTGCAAGAGCGCTCAGATGACCAGTTAGTTGCTAGCCTCGGCCAGGGCGGTACCCTTCCTGCCAATAGCTCGGTTCTCGTCAGTGCAACCTACCGCCTCCGCGCAAATATGCAGGATAATCACGCCTCTAACCAGCTTACCTTCAAACTTGCAACACGCGTGCTCTTTAGCGATACAATGGGCGCGCGTGCGACGACCATTCCGCTTACCCTCCTCCCCGTTGCCACTTCCAACCTTGCTGAACCCTCTAGCCGTGTCTATCTTCCCTTTGTTATTCGCCGCTGACCAACGCAGTTTTCACCAAGCAGACCTGCGCTTTGCCAGCAATTGCTGGCAAAGCGCAGGTCTGCTTGGTGAAATGTAACTCCTGGTAATTCCTGCTAATTCCTTGTAACTCCTTGTAACTCCTTACGCTACACTATTCCTGTAGGGACAAAATAGCGCACTGCGTTAAACAAAGTCGCTTTTACCATGCAAGTATAACGTGCCAGTCGCCTGTTGTTGCGACGAACACGAGGAGGTACATTGCCATGCTCACCGCCAGTCAGCGCGAGCGAATTCTTAGCCACCTGCGGCGAGGCTGGAAGCTACCCGATAGCCTGGTTCTTGAACTCTGGGAAGCCTACGAAACCCTCGAGAGCCAGACACCCACTACCGATCGCATGTCATTAGATGAGCGTGAAGAGCAGGAACTCGCCTATACGCCTCATCGCAGCGCACATAACGGTCAACGTCGTTCCTTGTAGACTAACCTAAGACTCAGCTTGATTGCACCTCAGGCAACAACAGCTAGTGTAACTGGCTGTTGTTGCCTGAGGTGCAATCAGTTGTATAATAACAATCTTGTGAACAATGTCTACGCATACCAGGATCTCTATGGCAGTCTCGACCAGGGTTGAACAGCCCGTTACTCGTCTTGGTCTCCCCATCACCGATCTCACCATGCTGCTGGTGGTCTTGATCTGGGGCATTAACTTTACCGTTGTGAAAATTGTCCTGCAAGAGATCCCTCCCCTCCCTTTTGCGGCCCTGCGCTTTTCTGGTGCTGCCCTCCTGCTCTGGTTGATCCTGCGCCTCCGCGAAGGCCCCCAGTCTCTCCCCAGAGGGTTGCTCTGGAAGCTTACCTGGGTCGGTATTGCCGGTAATACGATCTATCAGGTTGCATTTACCTATGGCCTCAAGTTGACGACCGCTGCGAATGCGTCGCTGATTATTGCGACGACCCCCGCCCTCGTCGCGGGCTTTGGTGCGCTGCTTGGCATCGAGCGCGTGCGCCGCATCGGGGTCATCGGGATCTTTCTGGCCATCAGTGGTGTTGCCCTTATCCTTGTTGCGCAGGGCCTCCAATTTCGAAGCGAGAGCATCGTTGGCGATCTGCTCTTGATTGGCTGTGCGATCGCCTGGACGATCTATACCCTCGGGGTACGTACCCTTGGTGGAAGCTTGTCGCCCTTGGCAATTACAACCTGGACAATGGTTGCCGGTCTGCCCGGTTTGGTTCTGGCCGCCCTTCCTGATATGCTACGTACCAATTGGGCAACAGTTAGCCTCAATGTCTGGGCTGGCCTTGCCTATTCAATGGTGCTTGGTATCGTGGTTGCCTATGTGCTCTGGAATAATAGTGTGCGCGTTGCAGGCAGTAATCGAACGGCCATCTATGGCTGCGCCATTCCCCTCGTCGCAACCCTCGTCGCCTGGCCTGTCCTCGGCGAAACCCCAACCTATCTCCAGGGCTTTGGTGCTATCTTGATTGTGGTGGGTGTGCTGCTCAGTCGTCGCTGAGGTGCCGCTGGCGCTCGCTTGCTCGCTAGGAAGAAACTATGCTCGATCTCTGCCTCGATGCTAGTTGGTCACTTCAATTGACCAGTGACCATCGTACGGCCCGGCTCGCTGCGACAGAATTGCAGACCTTCCTTGTGCAGCTTGGTGCCCCTCCGTTGCCGGTCACATCTGCCCCCCATGGCCCGCGTATTTTGCTCGATCATGGCCCCTCGGGCGATGCTTTTGTCCGGATCACCGATGATAACGGCCTCCGCCTGCGTGGCGATGGTCCTCGTGGCTTGCTCTACGCGGTCTATGATCTGCTCGAGGCCCTCGGTTGTCGCTGGCTGACGCCTGAGCTGGACGGTACCCACGTTCCCTCCCACTCTACCGTCTGTCTCCCCGGTCTCGCCGTTGCTGATCGCCCCGCTTTTGCTCATCGCAGCCTGATCATTGGTCACGATCTCTTCCTGGCTCAGGCCGAAGCATGGATCATCTGGGCGGCCCGGAATCGCCTCAATACACTCTTTATCCATACCACAATTCACGAACCGGCGTTCGGTGCCTGTCGCCTTGCGACCTGGCGTGCCTGCCGGCGTCAACTGTTGCCGTTGATCCAAGATCGTGCGTTGCGCCTCGAAATTGGCGGCCATCATCTGCGCGATCTTTTGCCCCGCCGTTTCTTTCGCAAGGCCCCCGAACTCTTTCGCTATGATGGTACCCGTCGTACCCCCGACTACAATTTCTGCGTCTCTAGCCCCCAGGCGCTTGCCTATGTGCAACAGTCTGCCGAGGCTTTCGCCCGCGCGTATCCCGAAGCCGAGATCTACCATCTCTGGCCTGATGATCTGCGTGACGGGGGGTGGTGCCACTGTCCAGCCTGTGCCCGACTCACGCCCTCTGATCAGGCCCTGATCGCGACGAATGCTGTGGCCGAAGCAGTTCGTACGCATCAACCCCAGGCTATGGTCAGCTATCTGGCCTATCACGATACCGAGGCCCCCCCAACGTCTGCCTCGCCCCATCCCGCCGTCCAGTTGCTCACCGCGCCGCGCTTGCGTAGCTATGCCGCTGCTATTGATGCCCCAGTCAATCAGATTGTCACTGCACACCTGACCGGCAATCGTCCGCTCTTTGCGCACCAGGCTGTCTTTGAATATTATCTCGATGGACTTCTTTTTAAAGCAAGCCCGCCCCCGCTCACCAGGATCATCGCCGCCGACCTGCAAGCCTACCGTGTCAACGGGGTGAGTTCGGTGCATGCCCTGCTCACTGGTGATCGTCCCTTTGCCTGGACGCCCCTCAATGCCTACCTCTTCGCCCGGCTTGCCTGGGCCCCCGATAGCGATCCCGTCGCCCTCCGTGAGACCTACGCCATAGCGCGTACCACGTCGCCCGCGTTGGCGACCCATCTTGTTGAGGCCTATGACGCTCTCGAAGCTGCCTGGCAACCAGTGCTTGCCCGCGACCCCGCAAGCGACCATGCGATGCGCCTGAACCTCATCCCATCGCTTGATCCCGTCAATGCCCCGCCAATGGATGTCCTTGATATGCTCACCGAGCCGCAGCGCACCGCCGAGCAACGCCTTGAAGCAATGCTTGCCAGCGCAAGCCAGGTGCAACAAGGCCAGCAAGCCTGGGCCAGCCTTGCGCCACTGCCTGACACAGCGCTCGCTGCCGAAGCCGCCGAATGGCAACTGGCGGCCGAGTTACTCCAGTTTTTTCGTCTCCGTCAGCAACTCTATGTGCTCGTGGCCCGCAAAGCCGCGCCTGCAACCCTGCACACAACGCTGCAAGAAGCGCAAGCAAGCCTCGATGCCCTGCGCACCTGGGCGCACCAGCATGTCCCCCCGGCAGCGCGTCCAGGGCATCTCTTGCTCCGCACGATCTTCCAATTGCACCTCGACCATATCGCCGATCTTCACCTGCTCAAGCCCTGGCACCGCCTCGGGCTCCGTGCTCGTCGTGCCAGCGACCTTGCCCTGATGCTCTCCCGTATCATCCGGCCCTAACATGGTCTTGCCGCAATGCCCCCGCACTCGTCCACCAAATGGCGGCCCACCGCTATTGCCCTCCCCTCACTGCCCTGGTGCTGCGGCGCCACTCGCTGGCGTCATGCCCTCGTAAGGCCGAAGCACCGCCCCTACGGAGGTGCCATGCACGGGGCCATGGGGCGGTGCTTCGGCCCTCCGGTCGTCGTGATGGATACGCACGCATCCAAGGATGGCGTCACCTCAAAGGGTGCCCCCAAATGGCGGCCCACCGCTGTCATGCCCGCGCACGCGGGCACCCAGGGATCCCCAGGGGCAGCAGGGATCCACGGGGCAGCAGAGCGATGTCCGGCGCAACCTGACAGGTGGGCGCCGCAGGGAGGATCCTGAGGGTAGCGGAGGATCGTCCCGGTGCCCACCTGTCAGGTTTGACGGAGTGCTCCCGTTCTCCGCAAGGCGCATGAGTGGTTGGCACATACCCAAACGGCGGTGAACCGCACGGGAACGCCCGTGCCTGAACAGGTGCAACCCTTTGAGCGCATGCTGCCATTGCGAAACCCTTTGAAGCCGCTGGTTCCCAAGCATTGTGTCTTAGCTTGTGCCAAATGCGAGCACAGTTGGCGTTTAGTACAATCTAAGACCATGTTACCGTTGCCTATGTCGGATTGTCACCCCGAGCGCAGCGCAGGGTCGTGGCGCAGGAAAGGGGTATCTTCAATCATCGTTGATATAAGGCATAGATAATCATTGGATTTACCTATGAATACGTTTGATTATGCAATTCTGCTTGGGAGTGGTGTTTTTGTTCTGCTTGGAGTCTATTGGGGCTTAATCAGGCAGCTTCTCTCGCTTATCGGTCTCGTTGTTGGCATTGCGATGGCCGGGCGCTACGGCCCCGAGGTTGCCGCTTGGCTCTCCTCATTTATCACCGACCCGCTCGTTGCCGGTGTCCTCGGCTTTGTTGGGGTTCTGCTCCTCGTCAGTAGCCTGGCAAGCCTCCTTGCCTCGGTACTCCGCATGTTTGTTGGCCTGCTCTTTCTTGGCTGGCTTGATCACTTGCTTGGTGGCGTTCTCGGCCTCATCCAGGCGATCCTGGCTGCTGCCATCATCGTTGTCGCGATGGTTGCCTTCCCCCTGCCGACCTGGTCAAACGCCATCGAAGGCTCGCTCTTGGCTGAAAATCTCTTGCGCATCGGCGCTCTTTTTCAAGTCTTCTTACCCTTTGCCATGCCATCACTCGCGTACCATGTTGGCTTTTGAAGTAAGACAAGGTTTCAGGATGCAGACCTCATAGGTCTCGCCCGTGTCGCGCATACCGGATTATGTACTGAAAGACCATAAGTCGGCACTACGGCTCGGTGCGCCATGCTCAATGGTACACGGTATGATACAGGTGCTCGTAGCGCGGCAACACCGCCTCGTACGCAAAATGGGTGCGCGCAAAAGCACGCGCACCTTCGCCGAGCCTGTTCCGGGCAACGGGGTCAAGCAAAAGCTCGGCCATACGCTGGGCAAAGATGCGAGGTGTGGCGGCGACTGCCCCCGTGATGCCGTCATGAATGATATCCTGCGTACCGCCAGTTGGCATCGCCAGAATCGGCGTGCCCATGCCCGAGGCTTCCAACAAGACCCGACTGAGCGGTTCGCCCCAGGTCGACGGAAAGAGCAACAGCGTACTCTGTTTCATCAGACGCAACACTTCATCGTGGCTGGCCCAGTTGAGCATCTGTACCTGGATGCCCAGTGTACCTAGTTCAGCCGTCAGACGGTCACGCAGTGCCCCATCACCTGCAATAACGAGCGTGAAAGGTGGTACGTTGGGCATGCCAGGTGCGCGCAGTTCACGAAAGATCGCCGGAAGCAACCCTGCCCCTTTGTTGGCTTCGAGCTTGCCCACAAAGAGCAGCAGGTCACCTTCCCACTTCGTTGCTGGCGGGGCAGTTGCAATCGTTGCATTTGCCGCCATATCAAGCATATTGGGCAAGACATGCAAGCGTTCAGGTTGTACCATTCCGGCCAGGCGTTTGGCAATATAACTACTTACCGCGATCACGGCATCGGCACGGGCAAGATACTGTGCCCGTCGTCGCTGATGCGCCAGCATATAGGGAAGCCCCGCCAGGGCTAGAATTCCACGCAATGGCCCAAGGCGTGTGGGCAATTCGGTGGCAAGCCCGGGCCATCCGGGACGACCATAGGGAACCTGATCACCGTGGAGACCAGTGGCAAAATAGTGCCAGGGCCAGTGGTCGCGCACCGTCACCACCACTGGAACCCCCAGTTGTTCGCCCGCGAGCACGGCGGCGGGCGTAGTCTGCACATGCTGGGCATGCAACACCTGTGGTAGCGGCCCACGGCGCGCCTCGGCGACAATGGCTTCAGCCAGCACAGGCCAGAAGCGCTCGTGCCGGAAATAGTTCTGAACAACAGGAAGCGAAGGCGCAGCATACCCGACGCGCACCGCAGGTACCCCAAGCGCATCAGCGTGAACTACACCTCGCTGACCACGGATAGGCACCAGTGCTGTTACCTCATGGCCCCTGGACAGCAACGCACGCGCCAGGGCGTGGCTACTCCAGGCAGCCCCCCCTCGGCCATCAGGTGGAAACACATCTGTTGGAAGCAGAATTCGCATCAGTAGAACCACGGCGCTGCCGTGGCCGCGCATGCTCAGTCGGCGCTGCCGTGGCCGCGCATGCTCAGTCGACGCTGCCGTGGCCGCGCCTCCTCAGTCGGCACCTGCCGTAGGGCCACGGCACCTGCCGTGGCCCTACGGCACCAAACCTACTTGATCGCCGCAGTTGCGCCAACCTCGGTAAGCTTCGCCTTGGCGGCCTCGGCCTCCTCTTTGGAGACGGCCTCTTTGACCGACTTAGGCGCAGCCTCGACCAGATCCTTGGCCTCCTTGAGCCCGAGGCTGGTCAACTCACGTACCACCTTAATCACCTGGATCTTATTGGCCCCAACTTCCTGCAGGATTACATCGAACTCACTCTGCTCTTCCACCGGAGCGGCGGCGACGGCATCGCCGCCAGCAGCGGCAGCCATCGGCATTGCGCCCATCATCATCGGCGCAGCAGCCGTCACGCCCCACTTCTCTTCCATCGTCTTCTTGAGCTCAACCAGCTCAAGCACATTCAGCGTTTCGATCGACTCGACAATCGCGGCAATCTTCTCACTCGACATGATGTATCTACTCCTTTATCCATTGCAAAGTTGCGCTAGCAATAGCTGCCAGCAAAACACGAGTTACGTTTACTCACCTGCTGGCTGCAGTTGATCAATGCGGGCCTGCACGACATACGCGATATTAGAGATAGCTGCATTCAGCACCCCAACCACACCAGAGACTGGTGCCGCGACGCCACCGACAATACTCGCGAGCGCTTGCTCACGTGAAGGCAACTTCGTCACCGCATCAAGCCCATCGGCCTGAAGCGGACTAAAGCCCAGCAGACCACCCTTTACCTTAAACGGGCGTGCAGTCACCTTGCTGGCATCAAGCAGCACTTTGGCAACTTTCGCCACATCGTCATAGGCAAAGACAACCGCGGTTGGCCCCTCAAGGTTCGGCTCAAGCCCTTCCTTGCCGGTATTGCGGGCAGCTAGGCGGAGCAAGGTATTCTTGGCGACGACCAATTCGGCACCGTTTTCGCGGAGTTTCGCACGCAGCGCTGACAAATCAGCGACATTGAACCCACGGTAATCGGCCACAACCGCCAGTTGCGAACGCTCCATCTTCTCGCTTAACTCAGCTACAAGATCAAACTTGCGTTGCGTTGGCACAGTATTCACCCCCTCTCATACGCAGAACAAACAAAAAGGCCGCCAATGTCCTAGACATGGCGACCAGAGGCAAGAGCACACCGTGCCCATATGAACGACAGCCTTGGGCTGCCCAGATCATGCCTCAGATCTACCTCGGTCGGCGGCCCGCAGGCCATTAAGGACAAATGCCACCAGACTGTCTAGGGTAGGTATATGAACAATGAGTCGTTAATTCAGTGCGGCACTCTGCGCCAGCAATGGATTGACCGGAACACCAGGCCCCATCGTGCTCGTCAGAGTCACACTTCGCACAAAGGTTCCTTTGGCTCCGGCAGGTTTCGCACCTTTTACCGCATCCATCAGCGCCACAAAGTTCTCGTGCAACTGTTCGGGCGTAAAGCTCAACTTGCCAATTGCCACGTGCAAAATACCGGTCTTATCGTTGCGGAACTCGACGCGGCCACCGCGCACCTCGCGGATCGTCTTGGGTAGATCCTCGCCAGGCACGATCGTGCCACTCTTGGGGTTGGGCATCAAGCCACGTGGGCCAAGCTTCCGACCGATGCGACCAACCTTGCCCATCATATCTGGGGTTGCGATGGCAACGTCGAAATCAAAGAAGTTCTCTTTGTCAATGCGTGCAATCAATTCATCATTGCCCGCAAAATTAGCCCCTGCATCAAGCGCCGCCTGCACGGCATCATTTTGGCAGAAGACCAGCACACGTACCATCTTGCCAGTCCCATGGGGCAGCGCAACGGTAGTGCGAATATTCTGGTCAGCATGGCGCGGATCAATCCCAAGGCGAAGATGCACTTCAACTGAGGGGTCAAACTTGACGTAGCTCGTCTCTTTGACTAGCGCGAAGGCCTCTTCAAGCGTATAGAGGCGATCCGGCTCGACCCGCGCAGCTGCTTCACGATATTTTTTACCTTGTTTTGCCATCTTAATAACTCCTGGTGGTACAGGCGGGCTTTGCAAGCCCTCCCACGTTACAGCCTGGTGCGCGTTGCACCTAGTCAACAATCTTAATACCCATACTGCGTGCCGTACCAGCAAGAATCTTCTCGGCACCTTCCAAATCCAGCGCATTCATATCCGCCAGTTTCTGTTCGGCAATCTGGCGGAGTTGGACCCGTGAAATTTGGCCTACACTGGTACGATTTGGGGTTCCCGAACCCTTCTGCGCACCTGCGGCTTTGCGCAACAGGTCAGCTGCAGGTGGGGTCAGCAACTTGGCGGTAAAGGAGCGATCACTAAAGATAGAGACTTCAACCGGCACGATACTACCGGCTTGTGCAGCCGACTTCTCGTTGTACTCCTTCACAAACCCCATAATATTGATGCCATATTGACCCAACGCAGGGCCAACAGGCGGGGCCGGTGTTGCTTTCCCAGCGGGAAGTTGCAATTTGACGACACCAACCAGTTTCTTTGCCACAGTAGCTCTCCTCTGTGTGGAGGCGGCCTGCCTCCTCCCTCATCGTCCCAACTCACGTGCGGGCGACGAGGTGTACAGTATCTAATGAAGCCCGTCGAGCGGCCTTCACAACGACAGATCGATCAATCAACCAGGCGCGTAACCTGGAGAAAGTCAAGTTCAACCGGAGCTTCACGTCCAAAGAACGAGACCAGAACTCGCACGCGTCCGCGCTCGTGATCAATGGCGTCAACTACACCTTCAAAATCGGTGAAGGGGCCATCAATAATTTTGACAGCCTGACCCTTTTGATAGCTAACGCGCACCTTGGGTGCTTCACCCTCCATCTGCTTGAGGATCGTCTTGACCTCATCATCCTCAAGCGGAGTTGGTTTATTTCCGTGACCGACAAAACTAGTCACACCAGGTGTATTGCGCACAACATACCACGAGTCATCAGTCAAATGCATTTGCACGAGCACATACCCGGGATAGATCTTTTTATTGACCGTCCGGCGTTGCCCATTCTTGATCTCAATCTCTTCTTCAGTTGGCACGATCACACGAAAAATCTGGTGATCCATCTCCATCGAATCGATGCGATGCTCCAGATTCTGTTTGACCTTATTCTCATACCCCGAGTACGTATGAATCACGTACCAGCGCCGATCTTCGGCCTCTTTTTCGGTTGTTTTTGGTGGAGTTTCCTCAGACACACCGGACTCCCACAATGGTTAGCTCTTCTAAAACTTACGAAACCAGACTTACCAGGGTGGTGTAGAGGAACAAGAAGATCGAGTCGCCAACAGCCAGGATTGCTCCAATAATCGTTGAAATCGTCAAAACCACGATTGTCAACCGAATCGTCTCTTCACGTGTCGGCCACACAACCTTGCGCAACTCACTGCGTGTTTCACGCAGCCTGCGCACAATGACGTTTTCCTGCTGTTCCTTTGAATCTTTAACCACTGACATGTCGTTTCCTATTGCAGATTGAAGATTGCAGCCGGGTGTAAAACGCATACTTATCAAGCTACGCACACCAGGCTGCAACCTGCAATAGATTCTTACGCTATGATCTTGGTGACGACACCGGAGCCAACGGTACGTCCACCCTCACGGATGGCAAACCGCAGACCTTCTT
>NZ_LYXE01000014.1 GCF_002532075.1 Candidatus Chloroploca asiatica | reverse complement strand
TCTTGGTGCTCCCAAAGCGCTGGGTTGTGGAACGAACCTTCGCGTGGCTGACCCAGTGCCGCCGCTTAAGCAAGGACGACGAGGTACTGCCAGCCACGAGCGAGGCGATGATCTCCCTTGCCATGACCCGCGTGATGCTCCGGCGGTTGGCCGCATGGCCCTTTTCAGACAGCCTCTCAGGATTCCCGATATGAGACTGTCGCCGATGGTCTAATTCAGCATCTGGGAGCGAAAAGTACCATCACTGGAACGTACAAGAAATTCAAGTACGGGCGTAGCGAACTTTTTATGGTCGAAGAAGATGAAGAATAACCTCTGAATTCATTGCATTTTTCTTGAAGATATCGCGCGAGATAAGCATCTCCATATCAATCTGCTCAGCCAAGTCAAATCCTATGGTCCGTGCAATATCTGCGAGTAGATCGGCAGTCCGAATCTCAACTCTTTCTCCACCCGCAATAGTATGATTGTTTCCAACAACTACAAAAGCCGAAGCACCTGGCCGCAAAAGATTAGAGATACTCACGAGCACACGGCGCATGTCAAAGAAGTACCGTGAAAGCAGTGCCGGTAAGTTGCGACGGCGAAACCCAATATCTGTTCCTGAGTTCAGCGTGTCCACACGCTCTATCAATTGCACAACCGAGGACGGTAGGTCTGCTTTCCGTTCCTGAAAATCCTGCCAGTAAGCAAGACGCCACTTGTCCGTTACCTCTCGATTACCAATCATATGTTGATCTCGCTGCCTATGCTCAGGCCGAGGCAGAAGACCAAGATAACAGAGGCTGAGCCTATCGGTATCCAGGTAAGGGAGTGCAGTCGCATATGGTGGTGATGTAATGACCGTATCTACCTCACCGATGTAATCCGCCCAAGCACGATCTGCATCACGGGCATCGCCTTCATTGACACAGAATGTTCCAAGTGTGCTGCTATCCCGCTGATACAGAAACGCCAGTACCGTCTTTACTGACCGCCCCATCTCACTGAGAAAATCCCCAACTGGATCGATATACTTGTCATCAACGACCTCTCGCCTCACGCGCAAATCGTCTTCCTTTTGCCATGAAACTTTTCGGATGATGTTGCTTAACGAGAGCAGCATTAGGTCACGAGCAGTTGGGTGCTCAACAAGCTTGATACGGGTAATAATCCAGTCAAGGGCATTTAGCACCTGCTCTGACAGCCAATCTTCTAGGTAGTCACGGTCTTCTTCAGGCAGAGTATTGAAGTAGATTCGTGATTCTCGCTGTGTAGAACGAGGTGCGTTAATTCTGTCTCGTACTTCCTGGTATGCGGTCTCAAGTTCTTGCGGCTCTACAGCTAGTAGCGCTGCTTTTGTTTTCGCAATAAAAACTGAGAGGGGGTTCATATCCAACCCAATGCCGTGGCAGCCAAGCATAACAGCCTCAACGACTGTTGTGCCGCTACCACTCATCGGGTCGGCTATGATGCCTCTAGCCTCCACCTGTTCAAAATTGATAAGCGAGCGAACAAGTTGAGGGAAGAATTTGCCACGATATTCATGAATACCGTGGGTACCATATCGAAGAGATCTTTTTTTCGGTAGCGGAGGAGTATGCCGAAATGGTACAATTTGTTCAATTTGCTGTGGAGTTATGCCATTTCGTGCCACATTCATAGTAGCTTCAAATAATACCTGCTCTGTATATTGTTGCTTCTTGTCGTATGCAATAGCCTCCCAGTAGGCGAGTCGCTGCACTAACACTTCAACAGGAACCGTTGTATAAATCTCAAATTCGGGGCAGCGTGCATCTGACCCAAAAACAATTTTTGGTGTCTCTCCAGTGAGAGCACGTAATTCATTGAAAGCTAGTACCCTCTCAAACGGCTGGATGTAGGGCTTAAGTTTACATACTAGGCGCTTCACTGGGAAATACTTCTGTTCTTTTGAAGAATAAGAATATACTCGTCCTTGATTTTTCCGATTGCAGGGTTAAAAGCCTTCTTTGTGTCCTGCATTCGTCGTGAGATACGCGCAACCTCTGTGAAGCCATACGGTTGTGCAGCCTCAATAAGTACATCAGCGTTGTTATAGCGCTGCGCTTTAATTGTTGAGTCGCCTATAACAAAACAAGCATACTTTCCGTTCCGCAAATGCAACTTCAACCAAGAGAAGATGATGCTCATCTCCTGTCGAAATGTTTCGATAGTTGCTCCTTTTATGCTCTTACTACTGTACTTTCGGTGGCTGCCAATTTCTTCCTGCTTAAACTTCGGTTGATCCATCCCAAGCCATATCATCCTAGAAGCGTGGTACAAATGATAACTATAGGCATTCGGATATGGCGGTGAGCAGACGACTAGATCCACTAGGCCAATATCCGGTTTGCTAAGAATATCAGCCGGAATAATCGAACAAGTAAACCTGGGTTCCACAATCTCTGTGTACTCCTCTGAAAAGCGCAAGATATCATTAAGTGCACGGGCAAATTTTCGGAATGCTTCACCGTGGGTCAAATTCTTCTCTACTCTAGCATACCTAGTATCAGACTCTTGCTTTGACACAGCAACCACAATCGAGGAGAAGGCAGTGAGAGCAAGCGTTTTTGCTGTTTCACTCGCTATTCCACGACACCAAGAAAGTATTTCCGCTAACTCCTCTATAAAATACGGCTCAAACCAATTAGCGATGATTTTATGTTCGGGTCGTGGGGCCTCCGATTTAAAGCCTTCTTCGTTGAATAAGTTTGGGACTGAGAAGGCAAGTATAGAATTGGCTTGGCGTATACCTCGTTCGATGAGGCTGCGCAAGACTTCAGCGTCCCCTTCTGCAAGCCTAGTTGTCTTTGCCCTACTAATAAGACATGCAAGCGGATTTGCGTCGACACCAATAGCATTTCGCTTAAGAGTTAATGCTTCGACCAGTGTTGTGCCACTGCCACAAAAGATGTCGGCTACAGTTTCTTCAACTGACGAAAGTTCTTGGATGAGCGCATTCGGTATTTGAGGAATATATTTTGCCGGATACGGATGAATACCATGTGTCAAATAAGTAGTTTTTGCTTTAGCAAAATCCCAATCAAGATTAGACAGAGTTTGAATTGGGGAGATAGTGTAGGGAGCTTCAATTTCTCGAATCACTGTCTCATCTTCCATTTCAGGAAATAAGGTCTCACCATTCTCGGCAAACCTCACAATACGTGCTGCCTCTTCTTCAGAAAAACAGCGCCAATTTCGATGATCACGCGAAGGCTCGGGAACTTTACCCTCCCGTAACCATCGCAGCAACGTGTCTTTGTGAACCCCTGCCCTACGTGCTACATCCAATGCTGAGAGTCTGGAACGCTTGCTTTTAGCCACCATATACCTCACCTACTCGTTACCATCTCTGGGGTTTTTAGGATCCCTCATGGAAAACCCTAACCATAGTAGCTTTTCGGCAACCAGACGCCCAAACACCACAACTGGAGTGCCTACCTTTGCTGCATATAGTCGCATATAGATCGAGAGTTGTCAAGACCTTTTTTTGTCTTTGCTAAGCGGTATTTGCATTTTGCTAGGAGTTCACTGGAAATAGCAGCATCTGGTTCTCGTTGCCAATTCAGTTTATAACTACCTCCGACTTGTTTACATATGCTGTGGCTTATGTGAGCATGGCATCGTTGCCAGGAAGCACTTCTTTAGAGTATGTTTGCTACAGCAGCGGCCTACCTACGCCGCCGCGCCCCATCTGTCAAGCGACACTTTTTTCTTTACCCCGTTCTGCCTCACGAGAGAATCGGCTCTTCCGCAGCTCCCGTGCTCAAGCAAAAAACTGACGCATCGGCACCGAGAAAACCGTGAATCGGCGTAAGATAATCTAGCAAATGGGGTATAACCGGGCATACTTCGGGCTGTCTCGCCAGCGCGTCTTGGCTCAGGTGTGATGGTTATGACGTTAGCACGGGAGCTGCGGAAGAGCCAGAGAATCTTACTTTGGCGGGACTCGTTGCCTCACGAAAGAGCGGCTCTTCCGCATCTCCGATACCGCTGGCGACCCCCATTTCCGAAGGCTTGTGTGCCGGCGATGCCCGAAAAACGCTGCCCTGCGCTATCATCACTTCAACCTCAGACTGGAGGTGCCGCAAAGATCGGTGGAGGGAGGAGATGTCGCTCAACTCGCCGCTGTTCTCCGTGATACCGGAAGAAACGGTACGGGTGGCCAAAGCCGCCTTTCCCAAGGGCAATCGCTCTCTGCTGCTGCGGGACACCTTTGGGCCGCTGTTCCATCATGCCGATTTTCAGCACCTCTTCTCACATACCGGCCAGCCCGGCGAAGACCCGGCTCGCCTGGCCCTGATGACGATCCTGCAGTTTGCCGAGCGGCTGTCGGATGTGCAAGCCGCTGATGCGGTTCGCAGCAGGATTGACTGGAAGTACCTCCTCGCGCTGCCGCTCAGCGATGTCGGCTTTGACCCCTCGGTTCTGCGCGAGTTTCGCACACGTCTGGTCGATGGGAATGCCGAGTATCTGCGCTTCGATACGCTCCTGACGCAGTTTCGCGAGCAGAAGCTGCTTCGGGCTCGCGGGCGCCAACGAAGCGATGCGACCCACGTGCTGGCCGCGGTGCGTGCGCTCAATCGCTTGGAGTGCGTTGGGTCAACGCTGCGCCACGCGCTCAACAGCCTGGCGGTCGTCGCGCCCGATTGGTTGCTGACCCTCAAGCAGCCCGCGTGGCTCGAGCGCTATGAGAAGCGCTTCGAAGACGAGCGGCTCCCCGAGGCGGCGGCCGAGCGCACGGCACTGGCGACCGAAGTTGGGCGAGATGGCTCGAGCTTCCTCACGGCGGTCATCGCCGCGGACGCGCCGGACTGGCTTCGTCACATCCCGGCCATCGAAACCCTGCGCCGAGTTTGGCTCCAGAACGACACCTGGACCGAGCAGGAACGCCTTCGCTGGCGAACGAATGAGGAAACGCCGCCGGCAGGTCAGTATATCAGTTCGCCCTATGACCACGATTGCCGCTCCAGTCAGCAGCGCGGCCTGACCTGGATCGGCTACACGGTTCATGTGACCGCAAGCTGCGACGCCGATCTGCCCCATCTGATGACGAATGTCGCAACGACGATGGCGACCACCGCCGATGATGCGGTCACGGAGGGTATGCACCAAGCGCTCAAGCAGCGTGATCTCCTACCCGAAATTCACCTGACCGACACGGGCTACATTGACGCCGAGCTGCGCATCGCGAGCGAACGGCGCTATCAGCGTGATCTGCTCGGGCCGGTACGCGGCGACGATCATCGGCAAGCCAAAGAAGGGAAGGGCTTTGCCGCCGCTGACTTTTTGATCGATTGGGAAGCGCAGCAGGTGACCTGCCCCGCAGCGAAGACCAGCATCAGTTGGACGCCCGCCCTGGATAACCGCGGAAGTCCAGTGATCAAGATCAAATTCTCGATGAAGGATTGCCAGGTTTGTATACACCGTGAGGCATGCACGGACGGCAAGCGACGCTCAGTGACGGTACGACCCCAAGAGCAACACGAAGCCCTGCAAGCTCGGCGCCAGCGGCAGCAAACGCCCGACTTCAAACGGGCCTCTGCCAAACGAGCGGGGGTCGAAGGAACCATGTCGCAGCGTGTCCGCAGCGGTGATGTTCGGCACGCACGCTAGGTGGGGTTGCCAAAAACACGACTTCAGCACCTGGCAACTGCCTCGGCGCTCAACCTCCTGCGTCTCGCCGACTGGTTGGATGAGACCCCACGAGCCAAAACACGTCGCTCAGCGTTTGCCAGATTAATGCGCCAAGCCGCATGAGCTTCGCTGCCCTAGAGCGTTCGCCAGCGGTATCATCTCCCGTACTCAGGCAAAAAGCTGAGGCATCAACTATCCTGTGAGATCACGGTCACCGAGGTCAGCATCACTGCTGATGGCATTCTGGTCACGGCGTTTGTCCTTCGGCCAAGTGATCCTTGTCCACATTGCGGTACCGTCTCAACCAGCATGCACAGTTACTCCACCCGCCAGCCCCACGATGTGTCACTGAGCGGACAGCCGGTTTGGCTTCTGCTCCAGCTGCGTCGTTTTCGCTGCCTGAATACGATCTGTCCCGCCGTGACCTTTCGTGAGCGCCTCCCAACGCTTATTGCTCCCGCCGCCCATCGTACGGCTTGGCTCAATGCGTCGCTCCGTGATCTTGCCCTCGCGTTTGACGGCCAAGCTGGGGCTCGCCAGAGTGCACGCATTGCCATGGCCGCGAGCGGCGACCCACTGCGACGACGCGCGCAGCGCGCAACCCTTCCTGCACGAGCCACTCCGTGCGTCCTGGGCATCGACGACTTCGCGTTTCACAAAGGCCAGGTCTACGGCACGATCTTGACCGATGGTGAGACCCATGCCGTCGTCGACATGCTCCCTGATCGGCGTGCCAAGACTGTCGCCGCCTGGCTTCGTGAACACCCTGGGATTGAAGTTGTCACGCGGGATCGGGCCGGGGACTACGCCCGTGGGGTACATACCGGGGGCACCAAAGGCCGTGCGGGTTGCCGAGCGCTTTCACCTCGTCAAGCATGCGGGCGAAGTCCTTGCGCGGGTTGTTCAACGGCATCACAAAGGGTCACACAGTGTGGCCAAGGCCGTGGATCATGCGCGCGGCGTGCGTTCCCTTACCGACCGCAGGGTACCAGCGGGAACGGCCCATCCGCACGCCGCTCCCGGCCCGCCCTCGCGACAGCTTCCGTACGCCCGGCAACGGCGGTTCGCACACGACCAGGACGTGGTGGTGCTCGCGGATCAGGGTCTCGGGCTAACGCTGATCGCCGCTCAGGTTGGCCTGACCCGACAGACCATCGTGCGCTGGCTGAAAGCGGGAACCTTTCCCGCGCGCGCGTCTCTGGCGCCACGGGCAGCGCTCCTTCCACTGCTCGATCTCAGCGACAGTCAGCCCGTGCCGACGCACGGCCTCGGCTGCAGTTGTCTCGCCGCGCAGGAGCTCAAGTACCAGGGCAACCCGGCGCTTGGCCGTCCAGCGCTTGAAGGTCTCGTCGTTGGTTGTCTGCTCGTTGCGCATCAGCTCCACCTCGCTGTCTGACTACTGGTCAGTATGTCATAGTGGTGGTCTTACTGTCCAGGGGAGCAGTATACGTACTTCCGCGCGATGCGGGCACACACGGGGCCGCAATAAGCAACCGTAGCCATCGCGCACAAGCTGGCGTGCACAGTCTACGTCATGCTGCTTCGTGGTGAGCCATTCCGCGAGGAGCGTGCAGACGTGTATGAGGCCAAGCGGAAGGAGCGGGAGCTCAAGCAGTGCACCCGGCGCGCCCAGAAGCTTGGCTATCAGATCGCCCCATCGCCTGCCAAGGCTGATCCTGCTCCGGTGGAAGCCCCATGACCGAGGGATTTCTCAGGGCAGCAGGGTTCGGGTGTTATAGGTTGTTCATTTTGCTGAACTCGAAGCCCATTTGTCCATCAGACGAATATAGACGCGACCCGCATTGACAATTTCATATCTAACTTTTGTACCCTCTGATTCGAGTCGCCTGGCTAACTCTGGAACCCGCTTCAAAACTTTATTTGCATTATTACTTCTCACAATCCGACCAATACTTTTTGTGTATTCTTCTATTTCTTCACAAGTTAAAGGGCACCCTGCTTCTTGTAATGCCATAAGACAACGATAAAGTTGGCTCTTATCGGGGGTGTGACGTGGGTGAAGGAATTGAGATAGTCCAGGAGTATCATCGGTATTGCGCTGTGTTAATATCGTATCTATTCTTCCCATATAATCGATTAGCCTTCCCTCATTTTCTATTCGGATGTCCGCAAAGTCTTTTGCGACTCTCATTAAACCAAACGAATCGTGTTGGCTGTCTATCAAACGGAATTCTTTTATGCTCGCTCCGTAACCTGGACGTGCCCGCGAAATATACCTTTCAAACCTTGTTTTTTCCGTTGAGTCTATCAAAACTACTCTAGTGTTCGGGAAATTTTTCTTGACAACTTCAACCTCTTCAATTGTTCTTAAGCCAATAATGACCATTTTTGTTGGTAAGTTTGATGAAAATAACTGAACGATTCTCCTAGCTATAATGTCGTTTCCCTTTTCGGATAGAATCTTTTTGGCAAAGTCATACATTCCCAGAAGTTCATCTCCGGATTCGTACTTGAACATCCTAACAATGCTGCTAGCCTCAATAAATCGAAAACTATGATTTTGGGAAGCGTGCTCCCCAAATGTAGTTTTACCTGCGCAAGTATGCCCTACAACTACCAATACTTGACTTTCTGCTGGAAATAGCGGTAATTGGTTAGTGACTTGAAAAACATGACGACGACTATAAGATTGAGGCGGTAAATTCAATATAGCAGCATACTCTTCTAGTCTGTCAACTAGTTGAACAAGTGCACGAACACGAAAATCGTAAGACCAAGACTCTTCGAAAGACATTTCTCCTAAACGCTTACTGCTCCCACTTGGAATAAACCAACCATTAAAAGTATTTGGTGTTAACCATGGATATTGTATAGACTCTGCAAAATTGGGAGGGATGTCTGCAACACTCCCTTCGGTGTATCCATAAAAATAGACCGGATTGCTTAAGTCTGGCACATATAACGCTATGTCAGATTTGACAGTAGTGGCTCTATTGTTTCCCTTGCCTTTAAGAATGCGATCAAGATCATTAAAGCTAGTTTCTGCAAACCACTCTTTAACTGAGAGTCCCGGGAAATCGACGTCGTCTTTACTTAGTGCATTTATACGAAGAGAGGTGTCTTCGACAAAAAAGAGCGAGGTCTTTCCTACTGATGTTATAATTTCCTTAATCGCTCGATGTAGCAGTTGCCGTTTGCCTATGCTATAGTCTTCAGAATATGGCTCGCTCTTGCTTTTGAAGTGTCTTAAAATAAGTCCATTCTGTTCAAAAACTGTCCTCGCCTGTAGAAATTTGGAAATATTAGAGGTGTAGAATACCACCTCCAGCGTCTTGTCTTGGGACAAGAATACGTCTCTAATTCTCGGTCGCGCAATAACACTAGTCATAGATTACCTCATAGCCCTTATTTCTGCCTTGGCAAACACCGATAATTGATGCATTGAATTCGTAGCTGATATCTGTAATCTTTTTGGCAATTAAAGAGTTGTGAGAATTTACCGTCGCGTACAATAAAGGCCCCATGCTACTCAAACCAATAGCGCATCCAGGTAATTCTCTTAATGCAAAGTATAAATCCCTTGCGTGTATCGACTGACCGTGTAATTCCTTGCCTTTAAATCCTATATCGTGTGCTTTGTCTAGCGATGATTTAAGTAAATCTGTATTTGCTGTAGCAAAAGCTGGCACTATTCCGTGATACACAAGAGCTAGCATTTGTAATGCCTCGTCTTTCGGGATAGGAGTGTTCTCATGGAAGAAATCCAGTTCTCGCCGCCCACTAATTCTTTCTCCCTGCGGTAGAATAAGATGAAATCGCCATTGCCGTGGAATACGTACACGCGAAACTACAGGAGGTATACTCGTTGGTGAAGCAAAGCTTGAAGGTGTGAAATCACTAGAGATATTAATTTCTTGGCCGCAATCTGTGATTAACCCTCCAAGAAAGAAAGTGTTAATACCCACACCAGATGTGCCACCACGGTTTGATAATTTTTGAATGGAAGTTCGTTGAATCTTTATTCCATTATGAATGTGAAGCGCTGTTAGCAAGCATAATAGTAAAGAGGTCTTGCCTCCTAGCCCGATATGTTGTGGTGCTACTTTTGAAATTGTAATCTGTGTGTTTTTGGAGAGTGGCAAATGATTTAGCCGTTCCACTACACTTATTACATCATCTTGTCCTTTTAAGTCCAGTTTCTCTAGACCGATTATAGAACTTGGAATACTGCTATCCATAATGATTTCTGTGTAGGGCCCAGAAATAGCAAAGCCTGCTCCGCCATATTTTCGGGCAGTAGCTCCAGCTAAGTCAATTAAACCAATATGTATTCTTGGAAATGCGCGTACAACCACCAATTTACTTTTCACCAATCCAGTTGCTAGGAACAGGCCTAGACAAATTGTCGTCCGACCATATACGCTCAAAATGGTCTGCTAATCTGTGAAATAAGATCCCCCTTTTTCTTATTAAGAACGTGGGTGCATTTCGGCTTTGCTCTCGTACTAAGTAAGGACCCCAGAACATTTCATCGTCAACTCTAAATATGTTTACTGAGGGAAGACATTTGTATAATCTAATTTCAAATTTATGGGGATTGTTAGTTCCAATCAAATGTTTTGTATCATTAACGAACTTTAATACCTGCGCTCTAATTGAACCCTCGTTTTCTCGTTCTTCACGATCTCTCTGGAGAGCAAATGAGAATTGCTCATTTGGATATTCAGGGTCAATTAACAAGATGCGAATATTTGCTCGTCTTTGCCAATCTGGGAATTTGTCAATGTAATCCTCTCTCAATGCCTTTAATCCAAAGCCAAGAATATCTATGTACTCACGGGCATCGTTTACTCTTGAGTCGTATTCGCCCTTGATGCTGATTGATCGAGCTTCAAATGCATTGACAAAGCCAAAATCTGAAAGTAGATCTAGCTTTCTTATTGTATCTTGCGCTAAAAACACATAAATGAAAATTACCCATCCAGTGATGCCCGTGGCCACAATTGATGTTCCGATAGAAACAGCTAGAGGTGTGTTAATGCTGGTAATAAGAAGTCCCATGAGAACTGCTATTAAATGCACAAGTATATATATCCAATGATCCGGTCGTAGCCAATTTCGTAATCGTCTCATTTGCTTACCTTATGTTTAGAACGTCTTTGATATTATAGCCATTTTTGAAAGAAATACAATTCGCAGTGAGAAAATGAGAATGCTTGCGGACGAACATGAAGTAGACGGCGTTTTCGCCACCTACATCTACTCTCCACCTGTTACGATGGGATTATACCATTTACATCGGCTTCGTACCTCATACACGGCGAAAGCACCACCGATATTCACCTTCCGTTATGCTACGAAGTGTATCTGTCGCCCATATCCGCCATGCTCTACGGCAAACCCACCGCCTACAACCACCAGGTGCAAGGCTCCCAGGCGATAATGCCCCCTCTACCACCGCTTCTGCCCATTCTGCGTCCCCGCCGCCTGCTTGACCAGGTATGTACCACTATGCGCCGAACACATAATGCATTGTGCATGGAAGAGGCCGCTGTCACATGCGTGGGTTGCTGCATCCAGTTTCACGCTGCTTGACCAGGTATGTACCACTCACATAATGCATTGTGCATGGAAGAGGCCGCTGTCACATGCGTGGGTCGCTGCATCCAGTTTCACGCTCCTCGCCATCCACGCGAACGTGGGGCCGCTGAGGTGAGTGCGTTACTGCCCCATCGCGCCGTTGCGAAGTTGCGGCTTCGCCGCAGAGCCAGGTCTTCAGGGTGCGCCGCTTCCTCGCTCACCATCGGATCAGGGAAGTCACTGAAGCGGCGCGAATCTATGCGACAGCGTCCGATGGGCAACAATGACGGATGAGGTCATCACCGTGCGATGGCGCTCTGTGCTGGAACGTTCTGCGCGGTGCGCTAGCGTACCAGCGGGAAGGTCACGGCTACGATCCAGGCGAAGATCACGCTGTTGCTTAGCGCCCCGATCAGGGGTGTCCCGGCACGTTGGAAGACGATCCAGCTGAATAGACCGTAGATCAGGAAATAGGCCCCAAACAATGGTGCGATCAGCACCAGAAAGAAGAGTTGTGCGTTGAGCGCGATCGCCAGAGCCAGCGATGCGATCAGCACGAGTTTCGTGATGACGTAGGCCCCCCTGGGAGCCCAGGGGCCACGAGTCAACCACTCGTCGGCGAGAAAGTAGGGGAGCATCAGGGCGATGATCGCGGCGACGGTGGGCAGGCGGGTGACGGGCGGAACGTAATTCAGGACGAACGTGTGAATGGGGAGGCCAAAGCTCAGCAAGACGTACCCGATGATCAGCAGGGCGGCAGCGCTGATCACCAGCAGGTCGCGCCATCGTCGATCCGGTTGCAGGAGCACAGGCAGTGCGGCAGAGCCCGAAACGGTGGACGGCTGCTGTGATCGTCGGACGAGGACCCCCACGCCGATCAAGGTCGTGAGCCCGTACACGGCAAAATGCAGCGCCAGCGGCCCACCCACCAGGATCGGCAACCAGTCCCCAGTCGGGAAGAGGCGCACCGCGATCGGGGCGATCAGGGCCGGAACGAGTGCGGTGCCCCACCACCAGTGACGCAGGGCCGGACGGGCGTCCCGGCACGGGGCCGGGCGGAGACGGGCGATGATCTGGGCAAGTGGCAGGAACAGGAGGCTCGCGCCGAGTAAGGTCATCCCGAGCCAGGGTGCGCGGTTGTCAAGATATGGCTCAGGTGTAGGTGACGCGACAGGCATGGCCTGCTGAAACCATGCCAACGCACGAGCCATACTGATGGGACTGAAAAGCACACCGATGTGTTCAACACCGGGGGCAAAGACGACCCGTCGCGCCGTGCCGTCCACAAAGTTGCCGTAGGTGGTATCACGTGTGCCGGAGCCGCCCGCAGCCGTATCGGCGACGTGCTGGGCCAGCGGGTGCAGCCCGGGTTCAAGCGCACCGGTAATCACCAGGAGGTTCGGCGGGCTCGTCGCGGAAATCTCGCCGTAGACGAGTGAGACCCCGACAACGGCAGTGATGCCCGGATGCTCCTGGGCATAGCGCACGACGACCTCACTGCCCATCGAGTGACCAAGCAGACCGATCTCCGTGGCACCACGTGTGCGCGCCAGGGCCATCACCTCATCGAGCGCGGTGCGCAACTGGCGGTGACGCCCCTCCCTATCGGTCATGTCGCCGCGCAGTGGCGTTGGATTCTGGCCATGGCCGGGGAAATCGAGCAGATAGACTCGATACCCGGCGTGGGCCAGGGTTACGGCAAAGGGCAGCATGATCTGGTGTGAGGCCGCAAAGCCGTGGGCGATGAGCACTGCGGGCGCGTCGGCGTCCGTGCGCGGATCGGTGACCATCCTGACCGGAAGTGTGCCAAGGCGGAGCTGCTCGGTGTGCAACTGCTGGTGCGGTAGCCAGAGCTGCATCAGTCCACCTGCCATCGCCGCAATGCCGAGCACGGTCGCTAGCCAGATCCCGACGTGGCCCAAGCGAGGCGCGGACGGGTTCTTCATGATTGGCTGCTCCTTTGCCGCGTGCAAGGCCAATCAGAACATCCATGCCGCGCTCCCTCCTCGCCTAACATCACATAGCCCCACATGTGACTCCCCCTTCCCACGTGGCACATGTGCCACTGTCGTCGAGCGCACGCCTCGATCATGGGTGACGGTGCGGTGGCATGGCTCGTCGCTACGTTGTGAGCCATGACCCAAACGATGTTGCCCATTCGGTACCGTTATTATAGGGCAGTGCTCCATCATTGGTACAGCGCCAGAGCACTGGCGGTTGGGAACGTCGAAGATCTGGTGCTCCAGCACCTGCGCAAAGGGCGCGACAACCTCCAATCATTACCTCTTACCGATGCCCGCTTCTCCCACATCACGGATGATACCTCCAGGTTTATTCGCGTCGCAGCGCTTCCTTCATCGCGCTGCGTTGTTCCAGGAGAACTGTCACGATGCTCATCAATGGTGCTCACCAGGGTTTGCTGGCCGAAGATTGGGATGTCACGCCCGTTCTACCACCGCGTTCGGCGGATCTGCCGCTTGATGCTGCGCCACCCCCTGCGCCCGTAGAGACGGGCACGCTGCCGGTGCGCCCAGGCCACGGTCTGGTGCTGCCCGATGGTGTCGCGCTGATGCTTGAGACGGCGCTGCATGGCGATCGTGCGCCCAGTGGAACACCTGATCCAGAGGGGCGACCGCGTAGCAAGAATTTGACCGTGATTGTCGGAACGGTGCGGGTGGTTACGACGGGACGCGGCGAGGGCCGCCGAATCTTTACCGAGCTCGGCGCTGCCGAGTATCGCTATGAGTTGAGTATCCATGAGGTCGTGGGCGATGCGCAGGGGGCAGCACGGGCCAGCTATCGCTTGCCGATTACGATGAGTGATGCGGTGCGTGCGCGGGCCGAGCACTTGCTTGTGGATGGGCAGCGCATCGCGATCCTTGGTCCGTTGGGCATGGAGGAGTACTACGATCAGCGGTTCCAGCGCGATGCCTACGATGCGGGACGCCGTACCTGGGATATCCGCATTGATGTGCTGGGCGTGCAGGAGGTCGGCGATGATGTGCCCGATATGGCTTGGGTGCAGCTTGAAGGCGAGGTCGTCGATCGGCCGCGGGTCTATCCGCGCCAGTACGGCGACCGGCGCACGCTGGTTGAGCATTATGCTGGGGTGACGCTGCGTTACCGTAGGGCTACGTCAAAGTGGTAGGGACACCGATCAGGGCAAGTGCGGCCCCCACGGAAGCGGCGGTCGCGCGCACGGC
>NZ_LYXE01000013.1 GCF_002532075.1 Candidatus Chloroploca asiatica | reverse complement strand
CGCCGGGAACGTGGCACACATGCGCCGTGATGCGCGGACGATGCGTCAGCTTCATTGACCACCTCCGACGAGGTGGCAGCACTGCGGTGGTCTGCATCGGCAGGCCACCCGAACGACACCTTCTTCACATGGGAACGTCCAACGGACATCCTTCCAACCTAGGAAGCGGGACGGGTACAGGATCCGTTTGCGCAGACCCTGCCAACCACAACGGGGCAGCACGTCCATCAATCATCTCCCTCATGAGGCCCATCGGTCGCGGAAGGAAGGGCAGATGCGCACGACTGGTGGGTTCGCAGAATCCGTGGATTTCGTCAATCAGCCTCAGCTGAATCGACCCGTTTCAGCAACTCAACCACCTCTGGGCGTTGCTGCTTCAACGTCTCCCAGGCCAGATCAATCAGACTCCGAATCGTCGTCGGCGCGCCGTCCTTCGCGCTGAGCGACCAGACCGCAGCCACATAGCGTAGCTCACGATGCGTTGTTTCGGAAATGCGGGCGGGTACCCCCGCCTGACGTCCTTCGTTGGCCCGGTCATTCCCGGCCATAGATCCTCCATGTTTACCGTGCCACCATGCTACCCTGACCTTCCTTCCTTGTCAAGATGCTGATGGGCCGGTAGCTGACGCTGAAGCGGTCATGCTGGCCCCCTGGCGGGTTCCCTCAGTGCGCCCAGCGCCGCATCCCCAGAGGATAAGCCTATCGTACCGTTATTGCACACATGTGTCAATGAGTCAAAAAGAGTCAAAGATGAGGCAATTTGGGGTCATGGCGGGGGTAGAGATGTCTTCGTGGTCAGAGGCGAAGCCTCGCCGCAACGGATACCCTACCGACTGCCATTGCTCCCCGATGCCATTGGGCCGCGCCGGGTCGGTGGATGTGCATCGTCCTGGATGGCCCGGTGCCGCCGCATGGAGCCGGGCGGCGCACCCGCCCGTGCGGGTGGAGTTGTGATGAGACGAACGCAGATGATCAAAACCAACCTGGTCGCACTGAGTTTGGTCTTGACGCTGCCCTTGCTTGGCTCCTGGCGCAAGCGATTGAGCGCGATGTGCCGTACCACGCCCATATTCTGGGGCGCATTGCCCGTCCGATCGGTGTGCATCGTTTGAATCGCCTGGATCCACGGCAGAACGCGCTGCTGAAACTGATCCGGGTCGATGCGCGCAAACACCCGCCCAAACGTATCGTGGGAAGGAATGCCATTGGGAAGTTCCAGCATGTCCTTCAGCCATGCCTCTTTGCTGGTGCCAAACTCCGCCACCCCGACCCAATCGTCGGCGCCGCAGAACACCGCACACATGGTGATGATGATGCTATCGAGCAGGTTGTGCGCCTTGGTGCGCTCGATCCGTGGGTCGTCGACGGTTGCGAAAGAGGACGCCAGGGCAAGCTCTCGTGATGGGGACATGCGAAACCTCCAAGCACCATGCGGATTCGTATGGCCGTATCATGCCGCATTCCGTGCCTGAGCGCAATCCAGAAGATGCAACCGCCATGGCCCTTCGCTATAGGGCTACGTCAAAGTGGTAGGGACACCGATCAGGGCAAGTGCGGCCCCCACGGAAGCGGCGGTCGCGCGCACGGC
>NZ_LYXE01000012.1 GCF_002532075.1 Candidatus Chloroploca asiatica | reverse complement strand
TCGTACCAGAAGGCCGACCCGCCTGCAAAACCCTTTACACATGGCTCGAAATGTCTCAAAAACTCTATACGTGAAAGGAACGTGGTTCCCCCATTTTCAGCGTAGCCCTGAACCTACCCCCCCTCCACCAGCTCAATCTCCTCATCCGTTAGGCCATACAAGCGGTAGACGAGCAGGTCGATCAGCCGGTCGGTCGCTGTGATCGCCGCTAGCGTCGGGGCCAGTGTCTCCACTGCGCCGGCCCAGCGCCCTTGCGCGGCCCGCAGCAGTGGCTGCAAGGCTGCGTCGGCTTGCTTGCCGCGGAGCCCGGTGGTCTGCAATAAGCGCCCGCGATTCTTCTGCACGGCGCGCTCGATCTCGTCCCAGGGTTGCGCCCAGAAGGATTGCACGATTGTCTTGAGCGTCCAGTCTTCGATGGCGCTGCCGGTCTCCTGCGCTAGCCAGTCGGTAAAGGCCGCTGCGTCGGCCTGCTTCTGCTTGTGCAGCGCGATCATCCGCTCGGCTAAAAAGGCGAGCAGGTCGTGAACGGCGTCGCTCTGCTCGTTGGCGGTGTCGGGCGTGCCGTCGGCCAGTTGGGGCAACCGGGCCTCGACCCAGGCCCACAGCGCTGCCCACTGCTCGCGCCAGGCGCGCCACGTTTCCGGTGTCGCCGACATCGCTAAGCCGCGCTCGTAGAGCATCGTTGCGTCGCGTAGCAGCGCGGTGCGTTCGGGCTCGGGTGTGGTGAAGGTGATGCGGCGGATGGGGAGGTTTGCAAGTTGACCCTCAAAATACTCGTAGTACCCCCCTCGCTTTAATTTTGTATTACGTAGGTGATAAAAATTAAGTAGTCTCGAGTTTAAAATTGCACAGACAGTATATTCTGAGTGTAATCCGGATCGAGTGTCAAAAAATACAGCTCGAATATCACCACCATCATTGATTCTTTTCTTGTCATCTACGCAAAATTTATTTCCAGTTGCAATAAATGGCACGAGAATTCTTGGATATTCACTAAAAAACAAATCAACTCCTCTGGGAGTACTAATTTCCCACCAAGAAGAACCTCTTGCAATAATATCAAATCTCGCAGCAAGTTTATTTTTGTGTGGCAGTAAATACTTTTTAGTGTTTGGGTAATTATCTAAATCAACACCTTGTGTCCATAAGGTTACGCGATCCAATTCCTCAAACTCGTAGCGCAAAATACTTCCAGACTTTGCAATTTCATGTATTAATTCCGGTTCAATTTGATAAGCCATCGCTGTTTCGCGCTTTGGAGAGAGAACTTCGTTCAAACCGGATTGCATAGACTGCACTATAGTCGTCATATCGCCTAATGGAATAGATGATTTTCGCATTTTATCAAAGATCGCAACAAAATCTAATTTAGAAAAGTTCCATGGCAGTTCACTAACAGGCAACTGGCTACTAAAAATCTCAAATAATGATAAATCTCGCTGCTTAAGAGCCATACCAACCTGATTTTCTCCGGCTTTATCATTAATAAGCCTGGAAATCATCGTTTCATTTTCATTTCTATTGATGCTATCTTCTGGTGATACAAAATTCCTTCTTTCCATCATAATAATAGACGCAAGTACATTGACATCCGCGCCAAATACTTGATAATTGGCAAAATCAACGATTTCTCGAATTCTAGCTTTCGTCAAAATAAACAATCGAAGCTTATTAGAATATTTTGACTCTTGAAAATAACGAGCTACTATATATGAAAGCAATCCTCTTGACTTAGGAAGTTGATTTACAAGTTCAATAAAATAGTACAAAACATCACTATTTCCTGCGAATACACTTGAGCATGTCTTAAGGTAAACTATTTCTTCTTGTGAGAGATTGTTTATTGAAAAGTACGGCGGATTCCCCACGACCGCATCAAACCCCATCTGCTCGGCGGGTTTCCAGGTTTTGTTGCGCAGGTCAATGAAGACCTCGGGGAAGTCGAGGTCCCAGTGCAGAAAGCGGTGGCGCTGAAATAATGTGCGGGCGTTGTCAACGGCGCGTTGGCTGGCCGGGTCGAGTGTGCGCCGGCCCATGAGCGCGTCGATCAGATCGACGACTTCGCTGCGCCCGCCGCTGTAGAGCCGGATCAGTTGGCTGGCTTCTTTGCTGCCAAAGCTCTGGCTCACCCAGAGATCGAGCAGGCGCTTGACCGGTACGACGCTCTGCTCGTAGGCGGCATAGAGCGTCGCGCTCTGTTCGACCTGTTGGGCGTTGGCGTCGGCGATTTCGACCAGTTCTTCGATGAAGCCGGCCAGGTTGAGCATCTCGGCAAAGGCGCTGCCACTGGTGAACATATCGAGTTGCGTGCCCACGCCGACATCCTTGCCCTCCATCGCCGCCTGCACCGCCTGCACGCGGGCACCAATCAGCGAGTTGCCCCACTTGAGGTGGTGGTCGAGGAAGTTCAGCGGCGCGCCGACGGTGAACGAGTTGAGCCAGAGGCTCAGCCGGGCCAATTCGACCGCCATGTCGTTCAGATCAACCCCAAAGACGCAGCGCTTCATCACAAGCCGCCGCAGCAGGTTCACATTGTTTAGTTGCTCGTCGGCGATCAGTTCGTCCACCCCCTGCTCGCGCAGGCTCGCCTGGATCTGCTGGCGGATGCCGTCGAGACGGGCCAGGATGGGGTTGCCTTCGCGGTGGCGATTGAGGATGACGATCAGTCGGTCGGTGACAAAGTTGACCGCCGAAACCAGGAAATGGCCGCTGCCCATCGCCGGGTCAAGGATCTTCAGATCGAGCAGGCTCTCAATGGCGGCGTGTTCCAGGTCGGCGACGGCCTTGCGCGCGGCGTCGCTGGTGGCCTTCGCCGTAGCGACGCTGACCCGTTCATTGCCCTCGGCGCGGGTCGTCCGTTCGAGTTCGCGGCGGGCGGCGGGCAGGCGTTCCATCAGCGCAGCGAACTGCTTGGCCCGCTCGTCAAGCACCGGGCCGACGGCCTGTTCAACAATATAGGCCACGATATAATCGGGCGTGTAGTAGCTGCCACTGGCCTTGCGATCAGCCCGCGTATGCCGTAGCTCGAGGTCGCCGGCGGCATTTTCGGCCAGTTGGAACTCGAGCAAGCCTTCGTAAATGCTGCCAAGACGCCGCACATCGAGGCCGGCATAGTCGATCATGCGGCGCACCGCATCTTGCGACGTCGCCGCACGGGCCAACGGGTCGCGCCCAAGCAAGTCAAGCGCCTTGCAGAGATCCATTGCGCCCAGGCGCACGCGGGCGAGCAAGCGATGCGGCGTTTTGTGCTCATGGGGCACCCCGCCGTCAGGCGCGGCCCCCTCGCTAAAGAGGCCACCATTATACCTGGGCACGCCCCACGCAGGCCGACCGGCGCTGATCGCACCAAACAACTCGCGCAGGCGCTCCCAGGCCCAATACGCGGTCGGCGTCAGCGGTTTGCGCAGGTACGTGGCCGTAAAGGGCTGCAAAGCGATATCGCTCAGCAGGAAGGTCAGACTGTGCGCATAGTAGCGTGCGTGCATCGTCGGCAACAGCCGCATACTCTCGGCATAGAGCACAAACAGGATGCGATAGAGCAGAATCAGCGTCGTACGAAAGATCAGCCGCCGCTGCTCCTCGCTGCCATCGTACTCGCCAGTGCGCTTGAGGTCATCGGCGATCGCATTCGCCAGCAACTGAAAAACCTCTTGAAAGACCACCTGCTTCAGATTCTCGCCCACCTCGCGGGCAAGGGTCTGCGACGACGCAAAGACCGCCCCGACAAACTGGCTCCCCAGCCCGGCTGCGCCAAAGAAACCGGCAAAGTAGCGCAGATCCTCATCGCTGCCATAGCTCAGCAAGTCGCCCAACTCCACCTCATAGAAGGCCCCGCTGATGCTAGCGGTAAGGTGGCTATAGAGCCGCCACGTGCGTCCGTTGGTCAAGATCGCCCAGGCCAACCCACCAGCCTGGCGCTCCTGCTCTAGGGCCGCGATCAACTCAAGCTGCGGGTAGCTCTGCGCCGAGAGCGCCTGGTCAAGCGGGTGCTCGGGCGGCAGAATGGCGACCAGCGCGAGCGCCTGATCGCCCACCAGCAAGCGCTCGGGGCGACCGGGGGCGATCGTCCAACCGAGGGCCGCGAGGCAAGCGCGGGCATCAGCGACCTTCAAGTCGGCGCGCAAAGCAGGCATCTGCGCCCGCAAAGCGTGCCAGGTTTGACCCACCTCCATCGCCGGGTCGCCAGCGATCCGCTGCTCAAGGTAGTAGGTACTGAAGAAATTCACACTACGAAAGAAGCACTCTTGCTGAGCACGGCGAAAGGCGCGGGCAACCGTTGCCGCCGCTTCGCCCGGCCCCACGTCACCAACCGCAAGCAACTCAAGGGCGCTGAGCTGATGCGGACGGATCGCACGCGGATCGAAGCTAAACCCAAGGAAAGAGGGCGCCCCCTGGCGCTCATCAAAAGGGCGCAGATCGGCCAGCAGCACCAACTCAAGCGTCCCCCAATCGGACGCAGGCACGATCAGGATGGCCTCATTGCCGCGCTGTTCGAGGCTCGCAAAGAGGCGCTGCATCAGCGCCTGGGAGAGCCCAGCGGAGGAATTGTCGTGGGGCGCAAGCAACAGCACCTGAAAAAAGCCATCATCGGTATCGGCCAGCAATTCAAAGGCGCGCCCGCGCAGATCGACAGCAACATTCGCAGGCCAATCAAGCGTACGCGCCGAATAGCTAATCTGCGCTTGAGGACTATAACCAAGGGCCGCAAACAGAGCTCGCAGCGCATCAGCGTCCGCCAGATGAGACAGCAAATCAGGAGCAAGGGCGGCCATAGCAACTCCGTGGGGCTTCAGGGGCTCGGCGACAGCGAACCGGGCAATAGCCAAAAGTATACCACGCAGCATACCCGCATTGTACTGCGGTCAAAAAAGAGAACGGCCAATACCGGCAGCAATCGCCGCCGCGCCCCCGTACGGGCACGGCGACGCCGTGCCCTGCGCCGCCCCGCGGCCCTGCCCCCACCGCAAAACACGCCCTTGCAGCAGGCAAACGGGGATGGTAAGATGAAGCACAGCAATCATGTAGAGCGTGCCCTGCACAACCGAGGAGTTACGACTATGCCGCGTAGCCTCAGCGCAAGCCTTTTGATCATCATGCTTATTCTGTTGAGTGCGTGTACGCTACCTTTTGATGAGCCTGGCGCAACCGCGCCGCCGGCGATCATTGTGACGCCGACGCCCCGCCTCGATGCGACCGAGGCCGTTGCCGAGGTGCCGCCGACTGCGGTGCCGACCGAGATACCCATGGGGGCAACGCCCGAGGTGCCCTCGGTCAGCGCACCGCGCCTGCTCGAGCAAGTACTCGCACGCGGGCGGCTCATCTGTGGCGTGAATGAAGACTTGCCGGGCTTTGCCTCGCCCGACCCGAATCAAACAGGCAACTATCGTGGCTTTGATGCCGACTTTTGCCGCGTCATTGCGGCAGCAGTTTTTGGTGATGCAACTGCCGTCGAATTTATCCCGTTGAATGTTTCGGCACGCTTTCGGGCCGTGGTCAACGGTGACGTTGACGTCTTGATCCGCAACACGACCTGGACGGCGCTGCGTGATACGGGGTTACAAGACGACCAGTTAGGCTTGATCCGACTCGATTTTGGGCCGATCATCTTCCATGATGGTCAGCGCTTTATGATCCGCGAGGGCCTGACGACAACCAATGGCCAACCCGTCGTTGACGTAGCCGGGCTCTTTGGCAAATCAATCTGCGTGATTGACAATACGACCAGCACCCTCAATCTGCGTGACCAGATGGCGGCCAGGGGTTTGCCCTATATTCCGATCATTAAAGCGACAACCGACGAAGCCTTTGCCGCCTATGATAATGAAGAGTGCGATGCCATCACCAGCGACACCTCGCAACTTGTCGGACGGCGCGTGACCCTCAGCAACCCATCGGCACATACGATTCTGGCCGAACAGATCTCGCGTGAGCCGCTCGCACCGGTGGTCATCGAGCATGACAGCCAGTGGCGTGATATTGTGAGTTGGGCCATCTTTGGGACGATCTACGCCGAAGAACTCGATGTCACCTCGCGCAACCTGAGTCAGGCACTGAATTCCTCCAACCCCGATATCCAGCGCCTGCTTGGGCGTTCGGGCAATATTGGGGTCAACCTGGGCCTGACCAACGATTTTGCACTCAATATTATTCGCGAAGTTGGCAACTACGAAGAGATCTACAACCGTAACCTTGGGCCAGATACACCGTTTGACCTGGATCGCGGCCCCAACAAAGCCTGGAACAAAGGCGGTGGCGGTGTCTTGAGTTCGCCGCCCTTCCGTTAAAGGGGCAAAAACGTCGCGCCTGTGGCCGTAAAGCCAACTCCTTCGCTGAAAAGAAGTCAGCGTAGCTGGCTTCTTTTCAGCGAAAGATGAGGATAGTCTTTCATTGCAATGCGTTTTCCGCCATGTTATGATACCTCAAAAGCGAGCGGGAAGGGGAAGGCAGTGGAGGACGAGCGCAACCGAGCGGATGGGGTCAGGTATTTGCAGCGTGGCCTGGCGCTCGAACGTGCCAACCGCATAAACGAAGCGGTTGAACAGTATCGTCAGGCCATTGCGATCAACCCACATTTGCGCGAGGCGCATAATGCGCTAGGTTTCTATTATCAGCGCAGCGGTCTGCTTGCCAAAGCCGCCGATGCGTTTCACACGGTGGCGAGCCTTGACGGCGATTTTCTCGCCTATTTCAACCTGGGCTATGTGCTGGTTGAGCTCGAGCGGTACGAAGATGCGCTGGAGGCTTTTGCAAGTTGCCTCCGGCAGGCCCCCGAGGATGCCGCGACCCACTTTGAACTGGCCTTGATCTACCTGAGTCGCAACGAGTATACCGAGGCGCTTTCGCATCTCCAGCTACCGCTGACCAACTACCCCGAAGACTGGGAGGTTCACAACCTCTTGGGGCGTTGCCTGCTTGGCTTGCGACGCTACGACGAAGCCGTTGCGGCACTGGGGCGGTCGCTCTTGCTGGCGGGGACGCCCTTTGCTCAGGCGGAGGTGATCGAAAATATTAATACGGTCGAGCGTCACCGCGAGTTTCGCAACCTCAACACGGTCAAAGATCAACTCTACGCCCGTGAAGGCGTCATCTATCTTGGCTCGGCGGCTGACGATGGGTTGCATGTTCACGAACATCACGATTTTCACTTCACGTATGTCGATGTTGCAACGACCCTGCAACGCCTGAACGCACTTGCTTCGAGTTCACGGTGGCAATTTACGGCGATCCTTGCCGTTGACACGCTGGCCCGCCCGCTTGCGCAGGCCATTGCTGAATTGCTGCATACACCGCTCAAGACAGCGGAAGACCTGAGTGAACAAGACCGGGTGCTGCTGATCTTCGCGGTTGCCCGCGAAGCCGAATTGCTCTTATTGACGGTCGAGCATCTGCCATGTCAGGCTACCGCCTTCTGCCTCGGGCTGAACTGGCTCCGTCACAGTAAACTGCTGCCCGACGTTGTCGGCATTGTCGCCCGTGGGACGTGCAGTGTGCCCTGGGAAAGCGAGCTCCGCCAACTCCGCGCCGAAGGTGCGCGGCCCGAAGCCGTTCTCGAGTGCATCGCGCGCGCAACCATGACGATCCACACGACCGTTGCCAGCACGCCGATTGATCCCAACCTGCCCCGCCAGATCCGCTACTACACCCGTGTCCACCGACGCGTCAATGTGCTCGGGCACGAATAAGTGGTTTGGGAACGAACAGGGTGTTGCCCAGGCCCGCCCTTGTCACCCCGAACGCCCTTGTCACCCCGAACGCCCTTGTCACCCCGAACGCCCTTGTCACCCCGAACGAACGTGAGGGGTCTTCCATGCCGATGCAGTGCAGATTCCTCACTGCGCCTACGGCTTCGTTCGGAATGACAACGAAGGCGTTGCGCTCCGCCCAGGAGGCGGGGAGGTGTTGCGCTCCGCCCAGGAGGCGGGGAGGTGTTGCGCTCCGCCCAGGAGGCCGGGAGGCGTTGCACGAAAAAGCCCCTCCCCCCTTGTGGGGGAGGGGTTGGGGTGGGGGGCAAAGGCGTCGCCTTATACCTGGGGCGTGCCGCCCGACTGGGTCTGTTTGACCAGCGGTCGCTGCGTATCAAGCTCAGGCGTGACGGCTGGCTTCGGAGGCGCAGGAATTGGCTTGCTGGCGTCTTCGATCATACGCTGTGTAATGCGGACGGTGTCGTTGACAAAAAGATTGAGGTCGCGTACAGGCAGCAGGAATTTCACCGGCCCGATGCGGCGCAGGGTACGAAACAGATTAAAGGGGAAGGTGCCAATATGTTCCCAGTTGACCATCGCGACGTTTGAGGCAAAGGGGCCGAGGTTATCGGTCGTGGTTGTGCCTGCCGGTGGGCGAAGCACAGCCCCAAACTGGCGACGCAACTCTTCGGCGCGGGTCAACACCTTGACCGGGCCAACCCCGCGGAGCGACGTCTGGCAGCCAAGCCGGTAGCCTTCCGCCATCCGCTCGGGCGGCAACCAGGTATGTTCGGCCTCGGTAGGTGGATTGAGTTGGTCGGCACCACTGAGAATACGGCACTCGCACATCGTGCAGAGGCCATAGCCGTCACAGTAAAAACCGATATGGGCGGCATTGCGTCGGGCAACACTGAGCAACAACTCACCCGGCTTTGCTTCCATCATCTCATCATTGATCTCGACCTGGATCGTCATCTTAAGTCTCCAGTGCTGAAAGAGCGGTGATACATGTCGGTCTTCTCTTGATTGTAGCACAGGATGGCCCATGGTATACTACGAAAACCGTTGGGATAGCCTGTGTTATGAGGAGTCTGGTGATGAGTACTGCGCTGCATGAAGATCTGGTTGCGCTGACGTGCGATCTGGTTCGCTTTGAGACAACGGAGAATCGGGTTGATCAGTTGCGTGCGGCGATTGAGTATGCGGCTGCGTACCTCGCTGATGTGCCCGGCCTTGTCATTGAGCGGAGTGAGGCCCACGACAAGCCAGCCCTGGTGGTCACGCTGCGTCAGACTCGCACACCGGCGTTGATGCTCAACGGCCATCTGGATGTGGTGGTCGCCAACCCCGAGCAGTTTGTGCCCGAGGTGCGCGATGGGCGGATTTATGGGCGTGGTAGTCAGGATATGAAGGGCAGTTGCGCGGTGATGCTGCGCCTGATCCGCGAACTGGCGGCCTGGCCTGAACGCCCCGATGTCGGCTTTCAGTTTGTGTGTGACGAAGAGATCGGCGGCACCCACGGCACCGGACGCCTGCTGGCCGAAGGGTGGCGCTGTGGTTTTATGCTCTGCCTGGAGCCCACTGATATGGGAATTCTCTTTGAGCATAAGGGTGCCATGTGGGTGGAACTGAGCCTGCCGGGGCGTCCGTCGCACGGGTCACGCCCCTGGGACGGGGAGAACCCGATCCTCGCTTTCCACCAGGGCTTGCAATCCCTGGCGTTGCAGTATCCTGTCCCTGCACCAGATACCTGGCGGACAACGATCACACCGACGACGATCCAGGCCGGGGCTGGCTCGCGCAATCAGGTACCTGGCTCGCTGAAAGTGACCTTTGATATTCGCTATGTGCCCGAAGATACGCCCGCAGCGCTGCTCGCCACGCTGCAAACCCATTTCCCGACCGCCAGGGTGGTCGTCAACGAGTCGGCCCCGGTGTTGCGCACTGACCCCGAACATCACGAGGTGAGCCGCCTGGCCGATCTGTTGCAGCAGCGGGCTGGTGCGCCGCCCCGCTTTTATCGTGAGCATTTCTCGACCGATGCTCGTTACTATACGAGTGCCGGTATCCCAGCAGTCTGTGTTGGGCCAGTCGGGGCCGGGCTCCATTCTGATGAGGAGTGGGTGTCAGTTGAGGGACTGGTCGATCTGTATGATGTGCTGGTAAGCTATATCAAGCACATGTAGGAACGTGTCAAACTTTTTATGTTGTATGCATTACAGACTTTGCCAGGGCTCGGTGAGTTAGCCTGGCTCGAAGCCCAACGTCGCCTTGGGGGCGACGACGGTCAACCGCCAAAACTGGTTGGTATGCGTGCCGTGCCAGGTCGCAATGACCTGGTGCTCTTTGATCATCGTGGTGGCCCGCGCCCGTTGCTCACGTTGCGTACCAGCGAAGATGCCTTTGTCGTCGCAGCGCGCGGCTTCAAGGTAGCCCCCGATGCCCGTGGGTTGCGGCAGATCCATGCTGCTGTCTACCATAGTGACACCGCCGAGGCGGCGGTCAAGCTCTGGCGCCGCGCCAGCGGCTTCCGCCCGCAAGGGGTGAGCTTCCGGGTGATTGCGCGGACGGTGGGCACGCAGAAATTTATGCGCCGTGATGTTGGCCGTGCCGTTGCCGATGCGGTGAAGGATGGGTGGCCCGGGCGCTGGACGTTGGTCGAAGATGATGCCGATCTCGAGATCTGGGCAACGCTCGTCGAACACGAGTTGTTCTGTACGTTGCGCCTCTCGGATGCGAGCATGCGCCAGCGCAGCAAGACCTACCATTTGCCCGCGAGCCTTCGCCCGGCACTGGCCGCAGCAATGGTTGGGCTCACCGACCCCGAGGTTGACGATGTCTTTCTTGATCCGATGGCTGGTGCCGGTACCATTCTGGTGGAACGGGCCGCCGCTGGGAAATTTGCCGAGATCCACGGCGGCGATATCAGCGGCGAGGCGTTGCGGGCGATGCAGGAGAATCTGCACGGTGTGCGCGGCGAGATCTATGTGAGTCGGTGGGACGCCCGCAAGTTGCCGCTTGATGATGCGAGTGTCGATAAGGTGGCCGTCAATCTGCCCTTTGGCAAGCAGGTGAGTGAAGAAGCCAAGTTGCCCGGGCTTTACCGTGAAGTGCTTGCTGAACTGGTTCGCGTTGTCCGCCCCGGCGGGCGGGTGGTTGTGTTGACTGGTGATTATCGGTTACTCGAAACGGCCCGTAATAGCGCCGCCCGGCGCTTGCGCCCAGGGCCGCGTCACCGTGTGATTGTGCTTGGGCATGCCGCCACGATCTGTGAGTTTACCCGAGGCGACTAGGAGGAGATGATGCGCACAACAACCTTGAAACTGGTCACGGTGATTGCCGAGTCGATTCTCGAAGATCGCCTGGTTCGTGAAATGCATCACCTCGGGGCCAAGGGCTATACGATAGCCCAGGCCCGTGGTGAGGGCACCCGCGGGATGCCGACCATTGATATGGGAGGCCAGAATGTCCGCATCGAGATGCTTGTGAGCGATGAGGTGGCCGAGCGCATTATGGCCCATCTTGCCGAGCACTATTTTACCGATTATGCCGTGATTGTCTATGCGGTCGATGCCCAGGTACTGCGTAGCGAGAAATATCTGTAACGCCTGTGATCGCTTCGTTCCACCGCGTTCTGGCCTGGTTGATCCTGGTAACGTTGCTGCTTGTGGCGCTGCCCGTAGCCCAACCACCAGTTGCTGCGCAACTCGCTGCGTCGCCCGTGCGGGTGTCACCCGCGACCCTCGAAGCAACCGTTGCCCTCGGCGAAGAGGCTGAACTGCGGCTGCGGGTTGAGAATGAGGCGCCGGAACCGCTTGATCTACGCATCTTTGAGGCCCGCGCCGAGCTTGCCGCGGTGCCCGAGGTTGCCCCGCGGCTCCGTCGGGTGCCGTTGCCGTCAGAGGATCGCGGCGTTGCGGCGGCGGCGCGCGGCCCGGTCATTGATCCTGGGATTGCCACCGATCAGGCGAATGATCCCGAGGGCAAGGCGCAGTTTCTGGTCTTTCTCGACGACCAGGCCGATCTCGCGTCGGCGTATGCGTTGCGTGATTGGGCAAGCCGCGGCGCGTATGTGGCGACGATCCTGCAAAACCACGCCGACGCGAGTCAGCGTGCGCTGCGTGGCTGGCTCGCTGCACGTGGCCTGCCGTATACGTCGCTCTGGATTGTGAATGCGCTGGCAGTCACCGGCGATGCCGCCGACGTCGCGGCGCTGGCGAGTCGCGCCGAGGTAGCCGAACTACGCGCCCTGCGCGTTGCCAGTCTGGGGCGCGTTGCGCCGCATGAACTGGCCCAGACCGCGCCAGCCAACTGTGCTGCCGATGACGCGAACGTCTGCTGGCATGTCCGCCAGGTCGAGGCGAGCCGCACCTGGGACGATTTTGGGGTACGCGGCAGCGGCATTACGGTTGCCAGCATTGATAGTGGCGTACGGCTGGAACATCCCGCGCTCGTGAACCAGTATCGTGGCACAAGCGCTGAGGGGCAGACCCATGCCTACAACTGGCTTGATCTGTTTGGAAGTTCGCCATCACCTGCTGATGCGGGCAATCACGGCACCCATACAATGGGCCTGATGGTGGGCCTCGGCGATCAGGAAGCCCAACCAGCGGTGGGCGTCGCCCCCGCGTCGCGCTGGATCGCCGTGCGCGCCTGCTCGGCGCGTGAATGCAACGAACTCGCCTTGATCCAGGCCGCCCAGTGGCTGTTGGCCCCCACTGATGCAAACGGGCTCAACGCCCGCCCCGATCTTCGCCCGCACATCATCAATAACTCGTGGGTTGCAGGGACAACGGCTGACTGGTATACGGGCTATGTTGTTGCATGGCGTGCGGCGGGCATCTATCCGGTCTTTGCCGCCGGCAATACGGGCAGCCTGTCGGGGTGCGGCACGATCCAGGCCCCGGCCAGCTTTGCCGAAGTAACGGCGGTTGGGGCGACCGATCGCCAAGATCTGTTGGCGACCTTTAGCAGCATCGGGCCAACTGCCGACGGGCGCATCAAACCCGACCTGACCGCCCCCGGGCTTAATATCATCTCGACCGTCGCCGATCAGCGCATCTACGGCTCGCTGAGTGGCACCTCAATGGCGACGCCGATCGTCGCCGGCGCGGTGGCGCTGCTCTGGTCGGCGCAGCCTCGGTTGATCGGTGACTACGAGGCAACCTATGCCGCATTGACCGCGACGGCGGCACCGCGTACCGGCGACACCCGTTTTCTTGGCGACCTGCACGCCACCTGTCGCCCCAACGAGGCACCAAATAGCATCTACGGGTATGGCCGCCTCGACGCGTACCGTGCCGTCGCCGAGGTAAGCGTTGACATCCCCTGGCTCAGCATTGCCCCAACGCAGACCGTGACGCTGGCACCCGGCGCGAAGGTTGAGCTTGGCGTGACGGTTGATGCGCGCAAAGTTGCTGCGCCTGGTCGCCACACCGCGCAGCTTCTGCTGCACACCGCCGATCTGAGTCAAGCACCGCTGGTCATCCCGGTGACGCTCATTGTCCCGAGCGACGCGAGCCATGCGACCCTGCGCGGCACCGTCACGCGAGGCGGCACTGGTGCCCCGCTGGAGGCGACCGTGAGCGTCGGAGATGGGCCAACGACGACCACCGACACGCGTGGGGCGTACCAATTTATCCTACCAACGAGTCAACCCACCGTCACGCTCACCACCAGCGCCCGCGACCATGTGACCCAGGTCATCACGGTCAGCCTGAGCGCCGGCGAAGAAGTGGTACGCACCATCGTGTTGCAACCGGATCAGCCACAACTCACGGTTGACCGCACCCGTGAGCCAGTAGTGCTCGACTTTGCCGCAACGCTGACGGCCACACTGCCCATCAGCAACACCGGGCCACAACCCTTGCGCTACACCGCGCAGATCCTCGATGAAGCATATGGCGTCTGGCGGAGTGACGAAACGCCGGAGATCGCGCGGAGATGGATCGTCCCGCCGGCAGATGCAGTCACGGTGGCGCTAGGCAATGACGCCTTCAGCGAAGCGCTTCCGCTCGGCTTTCCCTTTTTCTTCTATCACCGCTCCTACGACACACTAACCATCGCCTCAAACGGCCTCCTGATCCTCGGCTCGCCACCGAATAGCGGCTTCTTTATCCCAGGCTGTTTCCCGCTAGCCGAAACGACTAGTGCCGCAATTGTGCCCTTGCGGGTCAACCTTGACCCGAGCCAACCTGGGGCGCGGATCAGCTACGCCAGCTTGGCCGAAGGCTTCCTAGTCAGTTGGGAAGACATACCGATCAGTGGTGAACCAACGCAACGACTGAGCTTCCAGGTCTTACTGATGCGTGACGGACGCATCAGCATGCACTACAAAACGCTTAGCCCCCTGGCCCCAGAGCTCTCAGCGAGCTACGGGCTTCAAGCGAGCAACCAGGCCTACCAGAGCCTGGGTTGTCGGAGCGACCTGCACTTGAACGAGGGGCTAACCATTGAACTACGGAGGCAGCCAACCACAAGCACCTGGGTAGAGTGGAGTGATCAGCAAGGCGAGATCGCCCCAGGGGAAGCGGTAGAACTACCGATCGTGTTGCGATGGGTCTCGCCATTCTTCTCGCCGTGGGCCTTCCGAGGCACCATCCTCATCCAGAGCAACGACCCACTTGCGCCAGTGACCCGGCTGCCAATCACCATCGCACCAGAGGACGCGCCGTATAGGGTCATCTTCCCCTTGGTATGGTAAAAAGGCTGGTTTGTTTTGACGCAAAGGCGCGAAGGCGCAGAGGTTTGATGCAGCTCCAGCGATACCGTTGCGCCGTTGCGTCAACACAACCGCCTGATGGGTTCGGTCGTGGGGCGAGGTTTATTGTCCGCAGATGACGCAGATGACGCAGATGGGGAAGTCATAATCTGTGTCATCTGCGTCATTAGGGCGATTGCATCTTCCGTGTATGCACCCCACCAGGGCACCCGCACGGGCACCCGCAAGGGGTGCCCCTACACCGGGCCCGCCCCCCGGCCCTGTAGGGGCACCCCTTG
>NZ_LYXE01000011.1 GCF_002532075.1 Candidatus Chloroploca asiatica | reverse complement strand
CGCAGGTCACGAGGGAAGGGAGCGGGAACCGGCAAATCTAGTTGACACCAGGCGGCAAATCTAGTTGACATTTAACATGCGTGACCAACCAGCCGTCCTTCGGGCGCAGCAGTTCGGGGCCCAGCTGGAAGCGCTCGCGCAGCACGCGTCGGGCAGCGAGCAGCCCACTCTCCTGGCCAAGCTGGGTGATGGCGTGCTCGCTCAGGCGCAGGCCCTGAGCCTGCGCAGCGGCCTGCACCTCGGCGACGGACCACCAGAGGTGGCGCGCCCAGCACTGGACAATGGCCTGCTGCTGCGCACGAGGCAGGAGGGGACCATCACGGCGACTCATCAGGCGTTGCCAATCGCCCGCCTCGTGATAGTCCTCCCACCGACTGAGCAACTCCTGGAGCGTGTCGAACCAGCCCGCCAGCCACGTCTGGCAGAGGAACGGTCGTTGCCCGGGATGCGCCACAAGATGGATGTCGCGCAGAAAGAGCAGGAACATGCGCCGGTCGAACTCATCGACGGGCCTGTGGCGGATGGCGAACTGGTCGCCGAGGATGACCTCGTAGGTGCCGTCATCGAGGACCCGTCCGCTGGCCTTCGGTTTGGGCGGGCGAGACGTCGCGGCAGTCCCGAGCAGGGCACCACCGGTCAGGCCAAGCAGTTGGCCGAGCAGGAGCCCACCGAGGGCAAGCAGCATGGCCAGGTGGAGGTCGGCCAGGGTCTGACGGAGCCAGCGGCCGCTCGGGCGCTGGGCCCACTGCGGCCAGACGAGCACCGTGAGCGTGAGCAGCCAGCGCACGAGCGGCAGGCTGGCCAGCCCGAGCAGGGCGGTGGGGGGGCGCGTGCCAAGGAGAAGCAGGAGCAGCAGGCTCGTTTGGCAGAGTACCGGGGGCAGGGTGCGGCGGAGCACCGCCCCGGCGCCGCGGAGCGTCGGGGCGACGGGATGGAAATGGCGGCGGCGGCAGCGGATCCGGCGCACCGAGCGCGCCACGGCGACCGTCACGGGGAGCCGTTCGGCTCCGTACCCGGTGCTTGTCACGAGCAGGAGGGGCAGCAGGGCCAGCGCCAGCAGGCGCACAATACGACGGTGTTGCCGCCGCGTCAGGGGAGCGAAGATGGTATGATACACGCTTGCCAGCCTTTCGCGTGGGATGCACAAGGGTTTGTGGTAAAGCTCCATGTACACCCTTTCGCGAAGGCTGGCAAGTTTATACCCAAGCAGCAACGGCGGTCAGGCCGAAATGACGAAGCGCCTTGGTGACGGGGCGCGTCCTGATGCCACTGCGTAGTCCCTAATGTGTATCGGTCTCACACGACTACCCCAACCAGTGTTCCACCGATCGCGACTATTGCGTTTGGAACCATCATCGTGTCATCTCCTGTGTGCTACAGTTTTGCCCCAGCCTCTTGACACATAGCGTACAATTGTTCTACACGATAGCGGTAGCTTTTCCGCCTCTCAGAATAGAACGAGGTATTGTATGTCTCGCCAGCCTATCTGTCCGTGTTGCCGCTCACCCCAGGCGACCCAGCGCGTCGCTGCGATCGTCACTGGGGGTACCCGCGATGTCCGCGTCCTCACGGCTGACCTTGTGCCCGCAGCGGGCGTTGC
>NZ_LYXE01000010.1 GCF_002532075.1 Candidatus Chloroploca asiatica | reverse complement strand
GGTATTGCCGGTATAGATGAAGGTGTCATTAACATCCTGCAGCAGGCCGTAGGTGCTGTTCCCGTCAAAGGTGTTGGTCTGGCCGCTGATGTTGCCCGCATTCGACAGGCGCATACCGGTGGTATTGCTCACCAGGGTCGTCTGATTGAGGGTGACGGCCCCCGTGTTCCCCGCCACGCGCAGGCCATCACCAGCAATCTGGCGAATGGTACTCTGCTGGAGGGCGAGGGTGCCAGTGCCACTCTTGACCAGGCCTATACTATCCCAGTAGCCGCCATAGGCGATGGTGGCATGGGTCAGGGTTGCCGTCCCCGCATTCCGCACATAGAGGCCGCGCCACCAGTTTGGCGCGGGGGCATTCGCATCACCATTGTTGTTGGCATCCCCGCCAACGGTATCATCACGCCAGTCGGTGAAGAAGATCGGCGCTCCGGCGGTGCCCTCGGCGCGCAGACTGCCGTCCACCGAGAGGCCGGAGTGTTGCGCGAACTTGACCACGGTGTCGGGCAGGATCGTGAGCTCGCCGGTCGCCCCGACGGTCACACTGCCGCTGGCATAGAAGGAATAGGCCGGATCGAGGTTCCAGGTGACGGGCAGGGTGATCGTGCCAAAGTTGAGATAGACATCAATGCCGTTGTCGGCAAAGGTCGAGGTGTCATCAGCAAACGAGACATTGATGCCCAGATTGACGCCATGCCGACTATTGTTGCGGAAGGTGTTGTTGGCCGAGGTAAAGCTGCTCGCGCCTTCGGTGATGCGCAGACCGTCACCCGCGATGTTGCGGATGGTACTGTGCTGGAGGTCGAGGCTCCCAGAGCCCTTCTTGTCCAGGCCCATACTATCCCAGTAGCCGCCATAGGCGATGGTGGCATACTGCAGCGTGGCGGATCCCGCATTCTGCACATAGAGGCCCCGCCACCAGCCCGCCGCCTCCGTCGTGCCCGTGAAGGTGATCGGGTTCACCGCCGTCCCAACGGCGTTCAGTGTGCCCTCTACCCAGAGCCCCATATTCTGGGCGAACTGAACGACCACCCCCGACTCAATCGTCAGCGTGACGCCCGCAGCCACGGTGACATTGCTAGTGACCCGATATGGGCTATTCGCGAGCGTCCAGGTGGTATTGCTGTTGATCGTGCCGCTGACATCAACGGCGGTAGGCGGATATGTAACCGGCGTATGGGCTGTGCTCTCACGTGCTCTTGTCTCGCCGGTAACGCTGGCCGCCACTGGGCTACTGCTCAGGGCAACCAAGATACCCACACAGAGCAGACTCAACACAAAACGGGGGATACAACGCATAGCCATCGTGGTGTCTCCTTTGCACCACGTTGCATGTCGCCCCCGTTCAAGACCTACATTACCCTAGCATGTTTCGCTACGCTTGAAGTGCCGTTTGACCCCTGGGATTGGCATGCATGTGATACTGGTTTCAGACGATCATTTCTGGCGCTGGGCCCACCCCAACGCAGTCTCCCTCATGGTACCGCACCTGGTTCACAAAAAAGAAACAGTGTTGCAACCAACGGTTACAACACTATTATGTAAATAAAAATCGTTGTAACTTGCGAAAACCCGTTGGGGCACGGCGCCGCCGTGCCCCGACCATACCCCTATCGCGCAAGGAACGGCACAAAGACTCGCTGCGCACGACTCAAGACCAGATCAAGATCCGTCACTTCTGGCGGTACTCCAACCACCGGGCTTACCAGTGTGGTGTAACCAGTCGCCTCGACTCGTACATACCAGCAACCCTCCGACACATCCCACCCGTAATAACCCGTTGCATCAGTATGCTGGAACGAGAGCTCAGGGGCAACCGGGGTCAGTTCCGGGTTTACAATCGTGCCCAGATCCGTCGGTGCAGGTTGACTCCACGGGGCGTCAGCCGCCTTCGAAAGGTGTGATTCACACGTATTCGGACGGGTGTCCGTTGGTCCGGTGCGCGGCATCCAGCCCGGGACATGGAAGAGAGTCACGCGTGCGCCTACAACTGGTGCGCCTGTCTCGGCGTCACTCACGATCCCACTTGGATCATAAAGCACGATCTGACCAATCGGTAGCGTCCCATCATTGCCGTTACACGTGTAGGCTACAGTCAGCGTTCCGCTGCCAACATCATCGGCAGGAACGACGCCCTGATAGACGTCAGTATCAATCTTCTCCATGGGGTAACTGCTATCAGGCGGCGACAGGATCAACCGCACATCGCCAGGCTCTACGCCGCCAGGACAGGTAATCGTCACGGTGGTGGTAATGGCCGTCACATTGCCGCGTGTCTGCCGAATGCTGACGGTGCCATCTGGCCGGAAATCAACGGTGCCACTTCCCACTTCGACGGTTGCCGCTGGCGGGCGCGGGGTGTACATCACCGCATCAATGCCAGGACGTACGCTCCCCAGCGTCACCGTGACCGGGGTCGAAAATTCAGCCGCTACCTTATTATCGTAGTACTGCGGGACATAATAGTGCGTTGGGTCAACAAACTGCACCCGATAGTCAATCCCCCGACCGAGGCCGCCGAACTGATAGTTGCCGGCTGCATCGCTCGCGGTCTGACCAACGAGCAACCACTGCATTTCGCCGTGTCCGTGTGGGTCTTCACCCCCCAGCGCTCGATAGAGATGCACTTCTATCCCGGCCAGGGGACGCGCTGTTGCCCCAAGGTCAGCCGCGAGCCCCAAGAAGCCCCGCCCGGCGGCGCTGCTCTCTTCCGTCGTCACCTGCCCACTGATGCCGCCCGCATCAGCTCCACAGACAAGCCCGGTTCCTTCATAGATCTCAACATCCGCAAGCCAATCAGCGACTGGCCCACTCGCTGGTTCGCACCAACCTGTATTGTAAAAGGTCAACGGGGCCTCAAAATAGAAGATGCCGCTCTCCCCTAGTTTGGTCAGCCCGGTCAAAAACGCTGGCACTTCCCCGGTCAGGGGGTTATTGTGCAGATGCAGCGTGTCGAGGTTGTCCAGGTTACCGAGCTCGGTAGGCAGGCTTGCCAGTTCATTGTTATTCAGATAGAGACCCCGCAATTCGCTCAATGAGCCCAGGGTTGCCGGCAAACTGGTCAACCGATTCCCCGAGAGATCCATCCAGTCGAGTTGGCTGAGGGTGCCGATCGAGGCAGGCACACTGGTCAACTGGTTGTTGTCGACCCACAGAAAGGTCATGCGATTCAACTGACCGATGCTTTCAGGCAAGGTTGTCAATTGGTTGCGCGATATCATGAGCTGTGCGAGTTGGATCAGATTACCAAGATTCTCGGGCAACCCGGTGATCTGATTATTCGATAAAAAGAGATAATTGAGCTTACTGAGTTGACTGAACTCAGGCGGGATCGCGCCCTTCAGTCTGTTATTCGACAGGCTTATTTGACTCACATAATTCTCACCGGGTACGCACCAGATCCCGTGCCAGGTACAGGCTTCGGTGGTCGTCAGCCAGTTGGTATTATTCGTCCAGTTGGGGCCATCAGTTGCCTGGTAGAAAGCAACCAGCCCTTCACACTCTTCCTGTGAAACGTCGGTGACCGTTGCACAATCAAACTCCTCCTGCACGGTGCCGCCAGGAGGCGCAGCCAGCAGACTCATCCCGCCTGAAAGCAACAGGCTCAGCGCAAGGATCAAGCCAAGTTGCCGCATCCATTTCATGGTAGACATCATTCTTCCCCTTTATCTATCTATAGTGTGTCAACGAAGCTTCCCGCTATGTTGTCACCCTGAGCGCAGCGAAGGGTCTCAGGCGTCCCAATGGCAGGGATGCTTCGCCAGCATGGCCTTCTCATCATAGCGTCCTTTCAGGGGAAGATGAAAAAAGGTCTCCTTACACTTTGTTGTTATTTAATAATGCATGTAAAAAAACATGAAACAGATTTATCGCCTAGGAAAACTCGCCAAAAGTTCGCCATACGTGGTGCTTATGCCTCAGGCTTAGCTGCTGTCTTGGGGAACCTCTCTGGCATCTGCTCAAGGACAAAGAGGTTGCCTGCCACCACACAGAGCGGGATCGCGAAGAGATTGACCAGTGGGATCGAGACGAGCACAAAGGCAACGACCCCGAAACTCAGGCTGGCGGGCATCGTCGCACGAACGGTACCGAGCTTTTGGCGAAAGCTGAAGCGCCGCCGTTCCTGGGGCCCATCAAAAAAATCAAGGCATGAAAGCACGCTCCCCAGGCCCAACCATAGCGTGGCAAAGAGCCCCCCCCCTAGCCCCGGAATGAGCAACAGGGGCACCGTACAAAGCCACCCCACCACTAAAAGCAACAACTTCTTGCCTTCAAAAAGCAGCGCACGCCAGACATCATAGACCATCTCGGTGGCCCTAGGTTTCTCGAGGCGCGGCCGATCCCCAAGGATCATGCGCTCTAATTCTTCTGAAAGTTGGCTATACCAGGGGGCACCCAGCACCACTCCAAAACGCACCAGCAAAAAACCAATGACGATGGCCAACCCGACAGCCAGCACGACGCCGAGGATCGCCAGCACAACCCCGCTCAACACGGTGCTCTGGTCAAGCCGGGCCTGAAGTTGTTGCATCAAGACCACAAATAACCCCAGGTAGAGCAACGCTCCCACCACTAGATTGACTAGCATCGGGATCACGATATACCCCCAGAGGCGACGCGTCTGATTGATAAGTTGGAGTGCTCGGAAAGGATAGATTACGCCAGCCAGCAAGTGCATACAATCTCCATTTCTCTGTAACTCACGTCAGTATTGTGTATCATGACACTATCTGACGTGACGTGCAACTCGTGTGCCGGGACTTTTTTTCCTTCAGGAATAGCGTAACGTTTCCTCTTTGAGACCACCTGGAATGCAGCGTAATGCATTATATGTAAATCACAAGATCGTTGTACTGTAATGCAGAACACATCATTTGTGGCGTTATCTTCACATAACTCTGCTTATTGATGAGAGATGTTGCAAGCCGTTTGGTTGACACAAAAGCAAAGAGCGCTATAATAAGGAAAAGCTCTTTCCTGCACAGGGGTCCCCTAGAAGGTTATGAGGCATGGGACAGATTTTTCCCCGTAACGCCAATCTACTGGCCCGGCTGAGCATTTTTGCCAGCCTCCTGCTGATCGCCGAAATCGCCCTGATTACCGCCGTCTATTTCCGCTCCAACTATTTTCGACAGATTAATGTTGCTGTCGAGCAGCCAGTGGCCTTTAGCCACCAAATCCATGCTGATAATCTGGGCATTGATTGCCGTTACTGCCATGTCTCGGTCAATCAATCCTATTTTGCCAACATCCCGGCCACTGAGACCTGTATGACCTGTCACTCGCAGATTTTGACCTACAGCCCCAATATCGCACCCGTGGTTGAGAGCTATGAAACGGGTCTGCCCATCCTCTGGGAGACGGTACATAAGGTGCCTGATTTTGTCTATTTCAACCATGCGATTCACGTCAATAAGGGTGTGGGTTGCTCGACATGCCATGGTCAGGTCAATGAAATGCCCGTGGTCTGGCAGACTCAGGCCTTCTACATGGGTTGGTGTCTCAACTGCCACCGTAATCCGGAAGAGTATCTCCGCCCTCGCGACGAAGTTTACAACATGGAATATGTCCAGCCTGCCAATCAAACGGCACTTGGGCTGCAACTTGTCGCTGAGTATGGTGTGATGCATCCCGATCAGTTGACGAACTGTTGGGTGTGCCATCGGTAATTCTGAATCACCTTGGCATCCCCTCTGCCTCTGGGATGCCTTCTTGTTGGGAACTGTGAAGGTTGCACAAGAGCCTCAGGTTGAATGCTATGGTTCAACTTCCGTGAGCATTGTGGTGAAACGTAGGCCGTAGCTCAGACAATGTAGTTCCTCGTTCGGAAGGTGCTGGTACCTTCCCCTCGCCGAGCGATAAACTACCCAGAAGTAAAGCGACAGTGGCAATGACAAGCACCACCCCGAATTCTGACCTCGAAGCCATCCGCGAGCAACTTCGCTCGTCAAACGGCAAGCAGTTCTGGCGCTCGCTCGATCAACTCGCTGATACCCCTGAATTTCGCGAATTGGTTGAGCGTGAGTTCCCTCGTGGAGCGTCTGAGATGCCAGATCCGGTGACACGTCGTACGTTCCTGAAGTTAATGGGTGCGTCCCTCGCCCTCGCTGGGGTGACAGGGTGTACCTACATGCGTCCTGAACAGCTTGCACCTTTTGTGCAACAGCCTGAAGGACGTGTTCCGGGGATTCCGCAGTTTTTCGCGACAGCCGTAACCCTCAACGGGTATGCGTCGGGTGTGCTCGTCCGTTCGAACGATGGTCGCCCAACCAAGATTGAGGGCAATCCCCTGCATCCAGCGAGCCTCGGGGCCACCGATATCTTTACTCAGGCCGAGATTTTGACGATGTATGACCCCGACCGCTCGCAGACGGTACTCAATGCCGGTGCGTCGAGCAGTTGGGACGATTTTGTAGCTACCGTCAATAATAGCTTGGCAGCGCAGGGGGCTACCCAGGGTGCCGGTTTGCGTCTGTTGACTCCAACTGTAACCTCACCAACGCTTGCAGCCCAACTTGCGGCTTTCCAGGCCGCTTTTCCGCGTGCGCGCTGGTATCAGTACGAGCCAATTAATCGTGATAATGTCTATGAAGGGGCGTTGCTCGCTTTTGGTGAGTATGTCTCTACGCGCTACAACTTTGCGCAGGCAAATGTGGTTGTCGCCCTTGATGCCGATTTCCTGGCGCCTGGCCCCGGTTTCCTGTCCTATGCCCGGGCTTTTGTAGATGCTCGCCGGGTCACCAAAGCGAGTACCACGATGAACCGGCTCTATGTGGTTGAGGCTTCACCGTCAACCACTGGTGCGACCGCCGATCATCGCTTGCCCCTCAAGGCAAGTGAGGTTGCCGGTGTCGCTGCGGCGATCCTCGCTCGGCTTGGAACGGGCTCGGCCCCGGCGCTCTCGCCCGAAGCAACGGCGTTTGTTGATGCTGTCGTGGCCGATCTCCAGGCGCAGCGTGGTTCCAGTCTGGTGATCGCCGGTGATCAGCAGTCGCCTCAGGTGCATGCCCTCGCCCACGCGATCAATGCGGCCCTCGGCAATGCTGGTCAGACCGTGGTCTATACCGAGCCGGTTGAGGCCCGCCCGACCCGCCAGGTCGGTGAACTCGCGAACCTGATCAATGAGGTGAATGCTGGCCTTGTTGAGGCGCTCTTTATCTTCGGTGGCAATCCTGCTTATGATGCCCCCGGTGATCTGCGCTTCGCTGAGGCGATGCAACAGGTGCCCCTCACGGTGCATCATGGCCTCTTTGTCAATGAGACCGCGAACCTTGCGACGTGGCATGTTCCTGCGACGCATACCCTTGAAACCTGGAGCGATGCCCGTGCCTTTGATGGTACAGTCTCGCTGATCCAGCCGTTGATCGAGCCACTCTATGGCGGTAAGACCGTCCATCAGGTGATGGCTGTGCTCTTGCGGCAGCCCGAGGCCAGTGCCTACGATCTTGTGCGTGCCTACTGGCAAACCAGTGAGCTTGCGAATGGTAGTTTTGAGGCCTTCTGGCAGACTTCGCTTGCCAATGGGGTGATTAATGGCAGCGCTGCACCAACGGTGACGCCTGCGCTTCAACTCGGTGCGATCCCGTTGCCTGCCGTCGCTGAAGGTCTCGAGGTCGTTTTCCGCCCCGATCCTTCCATCTGGGACGGTAGCTATGCCAATAATGGCTGGTTGATGGAATTGCCCCGCCCATTGAATAAACTGGTCTGGGATAACGCAGCGCTGATGAATGCGAGCACTGCCATCCGCTTGCTCGGTCTGCCCTTCAGTGTTGATGACTTGCATAAGAGCGATGAGCTCGAACGTTCCAATGCGCTCGAACGACTCACGTCGGCGAATGGTACGGTTGTCACCATTGAGTATCGCGGTGGCACGATGCAGATGCCCCTCTGGATTACGCCTGGTCACGCGGAAGACTCGATTACGGTCACGCTTGGCTATGGGCGTACGGCCGCTGGGCGTGTCGGCGATGGCGTGGGCGTCAATGTCTATCCGCTGCGTACCAGTGATGCCCTCTGGTTTGGTACCGGGGCGCAGGCGGTCAATAGTGGGCGCAAGTACCAGCTTGTCTCGACCCAGAACCACTGGACGATGATGGAGCGCGATATTTACCGGGTTGGTGTCTTCGAGCGTTTCAAAGAAGATCCCAAGTATATTGCCAAGGAGGTCTATCAGCACCACTATGGCAAAGATACGCCCGGCCCTGGCACCGAAGGCTATATTGGCCTCCAGCCGGGGGTCGATTACACAGGCCGCAATGCCTGGGGGATGACCATCAACCTCAATGCCTGTATCGGCTGCAATGCCTGTATTGCGGCATGCCAGGCCGAGAATAATATCCCGGTCGTTGGCAAGGATCAGGTTGCCGTGGGGCGTGAGATGCACTGGCTGCGGATTGACCGCTACTTTGCGGGGGCGGATCTTGACAATCCCTCAACCTTCTTGTTACCACTGGGCTGTGTGCAGTGCGAACATGCCCCATGTGAAGTGGTTTGCCCAGTTGCGGCAACCGTTCATGACTATGAAGGGTTGAACAACATGGTGTATAATCGCTGTGTTGGCACCAAGTATTGCTCGAATAACTGTCCTTACAAGGTGCGCCGCTTCAACTTCTTCCAATACACTGACCTCAACACAGCTAGCTTCCAGTTGATGCGCAATCCTGATGTGACGGTTCGCAATCGTGGTGTGATGGAGAAATGTACGTATTGTGTCCAGCGTATCAGTGCAGTTCGCCAGGCCGCCAAACGAGCTGCGGTCGCCGCCGGTCAGCAGGAGTATGTGATTGAGGATGAGGCGATTGCAACGGCGTGTGAAGCAGCGTGTCCCACCCAGGCGATTGTTTTCGGTGACATCAATGATCCCGGAAGCCGTGTCGCGAAATGGAAAGCTGAAGGGCATAACTACAAGTTCCTGGGCTTATTGAATACCTTCCCACGTACGACCTATCTTGCTCGGGTGCGCAATCCAAATGCGGCTCTCGAACATGAAGATGATGAGCATGCCGGCTAGCGGCTAGGCCGGGGCTGACCAACCCCGGCTTTGTCCCCTGACCCAGTCTGGATCGTTTCACGTCCATATGGGTATGGCTGACGCACACGCTGGCCACCCTCCAGGATCGAACCTGATCCTGGCCGCGTTGTTCTTGCATGGCACTGCATAAGGCAGGCGGTGTCAGGCCAGCAGACCTAGTTTAAGGATAGTCATGGCACAGGCGCAACCCCTTCGCAACACGCCGCCGCCCGATCCGGGGGAGTCCTATCTCCTCCCTGGCGAGACGTATACGTCGATGACCCAGAAGATCGGCGATGTACCGCTCGTGAGTCCGCTCAAGACCCCGAAAGGGTGGTTGATTGGTTTCTCCATCTCTTTTGTCCTCTTGATGATCTTTTTGATGTCCGTGACCTGGTTGCTCTTCCGGGGCGTTGGTGTCTGGGGTATCAATGTTCCGGTCGCCTGGGGTATGGATATCATCAACTTCGTCTGGTGGATCGGTATTGGTCACGCTGGTACGCTGATCTCAGCGATTTTGTTGTTGCTGAACCAGGGCTGGCGTAACTCGATTAACCGCTTTGCTGAAGCAATGACGCTCTTTGCGGTCGCCTGTGCCGGTATGTATCCTATTCTGCACCTTGGGCGTCCGTGGCTTTTCTACTGGTTGATCCCCTATCCCAATACCCACGGGATGTGGCCCAACTTCCGTAGTCCGCTCGACTGGGACGTCTTTGCAATTTCGACCTATGCCAGTGTGTCGCTTGTCTTCTGGCTGGTTGGTCTGTTGCCTGACTTTGCAACGCTGCGCGATCGTTCAACCAATATCTGGGCCAAGCGCACCTATGGCCTCGCGGCGCTCGGTTGGCGTGGGTCGGCCCGCCACTGGCATCGCTATGAGATGGCTTCGCTGTTGCTGGCAGGGCTCTCAACCCCGTTGGTGGTCTCGGTTCACTCAATCATCTCACTCGACTTTGCCATTTCCCAGGTGCCTGGTTGGCAAGTCACCGTCTTCCCGCCCTACTTCGTTGCCGGTGCAGTCTTTGCCGGGTTTGCGATGGTGCTGCTCCTGATGATCCCGGTGCGCAAGATCTATGGCTTCGAGAGCTATATCACGATGCGCCACCTCGATGTAATGGCGAAGGTGATGCTGACGACGGGGATGATCGTCGTCTATGGCTACTTTATGGAAGTCTGGGCGGCACTCTATGGGGGCAGCGTCTTTGAAGAGTATTTGCTCTTTAACCGCCTGAATGGGCCGAGTGCCTGGGCCTACTTTGGCTTGCTCTTCTGTAATGCCGTGGCAATTCAGCCGCTCTGGTTCAAACGGGTACGTCAGAGCATTCCTGCCCTGCTGGTTATCTCGATCATTATCAGTATCGGGATGTGGCTTGAGCGGTATGTGATCATTGTCATCTCGCTTGAGCGTGATTTCCTTCCCTCATCGTGGGGGCAGTATGTGCCAACGTTCTGGGACTGGTCACTCTATCTGGGTACCTTTGGGCTCTTCTTTACCTTGCTCTTCCTCTTCATTCGCGTGATGCCGATGATTAATATCTTTGAGATGCGGCTTTTCCAGTACCAGGAGGAAGAACGACTCCATCGGACGTCGCATTCTTCACATACAGGCGGCGAAAGCAAGCCGGCTTCGGCTGACTGAGTGGCATGATGTCCTCAGGGGTGAGCACGTATTGCCCCTGAGGAACGTAATCCTAGCGAGAGTAGATTATGCAGAATCGCAGCGACATCTACGGCGTGATGGCAGAGTTCCAGACTCCTGCTGCGCTCATTGAGGCCACGCACAAGGCCAAGGCGGCAGGTTATAGCAAAATGGACGCCTATACGCCCTTTCCGATCGAAGAGGTTATCGAAGAAGTTGCCCCCGGCAATACTGGTATACCGCTCCTGGTGTTGATTGCTGGCCTTACTGGGGCCGCCGCCGGGTTTATCCTGCAGTATATCGGGAATATTGTTGATTATCCGTTGAATATCGGTGGCCGTCCGCTCGATATTTCTAACTGGCCATCAATGATACCGATTACCTTTGAGTTGGGTATCCTCTTTGCCGCCTTCACCGCCGCTATTTCGATGGTGGTGCTGAATGGCCTGCCGATGCCCTATCATCCTGCCTTCAATGCACCTCGGTTTGACCGGGCATCACAGGATGCCTTCTTCCTGTGCATTGAGGCGACCGACCCGTTGTTTGACCGTTCGCAGACATCTCAGTTCCTGCGCAGCCTTGGCCCGCTGCAGGTTTCTGAAGTTGCCCACTAGGGGGGCCACCATGCAGACGCTACGCTCCCGTTGTCCGTTGATGCTGACCCGTTTTGTTCGGTACGGTTGGCTTGTGCTCCTGGCTTTTGCGTTGACTGCTTGTCACCAGGATATGTATCAGCAGCCAAGCCTGCGTACGTATGAGCCGACCAGTTTTTTTGAGGATGGGCGTAGTGCTCGTCCACAGGTGCCTGGGACGGTTGCTTATGGCCAGGCCCGTACGGATGAGTATCTCTATACCGGTTTGATTGATGGTGTTGAGGGTGATGTGATGCCCTTTGCGGTCTCGCGTGAATTGTTGGAACGCGGCCAGGAACAGTATGATATCTGGTGCTCGGTGTGCCACGGTGTGGCTGGCTATGGCCAGAGTATGGTGGCCCAGCGGGGCGGTATTGTTCCGGCTAATTTCCATCAGCAACGCCTGCGAGATGCGCCGATTGGCCACTTCTACAACATCATTACGGTTGGGGTCTATCGTGGCGATCCTGCGGCTGGTGGCTATCAGTCAATGTACTCGTATGCCTCACGCATCGCGCCAGAAGACCGTTGGGCCATTGCCGCGTATATCCGCGCACTTCAGTTGAGCCAGAATGCCACGCTGAGTGATGTTCCGCCTGATCAGCGCAGCACGCTCGGTAACTGACGAGGCAGTATGCAGGGGTGGATGTCAGGGAGAACGCAATGCGGCCTCCATCACCCTGCCTCCGCCTCCTGTAGCCTGTATCCGGTCTTCTGTAGCGTAGAATAAAGGTTGAGTATGGCGACGACGACACTTTCTCGGTCTCAGGTTCCACAGTTGAACCGGCTTCAGTTGTTTGGAATCGGCGCGGCGGTGATTGGCTTGGCTTTGCTGGCGCTTGGCTTTTTCATCAATCCGCAAGTTTTTCTCGAGTCTTATATCTTCGGCTTCTATTTTGTGATGGCCTTCCCGCTTGGCTGTCTCGCCTTTTTGATGATCCAGCATCTGACGGGTGGGGCCTGGGGTATTATGAGCCGTCGTATGCTTGAAGCTGGGGCGCTGGCACTGCCAATCTTCTTTATCCTCAGCGTGCCGGTGGTGCTGACCGTCTATAACTTCTTGAATCTTGATCTTTTCATCTACCAATGGTCTGACCCCAGTGTGGTGACGCCAGGTGGTGAGAATTTTGATCCGCTGGTTGCCCATAAGGTGCCCTGGCTCAGCCCAGCATGGTTTGCAGCCCGGATGGTTATCTACTTTGTGATCTGGAGTGTTCTGGCGCTGTTATTGCGCACTTGGTCGCTTCAACAGGATCGTGGGGCCAAGAGTCTGGTGATGGTTGACCGGATGCGCAAACTCAGTGGCATTGGCACCGCCCTTTTTGTGATGAGTGTCACCTTCTTTGCGCTGGATGTTGGCCTTTCACTCGATGCCCACTGGTACTCGACCATGTATGGTGTGCATTATATGGTCAATGCCGGGCTCGGGACGCTTGCCTTTATCATTCTTGCCCTGACCCAGATCCGCCATACGGCCATCTTTGAAGAGCATGTGCCGATCAAGCCGATCCACGATCTGGGCAAACTGCTCTTTGCCTTTACAATCCTCTGGACATATGTCTCTTTTGGGCAGTTTGTGATTATCTGGTCGGGCGATGTCGCTGAATTTACCCCCTGGTATGCGCGACGCATTGATGGCGGGTGGGTCTATGTTTCGTTGCTGTTGATGGCGCTTTCGTTCTTTGCGCCGTTCCTTGCGCTGCTGAGCCGTGGCAATAAGCGAAACTTGAACCGTCTTGCGCAGATTGCGCTGGTGATCTTATTTATGCGTGTCGTTGATATGATCTGGGTTATTTTGCCTGAGTTCCACGCACAGGTAACGCAGATTAGCTGGGTGAACCTGGCCGCACCGGTTGGCCTCTTTGGGGTCTGGCTGGCGATCTGGGCCTGGAATATGCAGCGGGCCGCGCTGCTGCCGCTCAACGATCCTCAAATGGACTCGTTGCACGCCGGAGGGCATCATTAGTTATGAATTACCGCTTTTCTCCTTCTGTTCAGGACGAGCCGCAGTTGCCTTCGGCAGGTCGTTTGATGGCTCTGATGTTGACCGTCTTTGTCATTGTGAGTATTGCTGTCCTGCTGGCGGGCCGCGTGCCGTTTGTGCCGAGCGCGGATCCGATTTCTGGCCCTAGCTACCGTGATTATGTTGGGCCTGATCAAACCCTGCTGAGCAGCTATGGCTATACACTCGAAGGCAATGTCCATATCCCGATTGACCGGGCGATGGAACTGATTGCTGAGCGTGGTTTGCCTACCCGCGATGCGCCGGTTGCGAACCCCTAGCGTTGTCTTTTATCGCCGTACGACACGAAAAACTGCCAGCAAAGCTGGCAGTTTTTCGTGTCGCATGACCTACGTTGTTAGGCGTGATAGCGAATTGGCATCCCCTGGTCGCGGTGCAGTTCGTTCTGGGCGACGAGATATTCGAGGTGGGCGAGGGTTTCGGCAAGCGCAAAACGCTGTTCGTGTGGGCTAAAGCGGTCGTATGGGAAGACCCGTCCGACGACGTCGTAGGCGGTGGCAGTTGTGTTGCTGACGGCGCTGCGCATAGCGTCGAGCCGCAGGTCGTGGTGGGACTGAATGGCGCTGATGCGCTCGGGCCAGTTGTTGATCAGGGTTTTGTGGCCTGGTAAGGCGAGGGCGACCTCAAGCTTGATCAGGTCATCGAGTGAGCGCAGGTACCGCCCCAGTGGATCTGGCTCACTGGTCGGCCAGACGCCGATGTGTGGCGTGATCTTGTTGAGTACCTGATCACCACAGAAGACCAGCCGTTCCTCGGCGGCGTAGAAGATCAACTGGCTGTCGCTGTGCCCCGGTGCGTAGATCGCTTCGCATGCGCGTCCGCCCATCATCAGCGTGCTGCCTGGTTCCAGGGGGGTTATGGTTGGCATTGGCTGCGTTGCGGCACGGAGGCGGGCCAGCGCGACCTCGATGGGTTCGACGTTGCTCATTGGTACGCCGTGAGCCTGTAACAGGGGGATGATGGGATCCTGTTGATCTACGGGCAGGCCCCATGAGAGGTGCGCCAGTTCGCGTTCACGCGGGGCCATCAGGACTGGTGCCCCAGTCAGTTCTTGGAGCCAGCCGGCCATCCCAAAGTGATCCGGGTGATAGTGTGTCACGACAATCTGGCGAATGGCGACAGGTTCGATCTTCAGTGCTTCAAACGTTTCCCGCCAGGCTGCTTCGCCAGCCCGTGTATGCAAGCCCGTGTCGAGAATTGTCCAGCCATCCTCATCACGCAAGAGGTAGCAGTTGACGCTGTTGAGGGCAAAAGGTAAAGGGAGGGCGACAAGATAGATGTTGGGCGCAACTTCGTGAAAGGGCATCTTGATTTTCCTATGATTCGGGTGCGTCAAGGACGATGATACATGGTGTTAGTCTACCATTTCTGCGCAAGCGAAGGAATGGTTCCAGTGCGATTGCATCATACGAAATCGGATACAACGGGGCACCCGCAAGGGGTGCCCGTACCGGGGCGGGGCACCCGCAAGGGGTGCCCGTACCGGGGCGAGGCCGCATCC
>NZ_LYXE01000009.1 GCF_002532075.1 Candidatus Chloroploca asiatica | reverse complement strand
GGTAGTTTTGGGTGGCGAAGCCACCCAAAACTACCTGCAATCCTGTTTATAATCATTCAGGCCGCATTGATACGGCGTGCCTGAGCCGGTATCGCTCCTCGTTTCTTGACGATACGCCGTTCTAACTTGACGGTTTGGCGCCCACGTGAAGGTTGCTTGATCATCGAACCTTGTCGCGTTTGCGTCTGAGCAGTCACTTTCCAGTACACTTCTGGTAGAACCCAATGACAGCATGAGAAAAATGGATCTGGATGAACTTCAGTCCCACTATACCAGCGCCGTGGCTTCATTGAACAACTCCAGCAAACAAGGCTGAGCAGCGATAGAATGTTATAGATACAGATAGAAATAGAATTTGAAAAGCAGTTTTTTAGACAATACTATCTATGATCGTGTGATGCGCAATTGTATCCCCAACTCAAACTTTTGTCAATATGATACCCACACCACTACGAATCTCGTTTTTGTCAGTACAAGCATATGAACGTTAGGGCGTCAGCCCTAACGTTCATGTGCTTTGCAGTACCCCACGCATCACTCTGGGGAGGGAGTGATGCGCTTAGCGGTTGCGATTACGGTTGCGCAGAAAGGGCGGGATGTCCAGGTCTTCACTATTCGTGAAGTTGGGGGCTACCCGCGGCTGTTGTGGCTGCTGCTGGGCCGGGGCCGGCTGGGTTGGGCGCTGCTGTGGCTGCTGTTGGGCCGCATTCGGATTTGTTGTGGCCCCAGGGTACGAACGGGTACGCTGCACGTTGGGCTTGCTCAGATCAAAGCCGGTTGCAATCAGCGTGACTTTCACTTCGCCAGGTGAGTAGGCTGGATCGATGACGGCACCAACAATGATATTGGCATCGGGATCAACTTGCTTGGCGACAATGTCGGCGGCTTCGTAGACCTCGAGAATGCCCAGATCTTCGCCACCGGTGACGTTGAAGAGCACACCTTTGGCCCCATCAATGCTGACTTCAAGCAGCGGGCTGGCAATCGCCATATTGACGGCATCAATCATGCGGCTATCACCTTTGCCAAAGCCCATTGCCATCAGCGCTGAACCCTGTTGCGCCATAATGGTCTTGACGTCGGCAAAGTCGACGTTGATCAACCCGCGCTGGGTGATCAAGTCACTGATGCCCTGAATACCCTGGCGCAGCACATTGTCGGCCATCTGGAACGCCTGCGTAAAGGTGGTATTCTTGCTCGCGGTCTGCAACAGGCGGTCGTTGGGAATGACAATCAACGTGTCGACCACTGGACGCAACTGGTCGATTCCCGCTTCACCGATCTTCCGCCGGTGGTTGCCCTCAAAGGTAAACGGCCGCGTCACCACCCCGACGGTCAGCGCCCCTAGATCGTGGGCAATGCCCGCAATAATCGGCGATGCGCCCGTCCCTGTGCCGCCGCCCATGCCTGCGGCAACAAAGACCATATCGGCCCCTTTGAGTTGCTCGTAGACATCTTCCTGGTTCTCTTCCGCAGCTTTCTGCCCGATGACCGGGTTGCCACCACTACCGAGGCCCCTGGTCAATTTGTCACCAATCCGAATCCGCACGGGGGCAAGCGAGTGCATCAACGCCTGGACATCGGTGTTGACCGTCATGAACTCAACCCCCTGCACGCCGTCGGCAATCATCCGATCAATTGCATTCGAACCACCACCACCGACGCCCACGACCTTGATCTGGGCAAAATCCTCGTAGCTAAAGCCCCCACTGTTACGATCAACCATAGCTCCCCTCCCCGTTATTGCATGTTTTATGGTAAAAATTCCCGCATCCAACCCTTGAAGCGCTCGTAGACATTGCCCCATCCCTGCCGCTCTTCTGAGCGATGGGTTGGACCCAACATCCCCAGTCCATGACGTGCGCCCCAGCGTAGCAGACCCACCCCGGTGGCATATGAGGGGCTGTCGAGTGAGTCGGCTAGCCCACTGAGGTCGGTCGGTGTTCCGATGCGGACGGGCATGCCCAGCATTTCGCGCATCAGTTCATCAAATTGGCCCAGTTGGGCGGCACCCCCGGTCAGGACAATCCCCGCTGGCAACATCCCTTCATAGCCGCTCCGCCGGATCTCGTTATATATCAACTCCACCACCTGCTCGGCTCGGGCCTGAAGAATCTGATTGAGCAAGTGGCGGCTAATTTTCTGCTGCTCGCCGACCGTCAAGGTCTCGATCTCGATCTGATCCTGTTCATCACCTGCTGCGGGCGGTTCACCGGCAATGGCACTGCCATAGCGCAACTTCAGGTATTCAGCCGTATTGTGCGGCGTGTGCAAGACATAGGTTAGGTCGTTGGTGAAATGGTTGCCCCCAACTGAGATGACACTGGTATGCCAGACCCCGCCCTGCACAAAGATGGCAACATCAGTTGTTCCTCCTCCAATGTCAACGAGCATGACGCCGCGATCTTTGTCTTCATCGGTCAGCACGGCTTCGCCCGAGGCCAGTGGTTGTAAGACGAGATCGTCTATTTCAACCCCGGTTTTTTGCACACTCTTGATCAGATTTTGGATTGCCATCATTTCGCCGGTAACGATGTGCGTCTCGACTTCAAGGCGGAAGCCACTCATCCCAATCGGGTCACGAATGCCTTCGTGCCCATCGAGCACATACGCCCGCGGAATAACGTGAATAATCTCGCGCTGAGTCGGGATCGCGACGGCCTGGGCTGACTCAACTGCCCGTGCGACATCGTTGCGGGTGATTTCATGATCGGGGCGTTGCACGGCTACGACGCCCCGGCTGTTGAGGGATGAAATATGCCGCCCACTGACTCCGACAAAAGCCGTTCCAATCCGATAGCCACTCAGACGCTCGGCTTTCTCGACACTGGCCGTGATTGCGTTGACGGCATCGTCAATGTTGACCACCACACCCTTGTCGAGACCCTTGCTGGGCATTACGCCAACACCCAGAATATTCAGACGCCCGCCATCGGCTACCTGGGCCACAATGGTACAGACTTTGGTTGTGCCGACATCAATTCCGACAATGGTTCGCTGCATAGATGCCTCTGTCTTTTCGCTCGTTGGCTCGCAAACAACCAGCAAAAAGGGTGTTGTAGCTTCCTTCCAATCGAACGTTTCGTTTCACACATGCGCTCAGGATTCCAGATGGACTGACGCTTTCACTTGTGCTATGGCTCTGGTTCACTCGTTGCTGGTGCTTGGAGCATCTCGGGGCGGTACTGGTAAAATGGTGTTGCAGGACGGAGATCAAGATAGGTAAATTCGGTCTGTTCATTGAGGAGCAACGTCAGGATCGCTAGTTTGCGCTCAAGCTCTTCGCTTGGCCCAAACACAATGGTTTGGCCAATGGTGGTGCGTACATACACCCCCAACCCATAATCCCAGCCGATCTGCGCCGGGGTGAAGCCTAGTTCAATCGGGAGCCGGAGGGCCAGCACCTGGGCAAGTTGAATGGCATCAAGATCGAGATGTTCATTCGGACTCAGTTGGGCATGCGATGTGTCAATGATGACAAGAACGTCGTTTTCTGCCGGTTCCTGCGCAGCATCAAGCACTTTCCCACTCGCATCAACCAGATACTGGATGCCTCCTGCTTGCCAGCGCACTTCCGGGCGGCGTTCGATGATCTGGATCGTTGCTTGATCCGGGAATGCTATGGTCAGTGAGGCCGAGGCGATATAGGCATTCTCTTTGAGGCGGGCCAGCGCACCCTGCTGGTCAACAAACCAGATCGAATGCCCACGAATACCCGCCAGTCCGACAATCGTTTCGGCGTCAAGCGCTTGGTAGCCTTCTACCTTGATCTGCTGCACGCTGAACCTGGCATTGGTAAAGACATACCCGAGCCCTGCGGTCGCAGCCACGAAGAGCAGCAGGCCCACGATGCGCCCGCTCGTTACCCAGGTGAGTAACGAACGCCACGGCCCCGGTGTAGCCTGCTGGCCTGGCACCGGTTGAGCGGGGCGACGACGTCGGGTTGCCATCTCTCGCGACATAAAGGCTACTCCTTTGTCCGGCTTAACGCCAGTTCAATCAGCCGGTCAAGCAAGGTTGGATACGCTAGCCCATCAGCCGACCACATTTTGGCGTACATACTGATCGGGGTAAAACCTGGCATCGTATTGACTTCGTTCAACCATAATTCGCCGCTCTGCTTGTCGAGCAAGAAGTCGACCCGCGCCAACCCCGCACCATCAATCGCCTGAAATGCTTTGATGGCCAGTTCTTGAACCCGCGCCGTCTGGGCATGGTCGATGGGGGCCGGAATATACGTTTTGGACGCATCATCAATATATTTGGCCTCGTAGTCGTACCACTCGCCTGAAGGGACAATTTCACCTGGTGTGCTGGCAAGCGGGTCTTCATTGCCAAGGATGCTTACCTCGATTTCGCGGGCGGCAATCCCTTGTTCCACCACGATGCGTTGGTCATAGCGACCTGCTTCGACCAGTGCCGTTCGTAGACTTGCCCGGTTCGTTGCTTTGCTCACCCCGACACTACTGCCCATATTGGCTGGTTTGACAAAGACTGGATAGTCCAGCGCGGCTTCAATGCGCTCGCAGACTTCGCTCGGCGCACGGTCGAAGTCACGCCGCCGTACCAGTAACCAGGGCAGCAAAGGCAAGTCGGCGGCGGCAAAAGCGGCTTTCATTAGGGCTTTGTCCATCCCGACGGCACTTGCGGCCACGCCACAACCGACATACGGCAAGGCCGCCAGTTCCAACAAGCCCTGAATGGTGCCGTCTTCGCCTTTTGGTCCGTGTAAGACCGGAAAGACCACATCGATCCCTGGTGGCAAGAGGCGCGCCACACTCGGCATCCCGCTATCCGGAACCATCGAGGTCAGGTGCGCAACCGGACCTGGCGTAACGTCGCTCTCTGACGCGCTGATAAAGCTCGTCGGCAGCATGATCGGGTTGGCCTCGGCAACGAGGGCCGCATGCGCCCCCGGCCCAGCGAGCCAGCGTCCGTCTTTGCGGATGCCAATTGGCAGCACGTCGTATTTTTCTGGGTCGAGCGCCTTCATCACGGCATGGGCCGAGACCAGTGACACTTCATGCTCGCCACTCTGTCCGCCAAAGAGGACGGCTACCGTTCGTTGCTTCTTCATATGATCCGTACCTCCAGTTCGAGCATGATCCCGGTCTGTTGTTCAACCTCTTGTTGCACATGGCGAATCAGGTTGAGAATGTCGGTCGCGGTTGCTTGGCCGGTGTTGATGATATAGTTGGCGTGCAGCGGGCTGACAATGGCCCCCCCAAGCATAAAGCCTTTCAGTCCGACCTGTTCAATCAGGCGACCGGCACTATCACCAGGCGGGTTTTTGAAGACACTGCCACACGAACTGCCCGCTGGCGTGCGTGCCTTGCGCTGGATTGCGATGGCGGCCATGCGGCTGTGCAGTGAAGCCGGATCACTTCGTAAGAGGCGAAACGTTGCGGCCACTACCAGTGGAGGCTGCGGCCACCACTCACGTGAACTCTGTTCGTCCTGGGTGAGCCTTGCCGCTGCGGCAGCCGCCTCGCCGTGCTTCAAGACACTCGTTCGGTAGCCGTAGCCCATCTGCTCAACTGGCCAGACCTCAAGCGCTTCGCCGAGCACTTCCGCGCTGACCAGACTTCCGGCCATATCGCCGCCGTAACACCCGGCATTGCCAACCACGGCTCCACCCACGGTGCCCGGTAAGCCTTCAGCCCATTCGAGCCCGGCCAGACCCATCGCGGCAACGCGGCGTACCAGGCTCGTCATCGTTGCCCCAGCCTCGATCCGCAGATGAACGAGATCGTCATCCTGCTTTTCTTCAAGCTCCCAGGCCTGACCACGATAGGCCGCGATCAACCCGGGAAAGCCAGCCTCGCGGACAAGCAGATTGGTGCCGCGTCCGACCCAGATCAGCGGCATCTCCATCTCACGTGCCCAGTCTGCGAGGGCCTGGGCCTCGTGCATACTAGTTGGCTCGGCATAAAAACGGGCAATTCCACCCGTACGCCACGAAGTGTGACGTTGCATTGGTTCAGCTTCACGTACGCCCGACGGTACCTGCATGGTTCCCATTTTCCCCTAATCAACTTCCTGGTAGCGTAACCTTTCGAGCAGGCGTACGCCGAGAAGCGAACTATCACCAGCACCCATTGTTACAACCAGATCGCCAGCCTGTACCAGCGTACCGAGGTGGTCGAGAGCCTGTTCGAGTGAACCGACCGGATGGACATCAAGGCCGGTTGCGGCCATACGTGCTACCAGTTCTTGTGACGCGGCGGTCGCGTCACCTTCTTCACGTGCCGCATAGACATCGCCCACCAGGACGATATCGGCTGCCGCACATGCTGTTGTCCATACATTGCTCAGCGCCGTCGTGCGGCTAAAGGTGTGCGGCTGAAGATAGGCGATCAGGCGTCGCCCCGGATAGGCAGCGCGAGCCGTTGACAGTGTGGCTTGCACAGCCGTGGGATGATGGGCATAATCGTCAATTACCAGCACACCGCAGGCTTCACCCTTCTGCTCAAACCGGCGTAGCGCTCCCCCAAAGTTCGCGAGCGCAGCCGATGCTGCCGCCAGATCGCCCTCGAGCATCGCAACGACCGCCAGCGCAGCCAGGGCGTTGCGTACATTATGCAGCCCCGAAAGACGCAAGTTCTGCGTGCCGAGGCGTCGCTGGGCCATCCGGCGTCGGTCGTAGCGCCAGAGATCAAACGTGACGCCCCCACCTTTATTCGTCTGTACCCCGCTTGCAGTCCAATCAAAGGGGGCCAGGCGACACGAGACTGGATCAGTTGCGAGCCGTTCTTCGATGCCATACAGTGCGGCTTCGTGCAACCCGAGGCTCATCGCCCCTTGATCATCACCGCAGAGAATGACGCGCTGCGGCTTGGCGACCGCCGCCGCAAACTGGGCAAACGTCTCATGATAGACGGAGGCATCGGGGTAACAGTCGGGGTGATCCCATTCGACATTTGTGATCACGGCCACGTCCGGGCTCAGCGCAAGAAATACCTGGGCATACTCATCCGCTTCGATCACCAGAGGGGTGGCAGGGTCGCCCCACAATGCATTGCCGCCAAGCTCAGGCACTTCCGCCCCGATCAGATACCCTGCAGGCACCCCGGCAGCTCTGAGGGCTACGGCGACCATGGCACTGGTGGTTGTTTTGCCGTGCGTCCCGGCGATGGCGATCACACGCCGTTGGGCCGACCACTCGCGCCACAAGTCAGCCCGGCTCAACACGGGCATGCCCGCTGCCCGCGCCGCTTCAAGCTCGCAATGGTCAGCCGTCACGGCTGCGGTTGCCACAAGCGCATCGGCCCCTCGCACATACGCCGGGCTGTGGCCCAGGTAGATTGTCGCGCCTCGTTCGATCAGTGCCGCTGTCTGACGATTGGCAACACGATCCGAGCCACTCACCGTGTGACCTTGATCGAGCAATAGATTGGCAAGCGCACTGAAGCCTGTGCCCGCAATTCCTACCAGATGATAATGCATATGCTATCTCTTCCCGCCGCCGCCGCCGCCGCCGCCGCCCGCATCACCCTTCCAGACCTTCGGGAAATTGAAGACAATCAACACCATCAGAACCAGGAAAAAGATGACAATCAACGAAGTCAAAAAGTTGCTGACATTTGGTAGCGTATTGAGCACCTGAGCCACTGGTCCACCCAACGTCCCTCCCTGCTCACGAAAGGTTTCCCAGAACACAACCGCCGCGTTAGTCCACAGTTGCAGCACAAGCACCCCGGCAAAGAACCCGAGTGGCTTGGCCAGCGGCTCTCTTGGTGCCCCGCGCCAGGTTGCCGCACGATCAAAGAAAAAACCCAGCAAGACGAGCACCGTAAACATCACGATGCGAAAAAAGAGCGGAACCTGAAAATCGGTCGTGATCAGGGCATCTAGCGCCGGAGCTTCAGTTACTGGACGTCCCAGCGCAAAAGCGGCGAGTCGCGGCCCGTTGACCCAAAAGCGGTTAAGAATTTCAACCACAATATTGCCACCCTGCACCGTTGTCAGATAGGCGATAATCGTCCACAGGGTGATCGTAATCATATTCCGAAAGCCCTGCTGAAACCCCCAGTACCCCCCCAGGGCCAGCAAAATCAACAGGAGCCGCGCACTATCCAGATCGACCTGAAAGCTCGCCTGCGCGAGAGGGAGCAGCGGCATTTCAAACAAGAGTGGGTGTGCAGCCGTCGCGTTATTCATCAGCTACAACTCCTTGCGGCCAGGCTGAGCACTGCTTCAGCCAGGTGGCGTGCCGCATCTGGACGGGCCAGGGCCCGACTCTGCTCGGCCATACGTTGACGTTCAAGTGGATTGTCGAGCAGTCGGGTGACCGCAGCAAAGAGCGGCCCCTCTTCTGGTTGATGCGACCCCAGCAAGGCTGCATCAGCCACTTTGACTGCCGCGCCACGTTCCACCAGGTAATCAGCATTCTCATCCTGATGCACATACGGATACGGCACAAGGACGGCTGGCAGGGCTGCTGCGGGCAGTTCAGCCAGGGTCGAAGCGCCACTCCGACAGATGCTCAGGTCAGCCGCACCAAAGGCTGCGGTCATTGATGGTTGGGATGCGCCATCGGTCTCTGCTTCGAGATAAGGGTAGAGGCGATAGCGGGCCTGGAGGGTTTGCGGCAAGGCCGCCGCAGCCTCTTTCAGCCAGACTTCATCTCCTTCGCGCCCGCATACATGGATCAGTTGGCACCGCTCGAGCAGTGCTCGCAAGAGCGCTGCAATCGCCCGGTTGATGCTCCGTGCACCGCGGCTTCCTCCATAGACTAACACGATGGGCAGCGCTGGATCAAGCGCAAAGCGGCTGACGCAGGTTGGCCGATCTTGCCCAAATAATTCGCTGCGGACAGGGTAGCCCGTCACGCGCACGCGTGCGTCGTTGCCCTGCAGCCCAAGCCGAGGCAGGGCATCTTCGACGTTGACGGCGGTGAGCGTCGCGATGCGTGACAGCATCTTTACCGCCAGACCAGGCACCACATCGGGCAAGTAAATCATCGTTGGTACACCCTTGCTGCGTGCAGCCAGAAAGAGCGGTACACAGACATACCCGCCTGTCCCCAGGATCGCACGTGGCTGAAGCGAGGTGAGTAAACGCCGGGCCATGCGGGTGCCTGCTACCATTGTGGCTAGCCCGCGCATCAGCGCCACCGGGTTGCGCCCGCGTAGCGCTGCGGCGGGCAAGGCCCGAAACGGCAACTGACTTTCCCGTGCGACAATGCGTTCCTCCATACCACCTTCGCTTCCCACATAGACGAGCGAGACAGGGGCTTGCCCGAGGTTGACGCTTCTTTTAACGTCGTCGAGCACTGCGGCTACTGCTAGCGCCGGATAGACGTGCCCGCCCGTTCCCCCGCCACACAGTAAGATGGTCGAGGAAGCGCAAGGCGGAACCACGGCGGGTGAACGGGCCATCACTACTCTCCTGAGCCTGTCCTGCAACCATGTGTTTGGAAATATTGAGCAAAATGCCCACTCCGATCATGGTCGTGTAGAGAGACGTACTGCCATACGAAAGAAACGGTAAGGTTAATCCGGTAAAAGGCAAGAGCGATGTGGTGACGCCAAGGTTGACCATCGCTTGAATAACGATCCAACTGGTAATGCCTACGGCTACCAGGGCGGCAAATGGATCAGGGGCGCGCCCGGCAATGCGATAACCCCGGTACGCAATCATCGCAAAGGCGATCAGAATGGCCGTCGTGCCAATCAGCCCCAACTCTTCGCCGATGATGGCAAAAATTGTGTCGGTGTGGGCCTGCGGCAACCACTGAAACTTCTGTCGCCCTTGCCCCAGGCCGAGCCCAAAGATGCCGCCGTTGCCCAGCGCATACATCGCGTGGATCGGCTGAAACCCGAAGGTGTCGTAGTATTTCCACGGATCCAAATAGGCCAGAATGCGGTAGTTGCGTACGCCCATCACGCCGACCAGCATCCAGAAGGCTAGAACTGCTGTGCCAATGGCCCCCGCTAGGTGCCAGAGATTGGCCCCAGCTGCAAAATAGACGGCGCCGCCAATCAGTACCAGAATGACCGCTGTGCCCAGGTCAGGCTGGAGCATCACTAGGCCACAGACAAGCCCGAGCATGACACTGAACGGGATGAGACCATAGCTTACGTTGCCGACATGCTCCCCCCGTCGAGAGAGCCAGTCGGCAAAGTAGATGATGATGGCTAGTTTCGCGAGTTCGGCTGGCTGAATGCTAAAGAGACCGAAGACCCCGCCTTCGCCAAAGCGGATCCACGAACGTGACCCATTGACTTCGGTCATCGAAGCCGGCAAAATTAGCACCAGGAAGAGCAAGAGCAGGCATATTCCCATGATGTGAACCGAGTATTTCCGCCAGACTTTATAGTCGATCCGCATCACGATGAGCAAGCCCACCGTCCCGATGACTGCCCCGACCAACTGTCGTAAGAGGTAGAAATACTGGTTTTTGTGGAGGACAAACGCCTCGATGAAGCTGGCACTATAAACCATCACGAGACCGAAGGCTACCAGCGAGCCGACGGTCGCCAGGAGGACATAGTCCGGCTTTGTGCTGCGATCGGTCACGCGCTTTTCCCTTTCTCAAACCTCCCCTGGATTTAACTAGCTCCGGGAAGGACGACTGCCAGGGCACTCAAGACGGCAAAGACGGCAACGGCCATGCCCCAGCCCCAGCTTTCAAAATGACGCACAAGCGTTGGTGGAAACCAGGTCTGATTGACGGTCAGACGTGGTGCGAGGGCAAACCCGACGGCAAGGCCAGCCATCAGGCCTCCCAGGTGGCCCCAGTTGTCAATCACACCTGGTGCCGAAAAGCCAATCACGAGGTTGATGCCGGCAATGGCCGCCATACTCTGCACCTGTGCTCGCCCCCAGGCGCCCAGAATCTGACGGTTGAGATAGAAGAAGATCCCAAGTCCCCCGATCAACCCGAAGATAGCCCCACTTGCTCCGACCGATGGCACGGGTGACATCAGGTACGAGGCGACGCTTCCTCCGATGCCAGCAATGAAATAGAGTGCGAGAAAGCGCCCTGTGCCATAGATGCGCTCACTCTCGGGCCCGAGGGCATAGAGGGCGAAACTGTTGAAAAAGATATGGACAAGGTTGCCATGGAGAAAGGTTGCGGTCAAGAGACGCCAGTACTGACCCTGGTCAATCAAGCTGTTCTCTTTGGCCCCGAGAACCAAGAGCGCCCGTAAACTTGGTTGAAACAGGCTCCCACTCAACAGACTACTCAGGATATAGATAACAATGATCGCCGCCAGAATAATCCAGACTGCAATCACTCTGGGGCGTTCACCTGATCCCGTAGCTGTCGTCTGGCCTGATGGCTCATCGGGAGGTGACGAGGGTGAAGGGTCGTTGTGCAACCGGTACAGGCCAATCCTGTCAATCATGCCGTTCCTGTCGTGCTCAAGTTTCATAGGTAGTTATGTGTCTGCTCGGGTCTGTTCGGGCGGGTCAGCTTCTTGCTGTGACGTCAGCGCGGTGACGTATTGCCGAAACATGTCGCCCCGGTGGAATTCGTTCCGAAACATGCCAAAACTCGCACATCCCGGCGAAAGGAGCACCGTATCACCTGGTTCGGCAAGTTCGCGTGCGCTGTTCAGTGCCGTCCCGAGATCGGGTAACGGCCCAACAACGGGGAGGTCGCGACGGTGGAGGGCGATGGTGCCAGCGAGCCGTGTGGTCGCTGTCCCTTCGAGTAAGATCAGGGCCTTGACCCGCTGCGCAATTACTGCCCCCAGGCTGGTAAACTCCAGGGCTTTGTCGGCACCCCCGGCAATCAGTACCAGCGGCGTTGTCAATGCCTCTAGGGCTGCAATGGTTGCCGCCGGATTGGTTGCCGTGGTGTCATTGACATAATGAACGCCGTCAAGCTCACGTACCAGTTCGAGGCGATGTTCAACACCAGTAAAATGCTGGAGGGCGCGCTGGATAGCGGCGCTAGCGAGGCCAAAGGCGCGTGCCAGGGCCGCTGCCTGCATGGCATTGGCGAGATTGTGCCAGCCCGGTACCCGTAGATCGGAGCGCCGGAAGAGAACCTCGCCCTCAACCGGGGTGGCCGGGCCGCTTCTGCCCCCGAGGTCATACCAGATCACCTCGTCGTGCCGTAGCTCAACGCGGGTTGAGACGTCACGAACAGATGGTTGCGGGTAATGACTGCGTACGCGTGACCAGTGTGGCCCCGCCCCAACCCAGATCGCCTGACCACCGCGCCGTGCGCCCTGTTCATCAAAGAGCGTGTAGTAGTCGACCGAACCGTCATCGGCTCCATTCAATACGACGGCCCCCTCAGCCTGTTGGTGCCAGTAGATCTGCCGCTTGGCCGCTGCGTACGCCTCAAGGGTGCCATGCCAGTTGAGGTGATCGCCCGAGAAATTGGTGAGCAGGCTATACTGGGGACTCAGCCCGATCGCCCCCATCCGCTCGAGTTGGAAACTCGACAATTCGAGCACGACCGGCGTTCCTTCGGGCAGGTGCTCCAGCGCTTCCAGGGCCGAGACCCGCAGATTGCCTGCCGCAAGGGTGGCAGGGTAGCGTTCGCGGAGCATAGCGGTCAACATCAGTGCCGTGGTCGTTTTGCCTTTGGTGCCAGTAACGCCCAGCACCGGCCCGCCGTAGGTACGCAAAAAGATCGTCATTTCGGTCTCGACCGGCACCCCGAGTTCGGCAGCCCGAGCGAGCCAGGGCGAGTCAGGCCGCACCGCCGGATTGACAACCACCAGATCCGCCGCTGCGAGGTCGGCATCCTCGTGGCGTCCCAGCGTATAGTGGACGCTCGTACCGAGCGCGCTTGCCGCTGTATCAAGCGCCTCGATCGAGCTAGCAAGCCACTCGCGTTCGGCGAGGTCTGTCACCGTAACTTGCGCACCCTGGGCAAGTAACCAGCGTGCCACGCCAAGCCCGCCACCGTGAACCCCCAACCCCATCACCAGCACATGTTTATCTGACCATTGCATACTATGGTTGACCTTCAACAACCTGCGAAGCTGGGGGCAACTCGGCGCGGATGGGCGCACTTGGAGCGGTGAAGATCAAGGCTAGCGAAATGCCAACCATCGCCGCAACGGTACCAATGAGCACAAAACGCTGCGTTACCTGCACCTGGCTCCATCCGAGCAATTCAAAATGGTGATGCAGCGGAGCCATGCGGAAGACGCGACGGCCTTCGCCAAAGCGCCACTTTGTCCATTTGAAATAGCCGGTTTGAATAATGACCGAAAGGGCTTCAACAACGAACACAATGCCGACGACCGGCAGCAACAACCACTGCTGCGATTGCAAGGCCACCACAGCCAGGGTTGCCCCGAGGGCAAGCGATCCGAGATCGCCCATAAAGACCTGTGCGGGATGCGCATTAAACCAGAGGAAGGCGGCACACGCCCCAACCAGGGTAAAACAAAAGCCCATCAGATTGATCAACTGTGGCTCGGCCAGGAAGGTCATCACCCCATACGCTGCAAAGGCGAGCGTCAGATTCCAACCAGCCAGACTATCGAGCCCATCGGTCAGGTTCACCGCGTTGGCCGTGCCTACGATGATGAGGGTCGCAATCGGAATGAAAAAAAGGCCGATATCGCGTTGCCCAACAAACGGTATCTGCACCAGGCCCTCGTGATCGAGGCCAAATGGTGGCGGTAGATAGAGGGCGAGGCTGGCGACCAAGGCCACCAAGATCATGAGCCAGAACTTGTAGCGTACGGTAAAGCCGTAGGTTTTTGACTTCGAGCCAGTCAGCGTCATCCAGTCATCAACGCCACCCAGGACGGCAAAGCTTACAAGCACTGCGAGGGGCAGCAAGATTGACCAGCGATCCACCACATTGACCAGCGCGGTCAAGACGACGACCGTACCCACAATCATCACCCCACCCATCGTCGGGGTGCCCATCTTCGTCAAATGGCTCTGCGGGCCATCAAGACGGATCTGCTTGCCAAGTTTATGTCGGCGAGCAAACCGTACCCACCAGGCCCCGACAAACAGGGTCAGCACAAAGGCTGCGGCTGCCAGCAACAAGGCTCGGGCCATATCTTGCACGAGAACCGCGCGTAGGACATCCAAGGTTTATTCCTCCTCCAGATAACGTTGTAGTGCTGCAACGATCTGCTCCATCTCCATACCGCGCGATCCTTTGATCAAGACATAATCGCCAGCGTGCAAGCTTGTGGTGAGCAGGGCAACCGCTTCGGTATTGGTTGCGCAGCAATGAATCTGATTAGTCGGCATGCCAGCGTCTCTTGCTCCTTCGGCGTACCAGTGTGCACGTGGCCCAACCGCAACTAGGGTGGTGACGATCGCCGCCGCGTATTGGCCAACCTCGTGGTGGCTGGCTTGCTCAACACTTCCCAGTTCTAGCATATCACCAAGCACGGCAATCCGTCGCCCCGGGGCTTCGGCCAGCAAGGCAAGGGCGGCACATGTTGAAGCTGGCGCTGCGTTGTAGGCATCATCAATGAGCGTCACTTCATGGCGTGTCTGGATGATGCTCACGCGACTCTGACTGCCCGAAGCTTGCAAGCCCGCAATGATTGCGGGCCATTCCATACCAAGAACGAGACCTGTACTGATGGCTGCCAGGGCTGTATATACATTATGTTTGCCTAGCAAGGGCACACGTATGTGTGCGGCATCAGTGGCAGTTGTGGCAACAAAGCCAAGACCAGCAAAGCCAAAACTCTCTACCTGCGTAGCACGCAGATCAGCTTCAGGGGCAAAACCAAAGCGGAAAACCCGCGCTGCGGTTTGCCCGGCCATGGCGGCTACCCGTGGATCATCAACATTGAGCAGACACCATCCATCGGCAGGCAAAGCCTCGGGCAACTCGGCTTTGGCGTGGGCAATCGCCTCGATACTTCCCAGACGCTCAAGGTGCGACGGCCCGACATTGGTGATAATCCCGACGTGGGGCCGGGCTAGTTCGGCCAGAAACCGAATCTCACCCGGCGCCCACATCCCCATCTCCAGCACCGCCACCTCGTGGTCAGCGGTCAACTGAAGCAGGGTTGTCGGAAGCGTTGCCTCGCTATTAAAACTACGTTGACTTTTTAAGGTTCGGAATTGGCGCGCCAGGACGGCTGCCGTGACTTCTTTTGTCGAAGTCTTGCCCACGCTGCCGGTGATACCAACAACGGTCGGCGTGAGCTTTCTACGATGGTAGACGGCCAGCCGCTGGATCGCCATCAGCGGGTCGTCTACGGCGATGAGCAGAAACGTATCGGGTGGAGCTTCGGCGAGGGTGGCCCCTGAAGCTGGATCAACCACGACCCAGGGACGCTCGCTTGTGCGTAAGCGTTCACTCCGCGCTTCAACCGCTGCCCGCGTGACGAGTGCCCCGCGTGCGCCGCGTTTCATAACATCGACCAGATAGTTGTGTCCGTCGGTACGCTCGCCACTCAGCGCCAGAAAGAGCTCGCCTGGCCCTACCTCGCGTGAGTCGGTGACCACCTTGCCGAGCGCCAGGCCCTGCCATTGGTGCGGCAGGTGCGGCATGCTCCGTGACCACGCTGGTTGCACACCATACAGTACATCTTCTAATTGCAGCACGATGCCCTCCAGAATTCCCTGTTTGTTCAGGGGCTACTGTGGGCAATTATAGCACCTCCCTCTTTCGTTCTGAGCATAGCTCATCCCTGCGTGCAATGATAGGTAGCTGATAGCGCCAGGGCAACTAGCGTTGCCCTGGGCTAAAGAGCGCCGGATCGGGTGGGATGCGTTCGTATTGCAGCAATTCTTTCATGACGTTGTAGAAGACCGGAATCGCCGTCCCTACACCCCAGATATCGTCTTTGGGCCGGTCAATTTTGACCAGCACGGCAAAATGAGCATCCTCGGCGGGCGCAAATCCGAGCACCGAGCCAATCGTATAGCTGCGATCGTACCCACCACCGGGCAGCGGAATGCTGGACGTGCCCGTCTTGGCCCCGATCTCGTAGCCCGGTACGAGCCACTGATCTGACCAGTTCCCGATCCGTGGCCCCCAGACAACCGGGGCATAGTGATTGGCCGACTTGACCATCATACGCCGTACGGTCCACGCTACGCCAGGCTCAACTGGCTCACCGGCTATGACAGGCTTGGTATCGGTGCAGTTTTCGTTTTCATAATCACATGTTCTTTCGATAATATATGGCTTCATCATCACGCCATCATTGGCGATCGCTGCTGCCGCTTGCACCATCTGGAGCGGTGTTACCGAAATGCTCTGACCGTACGAATTGATCAAAAATGAGAGATCGTTATAAAATGGGCTGCCTGGCCCATGCACAAGCCCAACTTCTTCGCCGCCGAGTTCAATACCCGTTGCCCGGCCAAACCCAAACGCATCAAGGCTGCGATAGAAGTTTTCTGGCCCCATCAACTCGTTGAGTTGGATGGCACCAACATTGCTTGAGTAATAGATCACGCCAGCCGAGTCGAGCATGCCATTGGCCCCGGCATTCCAGTTCCGCAGCATCTGATCGTGGCGAAAGATCACGCCGGTATCATTCACCAGCGTATCGGCGGTAAACGAACGACTTTGCAATCCCGCTGCCACCGTCACCATCTTGAACGTACTGCCTGGCTCGTAGAGGTTGCTGATCGCTGGGTTGCGCGCATAGACCTCTTCGGGATACTCGGTATACCGATTGGGATCAAAGGGCGGCCACGACGCCATGCCTCGAATCGCTCCAGTCCGCGGATCCATCACGATGATCGAGCCACCATCGGCGTTGTGGCGTTCCACTGCCTGTTTGAGTTCATTTTCGATCACATACTGAATCAACGGGTCAATCGTGGTCTGGATATTGATCCCATTGCGGGGTGAGATGGTACGGCTCTCGGCAATCGCGATCAGTTGCTGGCCGGGGCCAAATTCGCCCTCAATAGAGCCTGCAACCCCCTCGAGTTGACGATTGAAGAAGCCCTCAATCCCACTGATACCATCACCATTATGGTTGACAGCCCCAATAAGCTGCGCTGCAAAGGAACTTTGCGGATAGATGCGCCGCGGTTCGTGGATCAGCCGCAGCCCTGGCTCGCCTAGCGCCTCGATCTGGGCCGCTACCTCTGGTTCAAGCCAGCGGGCAATGGGGAGCCAGTAGAAGCGGGTATCACCAAGGGCCGCAGCGATGTTGTCGGAGTTTTTGCCAATCAGTGCCGACAGCGTGAGCGCCAGGCGTGTCGTACGGTCTTGATTGATGTGCGCTGGTACAACCCAGAGACTCTCGCGTTCAACATCCATCGCCAGCACATTGCCTGCATGATCAGTAATCAGACCGCGGGTGGGCAACAGGGCAATCTCTTGCTCGATCTCGCCCCGTGCCTTCATGCTCAATTCTTCATGGCGCATGACCTGCAATTCGCCGAGGCGCAAAAAGATGCGCCCAACGAGGATGACCGCAAAGAGCAGCAAAAAATTGATTCGCCAGCGCGGGAGCCGCACCCTGCTGGGCGCGGCTGACGCCGGAGGGCGTGTGCCAAGACGAGTTGTCGTGCGGGTTGCCATAGCTAGTGCTTGTGCTCCTCAATCCTCACGGTTGGCTCTCTTCTGTCGTAGCACCAGAAAGTTCTGGCGCTAGCGGAACGAGCGCTGGCTTGATCATCAGATCGACATAGCGCACCTGATCAGCGGTAACTGGCCGCATGCCAAGTTGCTCGGCTCGCCGACGAATTCGATCCAGTGACTGCGCACGCGCCTGGCGTTCTTGCAAGAGGCTTCGCTCGCGCAGCAAGGTCACCTTCTCGGCTTCGAGACCCGCGAGGGCGTATCCCTTGGTTGCAACAACCCCGGTCTGGACAAGGACAATGAGGCTCATCAGGCTCAAAATAAGCACTAGCCCCAGTAGGTAACGGCTCCCATCGATGCGTAGGTAGCGGGGCAGGGCCATTCGCCGTGCTCGAGCCCCTTCGATGAGCGAGATGCGTTGAGAATTGATAGCCATTGTGGCGTTCCCTTCAGCACAGAGTCAACTACGACACGACCTACAGTTTCTCGGCAACCCGCAATTTGGCACTACGCGCACGCGGATTCGCGTCACATTCGTCGGGGCCTGCCATGATCGGCTTGCGCGTGATGATGCGTAGACGGGGTGTTCGTTCATTCATGCTGCCGCCATAGCCTGATTCATCACGAAAAAATTGCTTGACAATGCGATCTTCTAACGAATGAAAACTGATTACTGCCAACCGCCCTCCCGAGCGGAGCAACGCCACCGCCTGGGGTAAGACACTTGTTAGTTGCTCAAGTTCGTCGTTCACCGCGATCCGTAGCGCCTGAAAGGTGCGCGTTGCCGGGTGGATGCGGTCACGCCCTCCTCGTCCAAGCGCCTGGATGACTAGGTCGGCCAGTGCGGCGGTTGTTGTGATCGGGGTGTGCCGCCGGCGTTCGACAATCAAACGTGCAATGCGGCGTGAGCCGCGTTCTTCACCATAACGATAAATAAGATCAGCCAGTTGCTGTTCGGTCAGTTCGGCGATCAACTCGGCTGCGGTTGATCCTTGGGTTGGATCGAGGCGCATATCGAGTGGGCCGTCAGCACGAAAACTAAAACCTCGTTCCGGTGTATCAAGTTGGTATGACGAGACCCCGAGATCGAGGAGAATGCCATCAACATTCACCAATTGAACTGCTTCAGCCAAGGTGGTCAGGTCACGAAAATGGCCGTGGCACAGATGAAACTGGTTTGTCGCGATCCCGCCTGCAACCAGGCGTTCGTGCGCCCTTGCAAGGGCTATTGGGTCAGCATCAAGGCCCAGCAAGTGACCATCTGGTTGGCTGGCTGTAAGCAAGGCGAGCGCGTGCCCTCCGGCCCCCAGGGTACAGTCAATGAAGCGACTGCCCGGCCCTGGGGTGAGCATGGTCTGAACTTCCTGGGGTAATACGGCAACATGCACAATTCTTCCCACCCTCGCTTCTTCGTCATCGCTCAACGCGATCCACGCTACCCTTCAGTTGGCTAGATCCCAAGTTCAGCCATCTGTTCGGCAATCGAGCTGCCACTGCCTTGCAACTCTGTTTGCAAGGTTTGCCATTGTGTCCGTGACCACACTTCAAAATAGGTGTTCATACCTGTGATCAGTACCTCTTCGGCGAGGCCTGCATACTCGCGTAACCCCTGGGGAATGACAATGCGCCCCTGACGATCAAGTTCTACTTCTGCGGCTGGTGCAAAGAGGATGCGCCGCATGTTACGCGCCTGAGGACTGCCGAGGGGCAACCGATCAACTTTTGTTGCGAGTTGTTCCCACATCATAAGTGGGAAGGCCTGAAGACATAGCTCAAAGCCCCGGGTCAACACAAAACGCTCGCCGAGCGCTTCACGAAAGCGGGCTGGAATGGCGACACGGCCCTTGTCGTCGATAACATGCTCGAACTCTCCAAGGAACACCGGATCCTCCATCTGCATAGTAAGAGAAAAGAGAACTTTCGTTCATATTCCCCACTTTGCCCCACTTTGCCCCACTTTTTGCTAGTTCTTAGGCATTATATACCAGTCCCTCCTTCATTTCAAGCAGAGATACGCGTGATTTTGCCGCAATCTGGGCTAGATCATGATCGATAGCACGCTTTTTGTGCTGATCGCTTTTGTGCCTAGCATAGCATAGCCGACGTAAAAAGTCTACTACAATGCGTGGTAAATAGCACAAAAGTGAAGAGAAAGTGTACAATGGGGTGACGATTTGTCACGATGTAGATAGATTATGAAGGAAAATAACACATATGAGCGAAGAGGAGTCTTCTTTAACCCATCTTGATCAGCAAGGCCGTGCGCATATGGTGGATGTAGGGGCAAAAGAGGTAACGCCACGTGAGGCGATCGCTGCTGGCCGTGTGGTTATGCAACCAGCTACCCTGGCCCTGCTTCTGCAGGGTGCTATGCCTAAAGGCGATGTGCTTGCCACCGCTCGCATCGCTGGTATTATGGCAGCTAAACGTACCCCCGAATTGATCCCGCTGTGCCATACCCTCTTGCTCACCCACGTCCATGTCGCCATCGAGCCTGTCGCTGATGCTTCCACCCTCGATATTCAGGCAACGGTACGTACAACTGGTCAGACCGGGGTCGAGATCGAGGCCCTGACCGCCGTGAGTGTGGCGGCCCTTACGATCTATGATATGTGCAAAGCAGTTGATCGCACCATGCGCATTACTGATGTCCGCCTGCTCGAAAAACGCGGTGGACGCAGTGGCGAGATGGTGCTTGAATAAGCGTATCGTATGCTTGACATTGTACAAATGTTCTGATATACTCGGGGCATAAGCAGAGGTTTTTACGTAACTGTTAGTGTCGGGCAAGTCGCTCGTGCGTCGCAACTTGTCTGGCTACAAAGGCCTGTGATGATGAATGTGCAAAGCCCGCCCTTTCTCGTCTGGTATGACGATAATCCCAAGATCAGTGTTACCCAGAAGATCGAGGCGGCTATTGCAGCGTATGGTCATCGTTTCCGTGGGGTTCAACCAACGCTGGTGCTCGTCAATGAAGCTGAAGTGACTGAACTCCAGGGCGTTGAGGTGCGCAGTGCCACCAATGTCCGCCGCCATACCTACTGGGTGGGGCTCGACGAGCAGACCGCCGCTGCGCTCCCCTCTCGCGAAACGGAGCCGCTCAAGCCTGCACCTGCCTCGCGCCGCAAAAAGTGACATCGCCAGTCTCCTAGTCACTGCTGCTCTCTGCGTCTCTGTGCCTCTGCGCCTCTGCGCCTCTGCGTTAAAAAAGGAGCCTGGATGTAACGTAGGGGCGTAGGGGCGTTGCGGCGCTACCTCACCTCGATCCGTTGCCCGTCACGCCCGATCTCGGCCTGCCCCGTAAACCCACCCGCCCGTATCGCCGCCAGAGCTTGCTCTTCAGCCATCGTCCAGCGTGGGCTATAGTGAACGAGAACCAGCCGCCTTACCCCCGCTGCCGCCGCTACTGCGCCGGCTTGCTCGGGTGAGCTATGTCCTTCAAACGGCTCCGCTGTGGTCGCTTCATGGATAAGCACCGTTGCCCCATTGGCAAGTTCCTGCACTTCAGGGCTCGGTTCGGTATCTGCCGAATAGACGAGCGCTTGCCCAGTTGCACTCTGTTCAAAGCGCAGGGCAAGGCACGGGCGGCTATGTTTGGCCGGTGCGGTCAGCAGGTGCCAGCCCTCATCAAGCGCAAGACGACTGCCTGGCGGCAACTTTTGCCACTCGAGTGGCACATGGTACTCGACCTGCATCGCCCCCATCGTCGCTTGTACGATGGCCAGCGTGGCATCGAGACCATAGATTGGGAGTGGGTCTTCCCGTCCTGCTAGGCGCATACTAAAGACCAGCCCGGGCAACCCGTTGATATGGTCACAATGGCTATGGGTCAACACAACCCCGGCTAGTTTCTGCGGATCAATCCCGGCCCGCAACAACCGCTCGTATGTACTTCCGCCTGCATCAATGAGGAGTGGGCCGCCTGGACCATCCCAAACCATATGTGTATTGCCCCGATCCACATCGGGCAGCCCGGTGCCGGTTCCCAATAAAATCATGGTTGCCATACAGCCTCCCTCCTTCTACTGATCATCCATTGGAACCAGACGTTTGCGCAACGCATAGATCGCCACCTGCGTGCGATCCGCCAGATGCAATTTCGAGAGGATATTGCTTAGGTGCGTTTTGGTCGTCTTTTCCGAGATAATCAGCGCTTCGGCGATCTCTTTGTTTGACATCCCCCGGGCAACCAGGCGCAACACATCCATCTCGCGGGGGGTCAATTGATCCACCGGCGCTTCGTTGGGGCGCGGTGAGCTAAATTCTTGCATCAGTTTCGTCGCGACCTCGGGGTGCAAGACGGCTTCATTGCGCTGCGCAGCACGAATGGCATGGGCCAGTTCTTCTGGTGAGATATCTTTGAGGAGGTAGGAAATCGCCCCCGCTTTGATCGCCGGAAAGACTTTTTCGTCGTCGGCAAAGCTTGTCAGGACGATCACCCTGGTGCTCGGACTCACCGCTTTCAGCCGTCGCGTTGTTTCGACGCCGTCAATCCCGGGCATGACCAGATCCATCAGCACCACATCGGGCAACAGTTCACGCGCCAGTTGCACGCCCTCTTCGCCACTTGATGCTTCGCCCACGATTTCAATCTCGTCTTGCAATTCCAGAAAATCGCGTAATCCCTGCCGTACAACGCGGTGATCGTCAATCAACATGACATTGATGGTATCCATCAAGGCTCCTTTCGCTCTCGCACTCGTGGTACCCTCACCAGTACCTCCGTTCCAACACCCAGGGTAGAGTGTAGATCCATGCTGCCGCCGAGTTCGATGGCACGCTCACGCATACTCAGGACACCAAGATGACCCCCGTGGCCGGTTGGTAATGAGGCAAGATCAAACCCAGTGCCGTTATCTGTGATGCGAACTTTGACATGTTCAGTGGTGAACTCTAGGACGACTTTTACATGGGTGGCCGACGCATGCTTGATCACGTTATTCAACGCCTCCTGGACAATCCGATAGAGGGGCTGTTCTAGGTTGCGTGCCAGGCGCTCATCGCCAACGACGGTCAAGCCGATGGCGATGCCTTCACGCCGTGAGAGCATCTGTGCGTGTTGTTGCAAGGCTGCCACCAGACCTTGATCGCGCAGCGCTGGCGGGCGCAGTTGAAAAATCAGCGCACGCATTTCGGCAAGGGCTGCTGCCGAGGTCTCTTGCAAGCGTTCCAGTTGCAATGCAACGCGCTGGGGATTGCGTTCGAGTTGGGCGCGTGCTGCCTGCGATGTCAGCGTCATGCTAAAGAGTTGTTGGGTCACACTATCATGCAACTCGCGTGCCAGCCGGTTCCGTTCTTCGAGGACGGCGGCGGCCTGCGCCCGTCGGTACAGATGCACATTCTCAACCGTTCCCGCCAGGATATCTGCAACCGTCTCGATCAGATGCATATCTTCTTCTGAAAAGGCATGCGAATCGGGCGAATCAAGATTGATCAGCCCGAGAACGCGCCCACTGGCGATAATCGGTACGATTAGTTCTGCACAGGTTGCTTCACGTTCTGCTAGGCCGAGAAAATCCGGATCTTCGCTCGCATTCGCAAAGCACAGGCTTTTTCCTTGGCGTGCTGCTCGCCCGATCAAGCCGAGGTTGAGATGCTGGCGGTAGCCGGCCATTAACGCGGTCAAGCGGCCCTCACTTGCGATGAGCACGAGTTCACTGGTCTCTTCGTCAATAAGGAAGAGATCAACCTGTGGGTAGCCAAACCCCTGTTGAATCTGCGCCGTTACCTGGGGGAGACTCTGGGTCTGTTCGAGTGAACCCGATGCGATGCGGGCAATCATGTTGAGCACCGCCAGTTGATCGGCTCGCCGTTGCACCTGTTCGGCCAGTGATTGGGCCTCGGCATAGAGTTGGGCCGAGGTGATCGGTCCGCTTACCTGTGCGGCAATTGCTTCAAGCAGATCGACCTCTTCGTAGGTAAAGGCATTGGGATGGCGTGCGCCGACATTGAGCGTGCCAATCACATGTCCACCACTGAGTAGCGGGACAACAATGCTTGACCGTGCCCCAGGATCAGGCGGGGCAAACCCTGGTTCTCCTACCGTGTCGTTACTCAGATATGCTTGTCCCTGCACCGCTACTCGTCCGATCATCCCTTCGCCCAGGCTGAAATGCCGTCCGACCAACGCTTGCTCGTGTGTGACTGCCGCAATCACTTCGAGCGTTCCATCCGCCCCAAGCAAGGCGAGTGAGCCGCTTCCAAAGGCCGTGCCGATCCGTTCGACGGTACGCCTCAGGATCGTCGGTCGGTCGAGGGTCGTACTCAAATCTCGCCCCAGGGCCGCCAGGAGTTGCTCTTTGGCAAGGAGGCGGGCACTGCGTTCGGCCAGGCGCACATTTTCCACCGCCATCGCGGCCTGGCGCGTGATCGCTTCGATCACGAGCACAACATTGGCATTGATCGTGTGCTCGGGGGTAGGCAAGACAATGCTAACGACGCCGATTAAACGGGTTCCTCGTCCACGCAAGGGTACCAGCAGCGTCGCTCCATCAAGTTGCAGTTCTTCTGGATGCACCAGTGCATGGGTTCCTGGTTTGAGCAGAAACGATTCACTGACCTGGTACAACGGGATCAGGAGAGCTTGGTAGGTTGAAGGCGCAACCACTGTCTTGCGCAAGAGTGCTGCTTGTTCTGGTGCCGTGCCGACACAGGCAACCGTCTCGAAGGCATCGGTCTCAAGGTTGCGCAACCGCACATAGACGAGCGGGCTGCCAACGACTCGGCACAGGCTTTCTGCAACGTCGTGCAAGAGGCTTTCGGGTGTGTCATCAATGCGCAGGTGACTACCCAGGGCCAGGAGATCCCCCAGAGGCAGGTGACTCATTGGATCAAGCTGGTTGTGCGTTTCTGAGCTTTGATTTTGCATCCATACCTTGCTTTCATGGCAGCAACTTGGCTCGCCCCAGGCTAATTGGCCCGAATAAGGCCTGCTGTTCAAGCACAATCATCCGTCGTTTCAAGAGTTCAAGGACTGCCCAGAAGGTGACAATCACATCTTCGCGGGTGACCGATAGCCCGAACAGATCGTCAAAACTGCACCATGCCTGGTGTTCGAGGCGCCGCTCGATCTGCTCGACAACCTCATGTACCGTCAGACGAGGCGCGAGACTCACGACCTCTGGTTCATCAAGCGTCGATCTCAGTTGCAAACGACGCTGAATTGCTGCCAGTAACTCGGCGATGCTCTGCTTGACGAGAGGCGGCTTCAGATCGAGCTTCATGGGAAGCGGGGCTACCCGGACGAATGTTTGCCGCTCGTCATCATAGCAGGCTCGCAGCCAGGCCGCTGCCTGTTGGTACCGCCGATATTCGCGCAACTGACGGGCCAGTGCGTCGGCATCATCCTCTTCCTCATCATCTGTTGCTCGTTCTAGCCGGGTTGGTCGCGGCAAGAGTAGGCGTGATTTGATCACCAGCAGACGCGCCGCGAGACTCACAAACTCGGCTAGCGCACGTGGTTCTGGTGCCTCCAGCGAACGCACATACGCAAGGTACTGATCGGCCACTTGCGCCAGCGCAATCGTGGTAATATCCAACTCTTCCCGTTCGATCAGGCGTAAGAGGAGATCGAGCGGCCCGGTAAAAGCTGGGAGCGTAATTTCATACTTAGTGCTGTTCATCGGCCCATTTGAGCAGGGCCGCCAGGCCCGTAGGATTTGGATCGTGATAGTGACGGAGCGCCTCAACCATGACCGGTGGGCTGCCCGCCTTCGCTGCCATCTGCGCCCCGCGCCAGGCATGTTCAGCATAGATTCTGATCGGTTGCAACACGCCTCCGTGACGCGCCACCGCCAGATAAAGCCCTGGGATCTGTTTGAGGATCGTTGCGACGACATACCATCCGAGGGCCATTGGCCGACCATGATCATCAACTTTGCCACAATCGTGGATCAACGCTGCTCGGCGCAACAATGGCTCATCATAGCCTGCCGCAACCAGCGTATGATGCACATCCAGGCAATGCCGCTGATCGTAACGCGGCATGGCACCAAAGAGACGTTGTTCTGGCTCGGTCAGGGTTGCGGCGACCATGGCTACCTCTGCGGGCGTCAGGTCGGCACGCAGCGCAGCACGGAACTGCGCGATGCGATAATGCCCCCTGATCTGTTCCTTCGCGTGCTGTACCATAACGACCGATCTCTTTTGGCTCGTCTCAACCTGATGCGTCTATTATAGCGCAGCCCAGGCGGTTTCTTGACTTTCCTGGCTCTCTCTCTACCCGATATGCTATAATACTCCGTATCACGAACCTGACCAGAGCGGTAAAGGTTGATCACATGTTGTTGCACAACCCCGAAGGTATGCCGCCGATTGTATCGAGCGTGATGGCCCGCATCGAGCGCCGTCTGCCCTATCCAGGTCAGATTCTTGTTCGTCAGGGTAGTCGTGTTGAACCTGAAGATACAATCGCCCGTACGCTCAAGCCCCTTCCTCCCTATAATGTCAATCTCGCCCGTGTGTTGAGGATCGCTCCTGAGCAGCTTGAACGTGCGCTCCTCGTTCAGCCGAACAGCAAGGTTGAGGTTGGTCAGATCCTTGCGCGTGCCCCCGGGATCTTTGGGCATACCTATCAGTCGCCGGTCAACGGTGTGGTGATGGAGGCTGATGCGCAGACAGGTTATCTGACCCTTGCGCCTGACCCTGTTGAACAGGCTATGCATGCGGCTGTCCGTGGTGTGGTGATGGAGGTTCGACCCTATGAGGGGGTTGTGATCGAGACCCTCGCTGCGCAGATCTACGGTGCCTTTGGGGTTGGTGAAGAACGGAGTGGGGTGCTCCGTCTGATGGCGCTTGAGCCATCTGATATTGTCCGCCCTGAACAAATTGATGCCCGTAGTGCCTATGCGGTGCTGATCTGTGGGGCAACGATGAGCGCAGCGGCCTTGCAGCGCGCCGTTGAAGCACAGGTTCGCGGGATTATCGTTGGTGGCCTCGAAGAGGCCGCTCTCCGTGAGTTTCTGGGTTGGTCGGGCCACGAGGGTTGGCGTCTTGATGCCCATTCCTGGCAGTGGCCTGCTCCACGGATGGTGCCTGATCTGCCGTTGACTATCGTCGTTACCGAGGGCTTCGGCGTTCGCCCAATGAACCAGGAGATCTTTGAACAGTTGAGCCTCCATGATGGGCAGGAGGCGCTGATTGATGGTCATACGATCCTCCGCCGCCCCCTCCGCCGCCCTCGGGTGGTCATTCCCCTTGGACGTGCGAGTAATGCTCAGCTCGAGCCGCCTTCGCCGCACCTTCGCCCTGGGGTCAAGGTTCGTCTCCTGGATGCGCAGCATCTCGGCCAGACAGCGGTTATCCACGCGCTTTCCGCTGCACCTCGCCGCGTTGCCTCTGGCATACGTCTTCCTGCGGTTGAGGTGATTGCTGCTGATCAGACCTCCTTCTGGCTCCCGCAGAGTTGTGTTGAAGTATTGGGATAAAGCACTCGTATGACCAAGCGCCTCCTCCTTGTTGCGGCTGACGATTCACCTTTGCGTGCTCTGGTTCACCAGTTTGCCGAGCGTATTCAGGTGCAAGTTTTCTCTTCACCAAATGAGGCCCTCTGGGAAATTCGTCTCGATCCACCCGAGGTGTTGCTCGCTGAGTGCGATCTCGCCGAGATGAGTGGCCTCGAGTTGCTTGAGATTGCGCTTAGTTTTGAACATGCACCACGGGTGCTTCTCTATAGTTCCTCCCCTGATAGTCGCTGCGCTACCGCTGAGACGATCGGTGCCTTCCGTTTCCTCCAGGGTGCGCTTGATTCCGAGCAACTCTTTGCCGTTGTCAGCCAGGCTGCCAATGCAGCCTCATCTCCTCGCGATGTCGATTCCTCCTCACTGCTTCCCGATACCCCTGCCGCGCCATCTGAGCCGCCGCCCCTCGCTTCGCCTGTTCAGGCCGCTCCTGATCAAGCGCGTCAGGCAACGGTTGAACCGCCGTTTCCTTCGGCGGTGCCATCATCTTCAACGGAGCAGTTAGCTCAGTCTGCCGCACTTCCCGCTGATCAACCACCACCCCGTCGTGATTTTACGCCCGCACGGGTGGTTCTGCCAACGATGCGTGAACGTGAAGCCGCGGCGGCGGCCGCGGCGGCCGCTGCGGCCGCGGCTCAGCCACCTGCGTTATCACCCCCATCAACGACTGCCTCGCCTCGTCCCAAGGGCCTCGCTGCACGCAGCCGTGCTGCTGCTGCGCGGATGCCCGAACCGTCGCGGATGCCCGAACCGTCGCCCCCGCCACCTGCCGCGCCGGCATCGGTTGCATGGCGCACGAGTGAAGGCAGTCTTGTTGTCACTGAGCACAATATTAATGCGATTCGTACGGTGATGAGCCATGTGGCTCAGGATCTGGGTACGCAGAGCATCATTTTGACTGATCGCGCCGGGATGCCCCTTGTTGAAGTCGGAAGTTCGTATCAACTGCCGATGATGGTCGTGTTGCCGCTGCTCTCGACGGGGTTTTCTACCACGGGTGAGGTAGGCCGCCAGCTTGGTGAAGAACAGGGTACGAGTGTCTATATTCACGAAGGCGTGAAGATAGATCTCTATTGCTTTGATGTCATGCAGCGTTTTTTGCTTGTTCTTGTCTTCAACAAGCAAGTGGCCCATTCCAAGCTCGGTGCTATCTGGATCAATGCCAAACGCGCTATTCGTGAATTGGATGAGATCCTCCGGCGTTAAATGCTGCGGCCTACTGCCTCCAAGAAGTTCGTGTGTGCAGGGTCAAGCAAGCTCAGGACTTTAGCCTTCACCTTGATTGACTCTGCGCAGCAACCAGTGCCTCAACCTCGGCTCGCCTCGGTAGTGCCGGCTGCGCTCCGGCACGGGTGACGGTGATGGCCCCCGCTGCCGCTCCCCAGATCGCCGCTTCCCGTGGACTCAAGCCTTCATATAAAGCGACCGCAAAAGCCCCCGCAAAGGCGTCGCCTGCCGCTGTGGTATCGACCGCCTCTACTCGAAACGGGGCAATCGCGGTGGCCCCTGCTTGGTCAACCACCAGCGCTCCTGCCGATCCCAGCGTCACAATCACGCTGCCGACACCCTGCGCACGCAGTTGCCTTGCTGCCTCTGCCGGGCGATCTTCGCCCCCACTCAAGAGGCCAACTTCGTGTTCGTTCGGTATCAGGTAGTCTACCATCCCGAGGATCTCGCGCCCAAGCGGTTGGGCCGGGGCAGGGTTGAGCAGCGTGGGGACACGATATCGACGGGCCAGGCTCAGCGCCTCGGTGACGGTCGCCACCGGTGTTTCCAGTTGCACCAGCAAGACCGCTGCTGTCCGAAAGAGCGCTTCGGTTGCCTGTAGATCTTCTGGTTGCAAGAGGGCATTCGCCCCCGGGGCGACAATGATGCTGTTCTGGCCTGTTGCATCAACGGCAATCAAGGCGATGCCGGTCGCTGCCTCAGACGTCACTGCGATATGGTTGATCCCAATCTGATCAGCGGCAAGTCCTTGCCGAAGCTCTTCCCCAAAACGATCATCCCCCGTACACCCAATCATGACGATGGGTGCCCCTAGGCGCGCTGCCGCAACGGCCTGGTTGGCTCCCTTGCCCCCCGGAACGGTCGCAAATGGCCCGCCCAAGAGCGTCTCGCCCGGCTGCGGGTGCCGTGGGGTTTGCACCACCAGATCCATATTCAGACTGCCTACCACTAGGATGTGCCGCTTCATCGTTGCGCCGCTTGATTCAGCCCTGAGGTATCGTTATAATACGCATACTATGGTTATCATACCAGTAAACCTACGCTGATGCGCGATCGTGTCTATCGAACCGAGGGTCTGATCTTACGGCGAAACGATTTCGGCGAGGCCGATCGCATCGTCTTGCTTGCCACGCCCGCCGGCAAACGCCGTGTGGTCGCCCGCGGTGTCCGCAAAACGACGAGCAAACTTGCCGGGCATATTGAACTCTTCACCCATACGAGTCTGATGCTTGCCCTTGGGCGCAATCTTGATATTATGACCCAGAGCCAGACCATCAGCCCCCATACCAATCTTCGCACAAGCCTCGCTCGCCTCAGTTGTGCCTATTATGCCGCTGAACTCTATGATCGCTTTACCGAAGAGCAAGATGAGAACCCTGCCCTTTTTGCGGCCCTGATCGAAACCTTTGGCCTGCTTGATCGTAGTGCTTCGCCAGATCTTGTGCTACGGGCCTACGAACTTCACCTTATGCAACTGCTCGGCTATCGTCCACAGTTGCACCAGTGTGTGGTCTGTGAGGCCCAGTTGACACCCGTAGCGGATCGTTTTAGCCCTGAATTGGGTGGCGTTCTCTGCCCCCTCCATCGTGACGCCGACCGGATGGCCCTGGTGATGGCTGAACCGGTCTTTCGTTTGCTGCGGTATCTTCAGAGCCATCCGCTTGGTGCCGTTGAGTCGCTGCTCCTTTCGCCAGAACTCCGCCGTGATGTTGAACGCTTGCTCCGTGCGTATGTGCGCCAGTTGCTTGAACGCGATCTCAAGTCCGTCGCTTTTCTTGACGAGAGCCTGCGCGTCGAATAGGAGTGAGGTCATGAATTACGTCGATAGCCTCCTCAGCCGTGGTGAACAAATTGTCTATGTTGCTCGTCAACATATCTTTGTCTTGATCAGCAATATCCTGGCTGAACTCTCGATGATTGCGTTGCTGGTCGCCGCAGGCGTTGCGTCTCATGTTGCGTTTGATACATCACATACGGTGATCAGCGATCTGACGGCGAGTTCCCTTATTTTGTTGATTAGCATTACGATGAGCCTGGTGGTGCTCGTTAGTGGTTTTATCGATTATCTGCGCTGGACTACCGAGCAGTATGTGGTCACCGATCGACGCGTTATTCAGGTTCAGGGGGTGCTCAATAAGCGTGCCACCGATTCGTCGCTCGAGAAGATCAATGATGTCGAGTTGCGTCAGAGCATTTTCGGGCGCATGATGAATTTTGGCACCGTGGCGATCTTGACGGCTTCAGGCAGTGAGGGCCTCAGCGTCATGGATCGTATCGCTGATCCCCTCGCGTTCAAACGGGCGATGATGGACGCGAAACATAATCTTGAACGTGGGTATGGTTTCCTCGAACATGCCTATCCCCATTCGTCTGGCGCAACCGGCGATATTCAGCGTACTATCGAAGATCTCGCCAACCTCCGTGATCGGGGCATCCTTTCGAGTGATGAGTTTGAAGCCAAGAAGCAGGAATTGCTGCGGAGAATTTAGATGAGTATCCTCTACGAGCAGATTACCCAGGCCTGTACGACGATCAAGATGCATGCCCGTGTCACTCCTCGCATTGGGCTGATCCTTGGCTCGGGCCTCGCTGCCCTCGCTGATGAGTTGACCCAGGCTGCTGTGATTCCGTATGCTTCGATCCCCGGTTTCCACGAGCCAAAGGTGCCCGGTCATCGCGGTGAACTTGCGCTTGGTTTGATGGCCGGCCAGCCCGTTGCGGTTCTCCGCGGACGTTTCCATTTCTATGAGGGCTATAGTATGGCCGAGGTGACGTTTCCCGTCCGTGTCCTCAAGGCCCTCGGGTGCCAGACCCTGATTGTGACCAATGCCGCTGGTGGCCTCCATGCTGATTGGCAGGTCGGCGATATTATGCGCATTACTGACCATATTTTTCTGCCTGGTTTGATGGGCATGCATCCGCTCATTGGCCCCAATGACGATCGCCTCGGTCCGCGGTTTCCTGCGATGCTCAATGCTTATCAGAATGATCTTGTGCCTTGTGCCCACGCTGCTGCTGCGAGTACTGGTGTCCGCCTTCGTTCTGGGGTCTATGCGATGCTCGCTGGCCCCAGTTTCGAGACCGCCGCCGAGATGCGGATGCTCCGGGCGATGGGGGCCGATGCTGTCGGGATGTCCACTGCCCCCGAGGTGGTCGTGGCCCGCCACGCCGGGATGCGCGTCCTTGGTTTTTCGCTTATTACGAATCTTGCGCTGCCTGATGGCTCCCCCGCTAATCACGCCGAGGTGCTGGAGGCCGGTGAGAAGGCGAAGCCTCGTTTCGCGGCGATGCTCCGGCAGGTGCTTGCTCAGGTTGTGAATTGAAAAGGTGAGTGATGCATGCCTCTATCGTTGACCTCGCTCGATCAGTTGACGCTCCTTGATGCTTCCCTTCGGGCGAAGCTTGAACCCTATTGGATTACCAGCGTTGAAGAACTGGTCACAACTGCGCGTGCGAGCAATCAACGCTATGGGAGTGGCCTCGTTGCCCTCGCTCTTGCCCTTGGCATCGGTGAGGCGACCCTTCGCCCGCTTATCGAGGCCGCTCTGCCTTTGATGCCTCCCGGCCTCTCTTTTGATGTCCCGGTGCAACAAGAGCACGGCGCTGGCCTTGTCCTTCCCGATGATGATGACGATCTCGATGCCGTTTCGTTTTCTGTCCCGACAAATCTTCCCTCCGTAGTTCCTCCGCTCTTCGCTCTCCCTCCCCCCGTCGATCAGGGCGTTCGCAATACATGTGTCGCCTTCGCTCTTAATGCGGCCCTTCAGGTGCTCAGTCAGGATCCGACTGCGCTCTCGGCTCAGTTTCTCTACTGGGCCGCCAAAGCTGTCGATGGCCTCCCCGGTGATGTTGGTACCGATCCCTTCAAGGCGGCTCTCATCCTCCAGTCGACCGGTGTCTGCCGCGAGCTTACCTGGCCCTATCAATCTGCTCCCCGCGATGACCAGAATCCGGGCCACGGTCCGCCTCCCCCCGAGGCCCACGCCGAAGCGCCTCAACGCCGTGTTAGGCTCTTCCATAAGTTGCCGAAAACGAGCGTTGTTCAGCTCAAAACGGCCCTCGCTGCCGGTCAGCCAGTGTTGATCGGTTTGACCATCTGGGAGCATTGGAGCGATTCATGGCAGGGGAGTCGCCTCGGGCGGCTGCGCCTTGCGTTGCCCGGCGAGGCTCGGCGGAGTGGCCACGCGCTGTGTGCCCTTGGTTATCGCGATGATCCTCTGGCTCCCGGGGGTGGCTATTTCATTGTCCGTAATTCCTGGGGCGACTCCTGGGCTAGCGAAAATAGCGATGGCCCTGGCTATTGCCACGTGCCCTATCGCCTCATTGCCGAAAACGGCCTTGCCTCCATCGCTCTCGAAGGTGCGCTGATCCAGGCTGCGCCTGTCCCGGAACCATCTGTCGCGCCTGCCGCGCCAACTACCTCGTTTCACCAGGGCGCAAGTCCGCCGTCCTCGGCGCCTGACCAACTTGCCACCCTCTATGCCGAGGCGACTGATCTCAAAGCGCGCCTTGATGCCTTTGTTGTTCGCCTCGGTAGCCTTCTTCACGCCGAGGCCGCCGCTGGTTCACCTCAGCCGTCTGATCCTTCAACTAGGCGTGCGTCAGATCCTGTAGGCGCAAGCTCTGGAGAGCAAAGCCCGGACTCTGCCATCGGTATGCCGCTCCTCCTTCTCACTCCGTCCGAGGCACCAGACTCCGAAGAGCTCTACCCCAATGGGCTTTCGCCCGATGGCCGACCATTGCTGCGCCTCAGCACGGCAGTGGCCGCCGATCTTGCCCGCAATAAAATTGCTGCTGATCCCCGGCCACTCGCTGATTTGCACAGAACAAAACTCGATGCTCAAGAACAGCACCTCGGTACCGTGGTTGATGTTGATATCCAGAGCCTACCCCAGGCGCACTGGGCCGTGGTGATCAATGCCAATGAAGATGCGGCTCTCCTCAAGGCAATCTGGCCTCTCATCGCCCATCGGATGCGCCAGATGGGCCATGCGCCTCCGTCGGTTGATTTCAGAGCGGGCGAAACTGCGGCAGCCTGGCTCCTTCGGCATACCGACAATGGCCGTCAGACCCTCAAAGATGCCTGGGGCCTGCTTCCACCGGTGCTCATCTATCGCCACGATGATACCGTGCGTACTTGGCTGAATCGCTATGGTGTTGCCCCTGGCCCCGTCGATCCAGGCCGTGGGGTGCCCTTCTATCTACTGCTCCTTGGGCATCCGGGGCCACGTCAGGCCAATGATACGGCCTTCATTCCCTTTCTCTTCCAGTATCAACTCGATATCTTCTGGGGCGTTGGGCGTCTCTGTTTCACCGATGCCAATGGTCTGCATCGCCTCGCTGACTATACTACCTACGCCGAACGCCTCGTTGCCTTCGAGCAGCGCCAGGACGCCGCTACGCTCGTCCGCAAAGAGGCGCTCTATGTCGCGACCCGCCATCCGCTTGATCCTGCCACCATCCGTAGCGCCGATGAGTTGATCCAGCCCCTGGCAGCCTGGAGCAGCGATCCAACACGTACGCCCCTTAAATATGGTTTTGCGCACCGCCTCATTGTTGGTGAGCAAGCGACCCGTGCGCAATTTGAGACGCTTTTGCGTGGTAACGGCGATGGTAAAGCTCCGGCCATTCTCTTCACCGCGACCCACGGCCTCGGCCTGCCGCTCAACGATGATCGCCTTGTCGCTGCTCAGGGTGCCCTTGTTTGGCAAGACTGGGATGGCGTTGGCAATGTGAAGCGTGAGCACTGGTTTGCTGGCGAGGATCTCGCTGCGCTTGGCGCTGCCCCACACCTCGAAGGCACGATGGCGCTGCTCTTCGCCTGTTATGGCCTGGGCTGCCCAGCCTACGACGAGTTTATTTTTGATGCTCAGCGTCGTCGTCCACGCATTGCCCCGTTCCCGCTGCTCGCGCAGTTGCCCCAGCAACTTCTGCGCAACGGTGCCCTCGGTGTGCTCGGTCACGTTGAACGCGCCTGGACCTTCTCTTTCACTGGTGTCGAGGGGGCGCGAGCCCAGTCGCAGGCTTTTGAAGATCTGCTGGGACGCCTCATGCGCGGCTGGCGGGTCGGCCACGCGACCGATCAGTTTAACGTCAATCAGGCCGAACGTGCCGCCGCGCTCGTCCAGGAACTAGAAAATACCGAGTTTATTCTTGCCAATGGGGGTACCCCCGATAACCGGCTCATCGCCAGGCTCTGGATGGCGCGCAACGATGCGCGCAACTATCTCTTCCTTGGTGATCCCGCGGCTCGCCTTCCCTTCGCCGAAGAAAGTTGAGTTATGTCACCGCTTGCCGAACAATTGACTGCCTGGCTCAGTCCTCGCTACTCGACCTATCTTGAAGAACTTCGCCAACTCTGTGCCTTTGAGTGTTTGACTGACCACAAACCTGGGGTTGACCAGGCTGGCAACTGGGTGCGTCAGTGGGCGATGCAGCGCGCCTGGTCGATTGATGCGTATCCCGATTCCGAGGTTGGTGACGGTCTCGTAGTCAGTTGCCGGGGCATTGGCCAGTTGCGCGTGATGCTCGTCGCTCATCTCGATACCGTCTATCCGGTCGGTACCGCAGCCGAACGCCCCCTGCGCATCGAAGGCGATAAATTGATCGGCCCTGGCACCGCCGACAATAAAAGCGGTCTGCTCTCGGGACTCTATGCCATTGAAGCGCTCGCCGCCCTTGCCCCGTCATCCTTTGGCCTGCTCAGTCTTGTCTGCGGTGGCGACGAAGAGACCAGCGCACGTGCGTCGGGTGCGATGCTGGCGACCCTTGCGCCGCACTACGATCTTGCGCTCGTGCTCGAAGCAGGCCGTGAAAATGGCGATATCGTCAGTGCCCGCAAAGGCGGTGGTCTCTTCACAGTCACGGTCACGGGCCGCGCTGCCCACGCCGGGGTCGAGCCCGAAAAGGGGGCCAATGCGATCCTCGCTCTCGCCCATCACATTCTTGCCCTCCAGGCAATGAATGGAATGTATCCGGGTATGACCGTCAATGTCGGGGTGATCACTGGGGGCAGTGTGCCCAATACCGTACCTGCCCTGGCCGAGGCTCAGGTTGATCTGCGTATCACCCATCCTGATCACACCGCCCCCGTTGAAGAGGCGCTGCAAGCTCTCATCCAACGCGACCTTGTCCAGGGTACCCGTACCACCCTCACTGGTGGATGGGGCTTTGCCCCGATGGCGCGTACGCCTGCGATTGCCAGGCTCGCCGAGCTTACCCGTAGCTGTGCCGACCAGCTTGGCTTTGCCCTCACCGACGCCGCGACGGGTGGCATTAGTTACGCCAATCTTCTCGCAGGCGCAGGCTTACCTGTGCTCGATGGCCTTGGTCCTGTCGGTGGGTTGGATCACAGCCCCGACGAATATATCGACCTTTCAAGCATCATACCGCGCACCGCCCTCCTCGCCCTTCTCATTGCCCGTACGGGCGAGCAGTAGCCCCTCTTCGCCCATCCAGTTGCACGTGCTGGAACCCAGCCAACCTGGACTCCAGCACGCGTAACCTAGTCCATTCGGGTGCCTTATACAATTTACCGTTGCGTAGGCCGCCGCTCGCCAAGGGATAGGTTCGCGGGCGTTGGGGCGCAGCGGGCTGCGCCCTTACCAGAAGACGGCTCGCCCGCCGTGGAAGAGGGACGGCGCACTAGCCCCGCCGCCCCGTCTGATCACTGTAGGTGCTCTCAAAGATCTTGTCGGCATTGCCTGCCTCGAAGCCCTCGCGCCGATGCTCACGCCGCAATTCATGTGCAGGCAGATGCGCATAGGCCTCAAGCGGACGCCGTTCGGCAAACTCGACATACGACCCCGAGATGGCATGTTTTTCGCCACCCGCGAAGGTCGCCTCAATCATCTCGGCCACGGTGCTGCTCTGCAACAAGGTGCCATCAGGACTGATCTTCACCTTGCCGCCCGCATCGTTCAGCTTGAAGCCGTGCTGCTCAAGGAACGCGTTAAAGGTCGGAATCGTATCATACCCCGTCGGCAAGTTGTGGATCGTTACCGTGAAATGGTTAAGATAATATCGATTATAGATCACCCACGCCGCATACTCGCTCTCTTCGGCCAGGCGACAATAATCCGCCCATGTCGGCAGGTGCCACAGACTCTTGTGCAGGAAGGCATCCACCTGACTGCCATCATCCAGATCGAGATCGTCAACGGGATCATGCGTGACTTCATCAGTATAACTGTGAATGATTGCCTGCGCTTCGGGCGATAGATCGCTCACCCGCAACTCCGAAATAAAGATCCGTGGCAGATCAACCCGTGGCGGATGATACCAGAATGCATTCAGCTTCTTCCCTTCAAAATGATACGCATCACGTCGCTCGTATCCATAGTGTAAAAAGATGCGTTCAAGTGACGCGATGCCAAGCTGAGGCACCCCCATCGTGCGGAAGGCAATATGATCGTTTTCGATCTGCTCAGGTGCCGTAATCAGTCCTTCGGCAAGCATCGCCGCAATAATCTTGCCCACATCAGGCACCCGCTCCTGGTACCGCCGCATCAACCCATCCAGCACCTGCTCAAGCGTGGTTAATCGATCAATCGTTGTCATAACACTGTTCTCCCTCTTTCGTCACGGACGCCACTGTCCTGTGAACTGACACCTTCAAGTATAATCTGAATTCTACCGTAAGAGAAGCTCTCAGGCACCTTTGTCGCTTGTGCTCATCTCGCTCTGCTCTTAAGACATGGTTTCAGGATGCTTTACAGTTGACGCTCATCGGAGTGCCGACTTCAGGCGGCTGAGCGGGAAGACGCCTGAAGTCGGCACTCCACGTCGAGGGTAAAGCTGATCCGGCCCTTCTGAAACCTTGTCTCAGAAACAAAACCGGCTTGAGACCTCACAGATCTTTCGTTTCGGCGCGCCTGCCCAGCGGGGGAGGGCGGCCTCTCACACAAGGTCTTCAAGACCGGTGAGGTCTGATGGGCGCTCCACCCTATTGCTCGCGGCACCACTGGCCCGTGGGGCTATTTGGTACTTAGGGTGACAATGCGGTAGGTTCAACGGGAATTGGTCTAAGACCAATGATGCTTGAAGGCAACGCCTGGTCATGCCGAAAGGTTCGTGTATGCAACGATTGATCACTTTGCTTGCTCTGGGGTTCCTGTTCCTCATCGTCTTCGCGGCTACACTTGTCTATGCGCAGATTAATCGGCCTGACCTCGTCGTGTCCCCAGAGCAATCCGTGCTCGCATCTGAGGTTCCCGCACCCTGGGTGCGCCCAACCCAAGCTACACCTCCATTTCCGTCCGAGGTTCCGACCATTGTGCCCTCACCCACTACGATTGCCCTTTCACAACAGACGAGTCCTTCACCTTCACGAGGGCAAACCCTCTATGATAGTACCCGCGAAGGCGAAAAACCAGACGATCAGGGCTTTTTCAGTTATCAAGCGACAACTCGCCAGCCCCCTCTTGTCGCCGATACGCTTTACGAAGCAGGTGGCACGACGATGCGCAGCCTCACCCAACTCGCTGATTATGCTGGCTACATTGGCTTCCTTGCCGAGCCACAGATCCTGACCAGAACGGTGGGCTATACGCTGACCATGACGGTTGAATTGCTCGCCGAAACACACGCCAGTCCGGATCGGGCCGGGTTTAGTCTGCTCATCCTGGATAATGAGAGCTGGGGGGTCGAGTTGGCGTTCTGGGAGGATCAGATCTGGGCCCAGAATGACGGTATACGTGATCCTGGTCCGCTCTTTACCCGAGGCGAAACAGTCCCTTTTACGCCGACGCTCCGCCCCTTTACCTACACCCTCGCTGTCCAGGGCGATCAGTATCGCCTTATTGCGGATGCAACGACCATCTTGACTGGTCCGCTGCGTCGGTACGAGCCAGTTATCTCGCTCGAAAACCCGCTTCGCCTGATCTATTACCAGTCCAACCTCATCTTTCTCGGTGACAATACCAGCGCTGCCGGTGCCAATGTCCGCCTCCACTACGTTGCCCTTGATAATGCCTTGCTCCCATCGACCCCAGCCGCATCGCGCCTCTTCATCCCGTTGCTCCGCCGGTAGTCAGGTGTCTGGTTAACAAGAATTGCCAAATCCAGGCCCGATGCTTGTGAAAAATCCAGCTTGTGTATAGAGATTCTCTCCCTGAAAGTGGCACTCCTTGTGTTGCAAATCATACAACTAGTGCTATGATATCCACGGGATAGCAATCATCAGTCCGGTGGAGCAACAGGTGAGCATTATCTTGCAAGCGATCAGGCCAGAATCAGACCCTTCAGGATCTGAAAAAGCCTCTTCCCACCGAAAAGTTGTCATTTTTCCTCTTTGTAGCCACAAGACAACCATCGCTTACCTTTGGTGCATATGAGTCATTTTTATTGACACTCCAAGACATTCATGGTACTATTGCCGCATATCTGAGCGATAGTCGAGATGTAAAGGGCATCAAAGTTTTTAGCATTTAAGCAAAAATGCCCACCACTGGATGGTCTACCCCGAATGTTTTCGCCCGCCTGTTAATGGATAAGCAGAGCAGCCCGCTCCTGGAAAGGTACCGATGCGAACCCTCATCTTTACGGGCAAAGGCGGTGTCGGCAAGACAAGTGTCGCCGCAGCAACAGCGTTGCGGGCCGCCGACATGGGCCTTCGCACCCTCGTGATGAGTACCGACCCGGCCCATAGCCTTGCTGACTCGCTGGATCTTGAAGGGCCTCTTGGCCCCGATCCTGTGCGTCTGACGCCAACACTCGATGCACTCGAAGTGAGCATTTATCACGACATCGAGTCAAACTGGGGTATCGTGCGCGAGCACTTCTCGCAGTTGATGGCGGAACAGGGTGTTGAGGGTATTCTGGCTGATGAGATGAGTATCCTCCCCGGTATGGACGAGGCTTTTCCACTCATTCGCATCAAGAAACACAAGGATAAAGGTGACTACGACCTCCTTGTGATCGACTGTGCTCCCACTGGTGAAACCCTTCGCCTGCTCTCGGCTCCCGAGACGTTCAAGTGGGCTATTGGGATGTTGCGTGGTGCTGAGAAGTTTCTGATCAAGCCGCTTCTTCGTCCGATGAGCAAGGTGACGCCTGGTCTCAGCAAAATGGTCGCTCCTGCTGAGGTCTATGAGGCAGTGGATGATATTTTCCAGCAACTGGAAGGTGTCACCGCTACCCTGGCTAATCCGCTCGAAACGTCAGTGCGTCTGGTGATGAATCCTGAGAAGATGGTCATTAAAGAGAGCCAGCGCGCTCTGACCTACCTCTCGATGTATGGGATGACCGTTGATACGGTCGTAGTTAATAAGATTTTGCCGGTCAATGAGGATAGTGGCTACCTCAACCACTGGAAAGATGTCCAGCAACGTTATCTCCAGGATGTCGAGCATTCGTTCGCGCCCCTGCCCATTCGTCACGTGCCTTACTACCCCGAGGAGGTAGTCGGTCTCGAGAAGTTGCGTGCGATGGGCCGTGACATCTATGGCGATACCGATCCGAGTGCGGTGCTCTATAATGAGGCACCAATGGATATCAGTAAGTTGCCTGATAATTCGTATCGGGTCAGGATTAAGTTGCCGTTCGCTGATGTGAGTCAGCTGGATCTCTTCCAGAACGGCGATGAACTGGTTATTCAGATCGGGGACTTCCGACGGATTATGACTTTGCCAACGAGCCTCGGAGGCCAGGAGGCGGGTCAGGCTGAGATGGAAGGGGACTGGTTGATTGTTCCTTTCTATGCAGCGAATGGTGTTCCTAGCTGAGTCCAGGTGTAACGTCCGATATCATCGGCGTGAGCCTGCAAGGCTACTTCACAATGGGGTTAATCGGGGTGTTTGCCCCGAAGCCTAATAAATCAGGGTGTTCGTTTAGGTTACAGGAGGTGTACGGATGGCCGTCACACGAGGCTGGTTCTCAGAGTCGTCAGCGCAAGTCGCGCAAATCGGCGACATCATGTTCCAGGGTCACTGGCAGTGGGTGTCGAATGCACTTCAGGCCACGTCGGCAGCGGTCGAGAATATCAACCGCAACGCCTACCCCGGTATCTCTCGCAGCGGTAGCGGCGAGGGTACGTTCACCGCTCCGGATGCAGGCTTCCGCCCGAAACGCATTCGGTCGCGCTTCAATCGGTAGCACGTTGTCCGTAGTCCGTAGTCCACGATCTGTGTGCTTCACAGGTCGCGGCCTACGGACTATCGGCTACAGGCCTTCCTCATGATCAGTTTGCTCTACCATAGCCATACCGTAGTTCCCGCCCATCTCGCTGAGCTTGAGGCGATGCATCTTGTCGAACCCGACGAGCAGATCCTCGTGGCATTCGATGGGGTCATCCTTGATGCCAATGGGCAGCGACTCAGTGGGCCAACCTTACATGATTATTGTCTGTTGACGAGCCTGCGCGTGATTCTGTGGGCACGTGATTATGGACAGCATCTCTGCTGTGCGTTTCCGCTCGCTGAACTGACGTCGGTTGAAGGTGTGGGGCTCGATCCGCTCCACGCGCAAATCACCATGACGTTTGCAGCACCTGATGAGGAAGAACAGCAGTTTACGCTGGCCCTGTTGCCCCTAGTGAATCTGCAGGCTGCCTTGGTGTTGATGCGCGCCGCCAGTGCTGCCGCACGTGAACTTGCTGACCATGGGGTCGATGCGCGTGAGGCTGGGCCTGAAATTATGGCGGTCTTGAGTGAACAGATCTATGGGCACGTGGATGGGTTGCGGCCCAATGAGACTCCCTATCGCTGGCCCGGTGCGGCGGTTGTTCAGCCGACTCTGAGCCCTACGCCTGCGTTTGCCCACGATCCCGCGAGTTTGCCGCCAGGTCAGATTTATGCGGCTGGTCGCCTTGCTCGTTCGGCCTGGGATACCCTTCGCCGTTCAATTCGTGAAGCTGATTTGCCGCTTCCGTTTGATCTGAATGGTAATAGTTTACGTGAGTTGACCGAGACGATCCGCGCAATTAATGATCTTGTGCATACGGTCTCAAGTAGCCCGACGGCTCAGCAGATGGCGATGGCGTTCCTTAACCGCAATAATAATGCCCAAGGTGCCCCGCCGTCTCCTATGGCAACTGCTGCTGACTTTGCCGCTCAGGCATGGCAGGCTCAGGTGCAACCTGAACCAGATCTTCCTGTGGCTGCAGTGCCACCATCGCCGCCAGCACCGCCGAATGATTATCACGAGATCCCGTTGCGTCGTCGCAATACGTCTCCTCTTGATGCTGTTGTTCCTGTTGTTCCTGTTGCTGAACCGCCTGTTGAGACGGTTCAAGCCGTGCAACCAGTGGTGGAACGCCGTCAGCCGCTTGCCGACCGCTCTCCATCTGTTGCCGCTGCACCTGATCATCGCGAGATTCCTTTGCGCCGTCGTAGTAGTTCCTCGCCTACAGCCCGTACGTTTGGTCAGGGTCATCGTACCCCGGCTATGAGTGGCTCAGGTGACGCCGGTTTGGAAGATCGCGCTATCCCGCCCGAAGACCGCCGCCCATAATGGACTCGCTGCGACCTGTTGATGATGGTCGCTTAGTAGCTTATTTAGACTAGATAGGGAGCGACTATGAGCACTCGCCCGTATCTCGGCATCAATGTGAACGCGGCTAGCGCTGATGAATTGCGCTACCGTGGGCTGCTCGAGGAGGGCGAGATTCTCCTCGCCCTCTTCGATGGTGTGCTGTTGGACGAGCGCCGCCGACGTGTTGGTGGCCTGGCCCTCTCCGATTTTGTGGCCCTTACCGAACGTCGGGTGATTACCTGGGCTCGTGGCTTTTTTAACGATACCGTTGATAGCTTCGAGTGGAAGGATGTCGATGTCGTTGAGGCTGAAACCTGGGATCCGTGGCACGGCCGCGTGACGCTCGCGTTCCGCTTGCCCCCCGTGGCCCCCCGCAAACGCCGCATCGCCGTCAATGGCTCCGTTGAGGATCCTGGCAGCGGTGAACGCTTGGTGATCAATACGCTCGATTATATGCCGACCGATGATGTGACAATCTTTGCGCGGATGGTCGAGTTGATCGGTGATCAGATTATTGTCGGTGTTGCCGGCGAAGAATTGGTCGCTGCGTTTGTTGAGGCCTTCCCTGTCGTTGAGCACGAGCCGCTGCAACCATTCTTTACGGCACCTGAACCGGCCCCGCCCCCTGTCGCTGAACCTCTTCCCGAGGCAACACAGACCCGCAAACGCTGGTGGCAGGTCGGTAGCGCTGGTGAAGAACAGCGTGAATTGGTTCCTCCGACGACACCTGGTAATCTGATTGCTGCGTATGAAAGTCAGCGTGGCGGCGCTCCTGCTGGGAGTGGTGTTTCCCCGCTCGCTTCGACTGGCCCTATTGGCCCACTGCCCAATTTGCCTGAACAGCCGAGTATGTATGAGGTCAGTCGCTCGCTACGTCTGGTGCTTGAAGCACCTCGTAAGTTGGCCCGCGGCCTCCGTCGTGCGACCGAGGCTGTGGGTGGCGCAAATGAAATGGTGAGCGGTCTCCAGGATCCGCGCGTCCGTCGCAATGCGATGCGGGGCCTCTATTATGCCGCTTCTCAGCAAGAGTCTGAGGGTGGGCCGTTTGCGCCGGTCGCGCCAGTGGTGCGTGCGGCCGTTCGCTTCGCCGAGCCGCTTGAGGATGAACAGGCTGACCAGCAACAGTCAAAGCGTATTCAGGTTCGTGCGGCTGTTCGTCGTGCGCCTCCTTCTACTCAGCAGGTTGCACCCGAGGCGAAAATGCCGCCTCCTCAAACGGTTGCGCAACCTCGTACAGCGCCAATGGAGGCAGATCGCCTCGACCCGCAACGCCCCGAGCCGGTTAAGCGCTCGATTAGCGTGCGTCGGATTGAGACGGCCCCTCAACCAGTCGCCTACGATGAGTCTGCTCAGGCTGAACCGGTTCAGCCTGCCGCTGATCATTCGCCAACGCTTGACCCTAATCGCGCTGCACCTGTCCGCCGCATTGCTGTTGGGCGCCCTGAACGGGTGCTCCATGCACAAGAAACGGTTGAAGCTGCAGGCCCACGCGTCATTAGTTATAATGGTAATGGCGTCCATCACGACGAGGATGAATGAGCTAGCAAGCCAGGTGGTGAGGCTAGGCCTCACCCCTTGTGCTCGTTGGCACAAGGTATCAACGATGAAGGCAGGCGTCTGGGGTGTGTGCCCCGGAAAAGCACCAGAGCAGAAGTTTGTGGTGATCTACCATAGCTCTTCTGCCAGCAAAGAGACACTATGACGCGCGTCATTATCTATTCAGGCAAAGGTGGAACCGGTAAAACCACCATCTCAGCGGCTACGGCTACCTTGTTGGCTCGCACCGGACGGCGTACGCTCGTTCTCTCTAGTGATCCGGCGCACTCGCTGGCCGATGCGCTTGGTACTGAGATTAGCCGCGATCGTCCGACGGCGATTGCTCCCCGACTCTATGGCTTGGAGATAGATACGATTTATGAGTGGCGCCATAATCTGGGTGGCTTTCAACAGTTTGTGGCCTCAACCTATTCGAACCGGGGCATTGATCGCTCGACCGCAGCGGAATTGGCGAATCAACCTGGCCTCGATGAGATCCTTGCCCTCCAACGGATGATGACTGAGGCGGAGAGCGGGCGCTGGGACGCGATTGTGCTCGATACCGCTCCGACAGGCAATACTCTGCGCCTCTTGGCCTATCCCGAGATGATTATCGGTGGCGATGCCGGTAAGAAGTTCTTTCGGGTCTATCGGGGCCTAGCGAATTTTGCGCGCCCCTTTAAACGCGATCTCCCCGATGACCGTTTCTTCAATGAGGTCGGGTCGTTGCTGGAACGGATGGATAAGCTCGCGAATTTCTTGCTGAGTCCTGAGATTTCGGTGCGCTTGGTGCTCAATCCCGAGAAGTTGCCACTCCTTGAGACCCGTCGGGCCTATACGTTCTTGAATCTCTATGGCTTGATGGTTGACGCGATTATGGTCAATAAGATTTTGCCCCTTCGCGCTGACCTTGGCCCCTATTTTGATTATTGGGTGAGCCTCCAGCGAGGCTATCTGCAAGATATTGATGATAGCTTTATGCCCACCCCGATCTTCCGTACTGTTCTGCAAGAGGGTGAGCCGATTGGGATGCCGGCCCTTGAAGCTATCGGGCGGGCCACGTTTGGTGAGCACGATCCAGGGGCGCTGCTCTTTGATGAGCGCCCGATCTGGCTTGAACAGTGGAGTGAAGAGGGTGAGCCGGGACGATATGACCTCTGCATGAAGCTGCCATTTATCAATGAGGAAGAAGCGGTTGATTTGGTGCGTAGTGGGCCGGATCTCGCCGTGTCGATTGGTCGTGTGCAACGCACAATTGCGCTGCCGCGCATCCTGTATTCATGCACCATGGGTGACCATCGCTATGAAGAGGGTGTGTTGCGTTTGGAGTTCTGCGAGGGTACCGGTGATGAGGCTGGTCTCCCCATTGAAGAAGAACCCGATGAGTTGCGGGTTGAGGCAGCATAATCATGAAGTTATTGATCTTCTCCGGCTTTAGCCAGATCTTGCAGAGTACTGCCGCCATCGCCTCGGCCTGCCATGCGGCGCGTCGTGGGCAGCGTGTTCTGCTTGCTTCGGTTGGGCCGGGGCATGTGCTCGGTTCGTTGCTTGGTCAGAGTCTGGGATCACGTCCGATGGAGTTGGAAGCGAATCTGGCTGCACTGGAAATCAATGCGCTCAGTGAGATCGGGGCACGCTGGGACGATGTCCGTCCGTCGTTGCGCAGTGGCCCCGCTGCGAAATTGCGTGAGCTTGGCCCCGAAGAATTGCCTTCGTTTCCTGGTATGGATGCGATCGCAGGGTTGCTGATTGCCGAAAAAGCCCGTCAGACCGGGCGCTTTGATCTGGTGGTGCTCGATGGTCCGTCTCCCGAAGGTCTCGTGCGGGCGATGACGCTGCCCGATGTGTTGCGCTGGTTGACCCGCTTGATCTTTGGGCTTGACCGTGGTGCCGGGCGTTCGCGTACCTCCCAAGAGGCGGCGTTTATTCCTGCTGCTCTACTTGGCCCGAATGCTGTCGCACCCCTCCAGGATCTGCGCGTTGAACTTGAAGTGCAACGCTCTCGCCTTGATGCCGCGACCGGTACCCGCGTACGCCTGGTGGCAACGAGTGATGAGTTGGTGCTTCCTCCTACCCGTACCATGCTGACGGCCCTTGGCCTCTATGGGCTCGCAAGTGATGAGTTGCTCGTTTCAGGCGAACCTTCGACGGTGAGTGATGCGACGCGCCTCGAATTTTCACCCGAGACCAGCAAGGCTCGCCCACATTTGCGTATCCATCCGCTCGTTGCGCGATCGGCGAATCGGGATGAGTGGGCGCTGCGTGGGGCCGCACTCTATCATGATGGCGAAGTCTTTGATCCTGCCAAGTCGCCCCGTGAAGCCGCAGGTGACCGCGAGGTGAAGTTGCATATCCCCTTCCTCGACTCGAAAGAATTGGATATTGCGCTGGCAAGCGAAGAAGTTGTGGTTCGCCTTGGTCAGTTGCGCCGCCACGTGCTGCTGCCTGGGATTGCGAGTGGTGGACGTTTGCGTGCCAAGGTCGATGCTGATGAAGTGCTTCGGCTTTGGGTTGAGTGAGCAGTTGCCCTCTGGAGAAGTAGCGATGTTGAACGAAGAGACCAGCCAGTCAGCGACAAGGTTGGGCACAGGGATCCCCCCCGCGCCAACGACAAAATATGTCACCTATCGGGAAGAGGTGGCAACGAAACTCGCAGGTAAGTTGAGTGCCCGCGAACTTCGCCGCCTCGAAGCCGAAGAATATCTGATGAGTCGGGCCAACTTTATCGAGTTGAATGGGGTTGTCCACCATTATATGGATGTCGGGCCACGCGATGGCGAACCGCTGGTGCTCATTCACGGTTGGGATTGCTCTTCGTATTGGTGGCATCATATTATTGACCCCTTGGCTTCGGTGGGCTATCGGGTGATTTGCTATGATCTCAAGGGTCATGGTTTTTCCGATAGCGATCCGCGTCGTGATTATACGGTCGCCGGCTTTAGCAATGACCTGCGTGCCCTCGCTGATGCCCTGCAGTTACCGTCCCACCATGTGTCGGCGTTTTCGCTCGGGGCGTTCGTGGCGCTTCATTACGCCGATACGAATCCTGATCGGGTTCGCTCGCTAACCTTCTTCAACTTTAGCCTCTTTGCCTACAATCGGGTGGCCTCGGCGATGATTCCGGGTGTGCTCGATACCGTCTTTAATACGATCCTTCGCCCAATCGAGCGCCGTGGCCTCTGGTGGATTCCTTACATTTATGCGCTCGTCGTGATGTCAAAGAATACTGCCCTGGTGAGTGATGTCAAACTGGCGACGCTGAGTCTTCGCTGTTGTGATCCTGCGGCGGTGCGCGTCTCGGCTGAGGAATTGGCTCGACGTGAGATCCTCGAAGGGGTCGCTGAGCAGATGGCTCGGGTTCACCATCCTACGTTGCTCGTGGCAGGTTCAGGTGATCCGATTATGCGCCCCCAGGGTGGGCGTAAGTTGATGCAACTTGCCCCCAATGGACAGTATCTCGAGGTACCACGTTGTGGGCACTTGATCCTCTTTGAACTGCCCGAACAGGTTATTCAGATCCAACGCCTCTTTTTGCGGGGTGTGCGCGAGTAGTTTTGAATTGCAACTCACGGCATCTCAGTTCGGCTGAGGTGTCTCAGAAACTGGAAAGTGCCAACGAGGAAGTCATATGCAGCTACTGCTTCGAGCAAATGGTCAGCAAGCCGTGATCACTATGGAGCAAGCCGGCGATCAGGTGTTGATGGTGGGCGAGTACCGCTATCGGCCTGCGCAGATGGCTCGCAAGGTGCGACGCCTTGCCGGTGCTATGTGGGGTGCTGATCTGGCAAGTGATATTCTCAATGAGAGACTTACCTTTGAGGCGCTTGATAGCGGCAAGCCAGGTGGACCCTGGACAGATAGTGGCAGTTTTTCGCCGCGCAGTGGTTCGTTTGTGAGCCTCGGTCGCTGGGATGAAGATGGTACGGTTGGCATTGCACTTCACGAACTGGCTCACGAGATGCACCTCCGTCGCGGTGGGTATGATGCTTCTGATGGGGTTGTCCGCGAGGCTGTGTCGCTGATGGCCGAGCGCGAAGCTGGCCTTGAGCGGACATTTGAGCGTGAACCATACTATACGGCAAGCAATCTGATCAGCCAGCTTGCCGCTCTCAACGCTTTTAGCCGTCAGCCGTTTCATAAGCGCTGGGATGAGCTTATGGAACTGACGAGTGATACGGGGTTGTCGGATCTGGTCAATTTTTACCTTGATAAGAGCGAGCGCTTTGGTCTTGAACGCTGGTTGAAGCGTTTTACGGAAGACCTTGATTTGCGCGATGCTATCCTCGGGAAATTGGCTGCGACGACATTGCGCTATAGCCTCGAATTGCGCCGCAAGCTGGTTGGTAATCTGGTACGCTGCGGCCCTCAGGTGCAGCCTGATCAACTCGCGTACGTGCTTGACTCGATCATCACGCTTGACCGACGCTACCCTGGTGATGACCTTGGTCGAATTATTGATTTCTGCTTCGCCCCCCATATGCAACCGAAACGGCGGCTCCTGGCGCTGGGGTAATGTGCGCGGAACACCGCGCTTATGATTGAGAGGACAGGCATATGTCCAGTTCAAATTCGTACAGCTGGATGCCGGAGTGGTTACGCAAGTTCTTGAACCTTGATAGCGAGCCAACAAGCTATGGTTCGGCAAGTAGCGTGAGCACACAGTCCAGTTATTCGCCACCTGCTCGTCAGTCGTTCGGCTATACGCCACCTCAAGCGACCTATACGCCGTCTAACCAGACGACCTATACGCCGCCCCAGGCGACCTATACGCCGTCTACTCAGACGGCCTATACGCCGCCTTCTTCAGGCGAGGCGTCAACGGCTGACAATGCAGAGACACCACCGCGTTTTGCGATCGAAGGCTCGTGGAAGCCGAACACGCCACCCCCGCCGGCCCCACGTACCAATGGCAGCGGCAATGGCAATGGTTCCTCGTACAATCTCGAAGGCTATGTTCAACCGATTGGCTATGGCGTGCGTACCTATCTACGAGGGTCGTTGCCACCTCAGGGGCTTGAGCAGTTTACCCGTGAATTTCGGGCGACCCTGACGGATGTCTGGAATTTCTATAGCTATTGGACACGCTTCCAGACGGATGAACTGGTGCGTATTGGTCGTGAAGCGGTTGATACCGTGATTGACAATCTGCCTGGTGATAGTGCGGCCAGCAGTGCGCCGACGGTGCGCCGTATCAAGGTCAATATGGCCAATGGTAATGGGCAAAACAAAGTTTCGGTAGCCCCCGAGGCAAAAGCTGCCCCCGAGGCAAAAGCTGCCCCCGAGGCAAAAGCTGCCCCCGAGGCAAAAGCTGCCCCTGAGGCAAGTGGTGGCCAACCGCCACCTGCTGCTGACAAGTCAGTTGATGCATCGAGCAGTGCCTCGCCAAGTGGATCTGACAAGAACAAAAAGCGACGATAAGCTCGCTTGAAAGAACAGAAATGGGCGCTGTGCAATGCAATTGGGGGCCACAGGCCCCCACTCTACCGTATAGTCTTTGTGTTGCATAGCTTGAGGAGAGAGGGTATGCATAGACCAATTGTTATTGTAGGCGGGTGGCTTTCATCGCCAGGGGACTATCTGGGGTTTGCCCGGATTCTCGCTCAACCGCCTTACAATCGCATTGTCTATATTACTGATTTTGGACGAACCCAGTGGGCATCGTTGCGTGACCCTGATTTTACGCCGATCCTGAATGTTGTGGCCCGTACGGTTGAACTGGCGTTGCACGAGACAGGTGCCGAGCAGATTGACCTGATTGGCCACAGTGCTGGTGGTCGGGTTGCGCGGGCGTATCTTGGCGACCAGCCGTACCATGGGGTGGTCTACAATGGTCAACGCCACGTAGCGACTTTGACGACGTTGGGAACCGCCCACACGACCTATGAAGTCTGGGTTCAAGAGTTTGCTGGAATGGTCAATGGCCGCTATCCGGGGGCTTACTATCCACATATTCGTTATACCTCGGTGGTTGGGCAGAGTGTGCAAGGCAAACGTCTCGGGACACCCGAAGAGATTCTTGCCTTCCGCTCGTATGAAGTCTCGTTCGGCGATGGTAACCAGCTTGGTGATGGCATTATTCCTACCCATGCCTGTTATCTCGAAGGAGCCGACAACCTGGTGCTTGAAGGTGTGCGCCACGCACCCTACAATGCCCCACGGACATGGTATGGCGCACGCGATGTCGTGTTGGCTTGGTGGGAAGGCAGTAGTCTTGATGAGACAATGCCTCGTAGCCAGTCAGCACGGCTGAGCGGTCTTGCGCACGGGTAGGGTCGCAAGAACTGGTCAAAAATATTGACCAGGACTTGCTCGTTTTGTACTATAATACAATTGCATGTTCAAAAGGCTAAGTGACCGACAAATTCTGTATGCAATGGCCCTGGTCAGTGGTATCTCACTCGTATGTTATACCGCCGTACTCCGGCTCTGTCGACTTGAAGCACAGGAGCATCAAGCCGAGCGCGCCGCACAACGTACACGATTAGCGAATATCGCACACGTGCTTGACTGGGTGATGAACGCGATGGTTGCTATCGTGGGAATTGGAAGGCTCTTTCGCGAAGAGAATTTTGGAGGGCAGCATCAGCCCCGGTGGCTGAAGATCTATTTTATGATTACCGGCCCACTACCAACCATTGGCATGGTTGGCGCGATGATCACGGGTCATCGTTGGGGGCCACAACTTGGGAGTGATCCCAGGCGGCGATACATCCATCGGGCGTTTGCCTGGGTTGGCTATATCAGTTGGTGGCTCAGCTATATTCCTATCTTTGCCCAGCCACTGCTCAACCGCATTAGTGAAGAGCGGGTCGAAAGTTCGAGACCGTTAAGTGAGTAGAAAGACCACAGACATGACCAGTGCGGAGGCACAGTTTCGTTGTTTTCCGAATTGTCGCTGCATGAGCGATGATGCTGAACTCTACTGTTCTATGGAACGGGCCTATGAGATGGTCTTCAAAGGCACCGTAGACTTCTTCGTGATCAAAGCGGCGTATGATCTTGATTTGTTCGAGGCTATGGCGAGTGGACCTCAGGAGGTTGAGACGCTGGCAAAAGCAACGGGCAGCGTCCCGATGCGTCTTGAGCGCTTGTTGATCACCATGGAACAGATTGGCCTGACGCACCTGCACGAAGGTGTCTGGGCGCTTACCCCCTTTGCCGAGCAGTTCTTTACGACCCCCGAGCAACATCGCAATATGACGATGCTGCCCTTTGTCAGCTATATGACTGACTTGATCCAGACCTACTATTCCAGTCTGGCTGATGTGACCCGTGGCAAGATGGACTTTACCAGTCATGTGCCTCATCCGCCTCGTACCCGCGAAGATAGTATCTTTTATGAAACAATCCATCGCAGCAATATCCACTTTGTGCAGAAATTCCTGCGTGATCATGCGGAACTGCATGGAGTTCAAGCGTTGACTGATGTTGGCGGTGGCATTGGTGATATTGCGTCTTCGTTGTGTGAGAAACACCCAGAGTTGCAGGTAACCCTGATCAATTTGCCGAGTGCGCTTGATCTGGTGCGTGAGAATGCAAAGGAGCGTGGGTTTGAGGGGCGGATCAAACCAATTGCGATCGACATGTATCGCGATCCCTATCCCAAAGCTGATGCGGTGCTTTTTGCACGAATTCTCTACCCGATGAATCGGCAATTCTGCACCATGTTGCTCCAAAAGGCCTATGAAGCCCTGGAACCGGGTGGGCGTGTGCTCGTCCTTGATATGATTATCAGTGATCGCAGCAAACCGAATTATGACTATCTCACGCATTATCTCTGTGGGATTGGTATGAACTTCTCGGTACTCGAATTCAAAGATCACGCCATCTATCCCGAATTGTTGCGGGAGATCGGGTTTGATCAGGTGACGTTCGCCGAAGGCTATGATCATGTGCTCTATCAGGCGGTGAAAGTCTGATCGCGTACGCGTATCGTGTGCAAGCGACCATATCTGAGTGTTAAAATGCTCTCTACTTCTGAAAAACAGGTGCCACTCGGCAAAAAGATCAAGGCTCATATTGATCTGGCTGATCCGGTGACGTGGATCTCGCCTTCGATTGTTACGATCTGTGGTGCCCTGGCATCCGGACCATTGATTGGTTTTCAGTGGACAAATCCGCAACACTGGGCGCTTGTCATGCTGGGGGCGTTGATGACTGGGCCGCTCGGGACGGGATTTAGCCAGAGCATCAATGATTACTATGATCGTCACCTGGATGCCATTAATGATCCTGAACGTCCCATTCCAGCTGGGCTTGTCACGCTCAATGAGGCTCGCCTGAACTGGATGTTTTTGGCAACAGCGACGCTGCTTGTCTCGTTTGTCTTTCAAAATCTCTGGATCGTCTTGCTGGCCCTGGGTGGGTTGGTTTTGTCGGTCGTTTATAGTATGCCGCCAATCAAACTCAAAAAACATTTCTGGCTTGGCCCGCCTGCGGTCGGGTTGGGCTATGTGAGTATGAGTTGGCTGGCAGGACATCTTATTTTTGCCCCGCTCACCTGGGAGAGTGTGGTTGTGGCGTGGATCAACGGCGCACTCGCCGCAGGTTTGCTCTTTCTCAACGACATTAAGAGCGTTGAGGGCGATCGGCAGCATGGGCTGCAATCGCTAGCGGTGGCAATTGGGGTGCATAAAACGTTACTGGTCGCCTATGTGACAATTAATCTGTCGCAGGCGCTGCTGATGGTTCTGGCGATTGTGTGGGGTTACTATGCGATCGCCGTGTTTATTGGATTGTCAATCGTTGTCCCGATTTATAATCAAATTAAACTCTATCAGGATCCATCGCAGAAGAACTATGTGCGGTATTTGCTTGCGAGCAATCCGTTCGTAGCGATTATCCAGTTCTTGTCGGGCTTTATGGTCGGCGGCTACTTTCGGTGATTGCAGATGGCAGTTGCTGCTCGGTGGAAGATGGACTGATGAATGGTGTCAGAGGCTTCCATCGCATCTGTAATCGGTAAGAGCACAAGGGAGGAAAACATGTCGGAAACCACAGGTGAAGTGAGAGTGCGTAGTGTCCGCCCACAGCGGAATGACAGCGCGATGGAGTCGGCAGTTGAGTTTGGTGGCGGGATCGTGCGGTTCGGCTTTTCGCTCGTCACGCTGCCGTTTGCCTTGCTCCCCAGCGAGAGCCGACAGCATATGCGCAATGCCTCCAAGGAGTTGATGTACGCGTTCGCCAGCCTGCCTAAAGATTTTGCTGATATCGCAGGTGAGGCTATTGAGGAGTGGGCCGCTCAGGGTGAGGATGCTCCGGCCAAGCAAGCGCCGAAGGATGAACTCGTTGCTGGGTAAGCGGTCTGAAGACGATAGAAGGAGTGACGCATATGAGCGAACAAACAAGCGTAGCCCGCACAGAACGTGATGGTGTGTTCGAGATGGGCGCGGCATTCGTAGGAGGTGCAGCTCGCATCGGGCTGACGATCGCTTCGGCACCGCTGGTGCTCTTGCCCCGTGGCTCACGCCGCCGGGTTCGTCGGGCGATGGTTGAAGTGGCCCGTGCGGTCGTTGTGCTCCCCAAAGAACTGGCGAATGTCTCGGAGCGGGTGGTGGATGACATTTTCACCGGCCCGGCTCCGACGCTCAATTTGCCGAATTTGCCAAGCCCTGACCGGATCGGTGAGCGTGCCCGTGCGTTTACCGAGCGTCTGGCGAAGGCTGCTGATGAGTTTGGCTCCAGTGTCGGTCGTGCGGCGAACCGTGCTGCCGATGGTGTCGAGCGCACGGCAGCGAAGGTGGATGAGTGGGTTGAAAAACCCCCGACGACGCCCTCGGCCTAAGATGACGATGGTCGTTCCCCTGAGGTGATGCTGTTTGCTTGCCTTGTTGAACAAGCAGCATCACTTCGCGCAGTGAGGATCGAGCCTCGCTGCGCGGTTGGGGCTAGATGACAATGGGCCTGGATTGGGGGCGGCTGGTCAGCCGCCCTTGTTGTCGTCATGAGCGTCACGAAGGCTGCGAATCCGTGCATTGATTTTTCAAAATCATGGTATGCTATTGGTATGCAAATCATCATTCTAGGTGCCGGTTATGCCGGTTTACGAACCGCGCTCGATCTTGATCAGATGCTCCGTGAGCGTGGACGCGACGACAAGGTTGTTCTGGTTGATCAGTTTTCGTACCATCAGATAGTACAAATTCTGCATCTTACCGCTACCGATAGGTCGCCTCAAGAAAAGGCGATCTATGAGCTCACTCCATTGTTGCGCAAGACGAGCGTTGAGTTCGTGCAGGGCCATGTCAAGCTCGTCGTGCCTGATCAGCGTGAGGTGCAGTTTGATGATGGACGAGTCTTGACGTATGATCGACTAGTCCTTGCGCTGGGGGCCGAGACTGATTTTCGTGATGTGCCCGGGGCGCGTGAGCATACGTTTCCCTTGCGTACCTATCAGCACGCAGTGCGCCTTCGTGACCATCTGATTGCTCAGTTCGAGGCGGCCGCTCGTACGAATGATCCGGTGGAGCAGCGGATCTTGATGACGACGGCTGTGGTAGGTGGTGGATATACCGGGTGCCAATTTTCGGGTGAACTCGCTGGCTGGGTGAGTGAGCTTTGTCAACGAACAGGGGCACCACGCGGGCATGCGCGCATTGCGCTGCTGCACCGTAATCCTCGTTTGCTCGAGCATTTTGAGCGTTCTTCCTCGCTTGAGGCTGCGCGAGTGCTCGATCAGTTGGGGGTAAGCATTTACCTTGATACCAGTGTGACCAGTGTTGAGCCGCATTTGTTGCGGGTCAATGATGGGCGTATCTTGCGTGCAGCCACCCTGGTCTGGGCTGGGGGCATTCGTGCCCCGGCGCTCCTCGCGAATTCGGGGTTTGTTGTTGATGAAATTGGGCGGGTTCTGGTTGATCGGTATATGCGGGTTCACGACCAGGCGCTAGTCTTTGCTATGGGCGATTGTGCCGCGATTCCCGATGGCTCGGGTAGCGTGGTACCGTCTACGGCGAGTTATGCAATGCGCCAGGGTGAGCATATGGCCGAGTCTTTGCTTGCCGAGGTGATGGGACGAGCCCCCCGTTCATATGAGCCGCTCAAACTTGGTGAATTGGTCTCGTTGGGTCCCAAAGATGCTGTTGGTAGCCCCCTCGGTCTTCCCGCCAGAGGCTACCCGCTTATTCTGCTCAAAAAAGGAATTGAGCAGTATTACCGTGCGTCGATTGAGAGTCCGTCGTTGTGAGGAGTTTTGTCTATGATTGTGCAAGAAGAGTGGGTCTCGATTACAACAACACCAGATGTTGTTGAACGCCATTTGACCGAGCCAGCCTTGATGGCGCAGTGGCGCTCACCGCTGGTGCAACTTCAACCTATTGAGGGTGACTTGATGAGTCTCGGCAGTGTCCACAAGATGCGCCTGGTCTCGCTGGGGTTGGCAGGATCTGATTATACGGTGGTCGAACGTGACCGCGAACATATCTTGATGAAGATCAATGGCCTCTGGGAAGGTCAGGAGTTGTGGCGCTGGTTTGCCGATGGCTCGCGGGTGGTGGTGCAGAACCGGGTTGAATATGAAGTGGCAAACGAGGGCCTGCGGGTGTTTGTGTTGGGTCTCGGACGCTTCGTGGCGGATTTGGATATGCGAGTACAACTCTTCCGCCTCCGTGAATTGATCGAAGGGCCGGCCTCTGGGCGTTCGTCAGATGGTCGTGGCCCTCAACGGATTGTGGTTGAGGAATAATGTGTTGCGAGGCGCGCTCGACGGGGCGTTGGCTGAGGCCAGCGCCCCGTTTGTTTTTCCCTGAGGCGTTGGGTAAGGTTGTCTTTCTGTAACAGCTTTTCAACTGTTCTACCACACAAGAACATGCTAGGATAACGGCATATGGTGTGAGCTTGTGAGACGATCCTCGTTAGGAAAGGTAGCGGCATGGCACAGCAGCAGCAGCGCCGTTTTAGTACACGTGATGAAGTCTATTTGAATAGCCCAGGCTTTGAGAGTTTTATGGTAGCCGGGATGGTCTTTGCGGCACTTTTTACGGCCATCTTTATCTATAGCATCAAAGCCCATAGCGAGTGGATGGTCTGGCCTGGTATTGCCATTGCTGGCGCAGTCTGCCTTGGAACGCTCAAGTTCCTGCAACGTCGCGAATATCAGCGTAAACTGGCTGAGCTTGAGACTGAACAGGAGCAGTTGCAGGGCTAGACGCACAAACTGCCAGCAAAGCTGGCAGTTTGTGCGTCTAGGCTTTGAAGCTTGGGTTAGCCGCGGATGGTGCGCTGGAACATCGAGAGGGCGAGCCAGGTACCGAGGAGGGCAAAGAGCGTGACTACGGCGATGCTGAGGGCCAGCGGCAGGGTTGCGGTCGTGCCAAAGGCAAGGGTGCGGATGGCGTCGATCAGGTAGGTCGTTGGATTGAGCAAGACAATGGCTTGCATCCAACCTGGCAAGACGGCAAGGGGATAGAGCGCGTTCGAGGCAAAGAGCAAGGGCAGGTTGAAGAGAAAGATCATGCCATGGTAGCCGGCAATCGAACGTGAAACTGCCGCAACGGCGAGCGCAATGCCGCTGAAGCCGAGCGCAAAGAGCCCGAGCAGGATCAGCGAGACGAGCCAACCGGCGGGGTTGAACGCCAGACGTGCGCCCATCAAGATCCCAACGAGCAACATGAGCACAGCCTGAAAAAGGGCTTTGGTTGCGGTACTCGTTGCACTGCCGAGCAAGATGCTGAGGCGTGGGATTGGGGCAGCGAGATATTCCTTCAGAATGCCACGCAGCCGTTCGTCGAGCATCACCATACCCCCACCGACCGCCCCGCCGAGCACACTCAGCGCCAGAATGCCCGGGAGGATGTAGGACATATAATCGCGGCCCTCAATTTCGCTGATCAGGCCACGCATGCCCACCCCAAAGAGGACGACCCAGAGCACGGACTGCAAGGCGAGCCCGAGCAATTCCTCGCGGTTGCGGAGGAACTTGACCATGTGCTTGTTCCAGATGACATAGGTTGGGTACATAGTGCGGTCTTTCAATCACGCAGGGCATTGCCCGTATGGTGGAGGAACACGTCGCCAAGCGAAGGCCGGGCGACGGTCACATCATCGATCTGAAAATGACTGGCACCTGCGCTCGTCACGATTTCGGCGAGACGGCGACTGCCACTATCGACATAGACCATCACAAATTCGCCCAGGTTGTCAAGGTCAACCCGGATGACAAACGGGATGTTGTTCAGGTGGGCAACGAACTGATCCCGTTCGCCCTGACCACGGATCCTGACTACATCGGCACCCAGGTTGCTCACGAGTGTAGCGGGCGCATCTTCAACTACCAAGCGCCCCTTGTCAACGATGCCGACCCGTGACGCCAGTGCTTCGGCCTCGTCCATATAGTGGGTTGTGAGCAAGAGGGTCAGATCGCGGGTCTGATTCAGGTCGCGAATATAATTCCAGATGCCAACGCGGTTCTGTGGATCGAGACCCTGGGTTGGTTCATCGAGAAAGAGGATCTCGGGATCGGTCATCAGGCCACGGGCGAGTTCGAGGCGACGCTTCATCCCTCCTGAGTACGTGCGGACACGGCGGTCAATGGCCTCAGTGAGTTGCACCAACTCAACCAGTTCGCTGATGCGACGCTGGCGTACGGCGGCTGGTTGGCGGTAGAGTCGTCCGTGGATATCGAGAACTTCGCGACCGGTGAGATCCTGATCCACCACAATATCTTGAAAGGTCACGCCGATCCGTGTACGTACCTGGTTAGCCGCACGCACAACATCGTGCCCAGCAACAGAGGCAGAGCCAGCCGTTGGGACAATGAGCGTTGTCAACATGTTGATCGTCGTCGTTTTGCCGGCCCCATTTGGCCCAAGCATCGCATAGATGCTGCCGCGGGGCACCGCTAGGTCAATACCAGCCACCGCTGTCAGGTCACCATAGCGCTTGACAAGTCCGTGGGCTTCAATCGCAAATGTTGTCATAGGGTTTGTATCATGCTGGAGCTAGCTAGGAGAGCTGCTCTTCGATCCAATCAAGTTCAGCCGCAACGTGGATCAAATGGTGGCGGATGATGGCAAGATGATCGGCGGGGAGTACCGTCGCAAGGCTTTTGAGTTTCTCCTGATGGGCCAGGATGTTTTGGCGGCGTGTTTCAAGCAAGGTACGCACCTCGGCAGGGGGGAGATGATGGTGAAAGATGAGGCCAATATCATTGGCATAGGTTGGAGGGGTATAGGTGGCAAGATTGGTGCGTAGCAGGGCTTGAAAATGGGTTTCACCAGCGGGAGTAATGCGATACACGCGTCGTTCGGGGCGATTGCCGGTGCGCTCGGTCTCTTCGGTCACATACCCTTCGTGGCGCAGACGCTCGAGCAGATAGTAGGCGGTTGAACGTTTGAGGTCAACACAGAACGCCATCTGCTCGTCAATAAACTCGTTGATCTGATAGCCGTGCATCTCTTGGTGGCGCAGGAGACCGAGGAGCAAAAGCTGGCGTTCACCGTGATCTGGCATTTGTCTAGCCTGCACTGATTGGCTAACCGAAATAGTCAGACTTGAGTATAGCGAAAAAAGATTCCTCTGTCAAATCTCAGATCATTCACAGACGATTGCGCTCACGGTTGCACAAAGATCTGATACGACCCATTGCGGGCCGCAGCGGCATTGACGGTATAGCGCAACTGGCCGCGTTCATTGGTACGGACAGAGCCAGAGCGAGTGACCTGGAGATCGGGGCGGGCGGCGACGGTGAAGACAACCGATCCTTCGGGTTGGAGCAGCGACAGGGCCAGATCGCCCGACTCGACGCCAACGATGACGATCACCTGTAATTCCGTTGCGGGCAGGCCGACATCAAGGATTCGTTCTTGTTGCCCTTCCGCACCCACAAAGGTTGTCAAGAGATTGCCACTGCCATCTTGCAGGTCAATCATCGTTGTTTCACCACTGATCAAAAGGCATCCAGTCAACAAGAGCAGCGCAATAGCCGTGGTGAGCCTGCGCATCCAGGTGAGGTACGACCGGGTTTGGTGTTGTTTAGCCATACGACTCGGGGCGAAAATCAACGTGATAGGTTTCCGCCTCGGGTACCGGCTCAACCTGGAGCGGGCGACGACGGATGATGCGAAGGCTGGTACCGCAACGGGGATTCGCGCAAACGACGAGCGACCCTGGCGTAATATACTTCTGCAGGGCAAGCTTCTGCTTGCAGGTTGGGCATGTGACAAATTCGACGTTCACAGCGATCCCTTTCAGCTAAAGAGCGCATCAACAAACGTCTGAGCATCAAAGAGGGCCAGGTCAGACATCTTTTCGCCGGTACCGAGATAGCGGATCGGTCGTTCGATATCCTGGGCAATGGCGAAAGCGATCCCCCCCTTGGCGGTGCCGTCCATCTTGCTAACGGCCACATCGGTGACCCCGGCAGACTTGAGGAACGCCTTGGCTTGCAAGACCCCATTCTGGCCGGTTGTCGCATCGATCACGAGCAACACCTCGTGGGGGGCCTCGGGGATCTTACGCGCAATAATATTGCGCATCTTTTCAAGTTCTTGCATCAGATTGAACTTGGCTTGCAGGCGGCCTGCGGTATCAATGATAAGCACATCAACTTGCTGTTCGAGCGCCGCATCAATCGCCTTAAAAACAACTGCCGAGGAATCGGCCCCCTGCCCAAGGCTAACGCAGGGCACGCCAGCGCGTTCGGCCCAGGTCTCAAGTTGTTCGGTAGCGGCAGCGCGAAAGGTATCGCCTGCGGCGAGCAGGATGCTCTTGCCAAAGCGAAACTTCATGCGGTGGGCAAGCTTGGCGATCAGCGTGGTCTTGCCGGCCCCATTGACGCCAACGACGAGGATGACAAACGGTGTGGGTGTCGTGGCGGATTGGGGGCGCACCTGATCCTGAAAGACGCGCACCATCTCGGCCTTGAGCATATCGCGGGCCTCACTCGCCTTTTTGGTGCCATAGCGATTGACGCGGTCTTTGGTACGATTGACGAGATACTGGGTTGTTTCGAGGCCAACATCGCCTTGAATCAACGCTTCTTCCAGTTCATCCCAGAGTTCTTCGGTAATCGGATCATCGGTCGCAAAGATCTGCGCGATGCGGCCAAAGATACCCTGACGGGACTTTTCGAGACTCTGTGTAACCTGTTCCTCTTCAACTTGGGCTTCTTCTTCTGTGCGTGGCGCATCTTGTCCGCGCCCAAATAAGCGTTTGAACATAGATTCTGAATTGATCCTTTTGGTAATTTAAGAACAGTCTACCGCAAATTATAGCGCTTTTCAGGGAAGTGTGGGTGGTGAACTTGGAGTCAGAACTTGCCGAGCACGATCCTCTGTGGTACAGTAGGTTACTTTCCTCGTGCAAGCAAACAACGTGGGCTGATCGTTAGCGGATCAGTGTGAGCGAAGGTTGAGATCTATGCCGATTGCAATGATCGTTCATGGCGGTGCCTGGGACATCCCGGATGAGCAGGTGGAGGCACACCTTCATGGGTGCCGTGTCGCGCTGGAAGCGGGCCTGAGGATTCTGCGGGCTGGTGGGACAGCCTTGGAAGCGTGTGAAGCGGCGGTTCGCCTGATGGAAGACGACCCCATTTTTGACGCGGGCACCGGCTCGGTTTTGACCAGTGCAGGCACGGTTGAACTTGATGCAGCCTTGATGGACGGTCGTTCGCTGCGTTATGGAGCGGTGGCTAATCTAAAGCGCATCCGTAATCCGATCACGCTGGCACGTCATGTGCTCGAAGGCCCGGCGACATTTATTGGTGGCGAAGGGGCCGAGCACTTTGCTGCCAGTTGTGGGATGCCTTTTTGTGACAATGCGGAATTGATTGTCGAGCGTGAAGTGGCTCTTTGGCAAGCCTGGAAGGCGAGTCGTCGTCAGGACGAAGAGAGCACCTTGGAGGCACAGCCCGATCCTGCTGTAGTACATGGTCATGATACCGTGGGGGCGATTGCGCTTGATAAGAGTGGCAATCTTGTTGCGGCCAATTCAACTGGTGGCACGCCGTTCAAGCTTCCGGGTCGTATTGGTGATACCCCGATGGTTGGATGTGGTCTGTATGCTGATGCAACGATTGGTGGAGCGGTTTGTACTGGTTGGGGTGAAGGCATTGTCCGTGTGGCGCTGGCCCGTCGTGCAATTGAACAACTTGAGCGTGGTGTACCGCCCCAAACGGCCGCTGAAAGTGCGATGCATACCCTTGCCCGTTATGTTGATGGAGGCCGTGGCGGCTGCATCATCCTGACCCCGAGTGGTCAGATTGGCCTGGCCTGGAATACGCGACGGATGGCGTATGCCTATGCAACCGAGGATACTCCGCTTATTGCGGGGGTCTGATGGATTTTTGCTGTTGATTTGCCTAGACAGATAGACGTACAGCGGCTACAATGGTCAACTGTATTTCCCGCCTGTGGATTGAACGACTACAGCAGGCCGCTTGTAGCCCTGGCAAGCCTGAGTGAGGAGAGCACATGGTTCGGCTGGAACACGAAATTTTGTTTACCCCGATTCCCGAGCGTATCGCCCGTCTGCGCGAACTTGCCTACAACCTCTGGTGGACCTGGCATCCTGAGGCGCAGGATCTCTACCGCCAGATCGATCCTGATCTGTGGGAGCTTGATTACCACAATCCGGTCGATTTCCTGCGTGATGTTCGTCAGCGCAAGCTTGAAGAAGCATCAGCCAATGCTGGCTATCTCAAGCTATATGACGCTGTGATGAAGAGCTTCGATGCCTATGTTGGTGCAAAGAAGACCTGGTTTCGCAAGCACTATGCTGATGTGAAAGATGTGCAGATCGCCTATTTCAGTGCCGAGTTTGGCCTGCACGAGTCGCTGCCTATCTATTCAGGGGGCCTTGGTATTTTGTCAGGCGATCACGTCAAAGAGGCGTCTGACATGGATCTGCCCTTTGTGGCAGTGGGCTTTATCTATCCGCAGGGCTATTTTCGGCAGCGTCTTGACCCGAGTGGCTGGCAATTTGCCGAGTACAACAAGATGAACTTCGCGGATGTGCCTGCGATTCCGGCACTTGACCCCGAGGGGCACGAGGTTGTCATTGAGGTTGAGTTGCCCGGACGCACCATCTATGCGAAGGTCTACAAATTCAAGGTTGGGCGGGTCGAGTTGTTATTGATGGATACGGATATCCACCCGAATAGCCCGCAAGACCGCGAATTGTCGGCACGTTTGTATGGTGGCGACCAAGAGATGCGCATTTCGCAAGAGTTGGTGCTGGGCATTGGTGGGGTGCGTGCGCTGCGCCGTCTCGGGTATAGCCCGACGGTGTGGCATATGAATGAAGGGCACTCGGCCTTCTTGGTGCTGGAACTCTGCCGCGAATTGGTTGTTCAGGGCGTGACGTTTGAAGACGCGATGCAACAGGTGAAGACGCAGTGTGTCTTTACAACCCATACCCCTGTGCCGGCAGGCAATGATGCCTTCCCGTTGCCCTTGATCGAGCGTTTCTTCTGGAGCTACTGGCCACAGTTGAATCTGACGCGTGATGAGTTTATGTCGATTGCGTTGCAAGAGCAGCAGTGGGGGCCGACCTTTGCGATGACGGCGCTGGCGTTGCGGGCTTCCGACTACCACAACGGTGTGAGCAAGCTGCACGGCCATGTCGCCCGCGGGATGTGGCAGTGGCTCTATCCGGGCAAGAGCCGCGATGAGGTGCCGATTACCTCCATTACCAATGGCGTCCATACCTCAACCTGGCTTGCGCCTGAATTGCATGAGTTGTTCAATGCGTACCTTGGGAAGACCTGGGAAGACAATCTGGATGACCCCAAGGTCTGGAAGAAGATCTATCAGATTCCTGATGATGTCCTGTGGAATACGCGTCAGGGGCTGAAGAGCCAGTTGATCACCTTTGCCCGTGGGCGTCTGGCTGCGCATTACAAGCATCTTAACCAAAATGCTCCCGTCTGGCCGGTCCTCGAAGATGGCATTCTAACCCTTGGCTTTGCGCGTCGTTTTGCGACCTACAAGCGTGCCACGCTCATTTTCAAGGATATCGAGCGGCTGAAGTATCTGCTCAACCGACCCGGTAAGCCGATCCAGATTATTTTTGCGGGTAAAGCGCATCCCAAGGATGATCCCGGCAAGCTCTTTATCCAGAATGTCTACCAACTGGCTCAGCAGCCAGGCTTGGCTGGGCGCATTGTTTTCCTGGAAGAGTATGATATGGCGGTCGGGCGGTCAATGACCCAGGGTGTTGATGTCTGGCTGAATAATCCGCGACGACCGTACGAGGCGAGTGGTACGAGCGGGATGAAAGCCAGCCTGAATGGGGCACCGAATTGTTCGATCCTCGATGGCTGGTGGCCCGAGGCGTACAATGGCAAGAATGGCTGGGCTATTGGTGAAGAGCGTGAGTATAGCAATCAGGATGAGCAGGATTGGAATGATGCGCAGTCGCTCTATCACCTGATTGAGCACGAGATTGCCTCGACATTTTACGATGGACGTGATGCCAATGGGGTGCCGACGGCGTGGGTTCAGATCTGCAAAGAAGCGATTGCTACCGTTGCACCTGCCTTTAGTATGCGCCGTATGCTCGCTGATTATGTGCGCGAGTTGTATATGCCTGCGGCAGCATCAGTGACCGAGTAGGCTTGACGTGAGGCCAGCGTGCTCCCTCTGCCAGTAAGCAAAACTGACTGGTGGAGGGAGCATGTTGTTGTCGGGAGATCCTGTGACTTCCCCAACGCTTGAGGCTGTCTATACCCGGCTCCTCGCCCATTTTGGTCGCTTGCATGGGCCGCTGGCGGTGCGCCCCTGGTGGCCGATCTTTGGCGATGATCCCGCTTTCGAGATACTTGTTGGGGCTGTGCTGGTGCAACAGACGCGCTGGGAGACGGTCGAGCAGGTCGTTCAGCGGTTGCTTGCGGCTGATCTGTTGTCGCCCGTTGCCCTGGTGCAGGTGGCAGCGGCTGACCTAGTGCCACTGTTGCGTCCGGTGGCCTTTTATCCGCAGAAGGCGACCGGATTGCGTGCGCTTGCCGAGTATCTTGTGACCAAGTATCAGGGGAGGACGGCGACGCTGTTGGCGCGTCCCTTGGATGCGCTTCGCGCCGAGTTGCTTGCGTTGCCCCGCATTGGTTCCGAGACCTGCGATGTGACGATGCTTTATGGTGGTGGGCATCCGGTCTTTGTGGTTGATGCGTATACGCGGCGACTCTTTGCGCGCGTCGGGCCTGCGCCTCACCAGCATGAACCTGAACGCTGGCATCGTGACCGTTACGAGCAGGTGCGTCAGACGATTGAAGCGACTCTGACTGAGCTCGTGCCCGCCGAGCCGCCGGTGGCGCTCTATGCCGAGTTTCATGCGCAGATCAACGAGGTCTGTGTGCGCTATTGCCTTGCTCGTCCGCGCTGCGACGGGCCTCCCTCGCGCCGAGTCTATAGTCGTCAGGATGGCCGCGAGAGCTACCTTGACCGCGCTGATGGCTGTCCGTTACGGAAGATCTGTCGGTATTATTGCGAGGAGCAGGGCGATGCAACGTCGCGAGCAAGTGTTGACCGCAACCGGGGGAAGCCTGCTTGAAGTTCTGGTGGTCTTTACCCGGCTTGGGTTGACCTCGTTTGGCGGGCCGGTGGCGCATCTGGGCTATTTTCGTGAAGAGCTTGTGCAACGGCGGCGCTGGGTAGACGAGGTAACCTATGCGGATCTGGTGGCGCTCTGTCAATTTTTGCCCGGGCCTGCCAGTAGTCAGGTTGGCATTGCGCTGGGAACGGTACGGGCAGGAGTTTGGGGCGGCCTGATGGCCTGGCTTGGCTTTACGTTGCCCTCAGCTCTGGCTCTGACGGCGTTTGCGCTTGGGTTGGCTGCCCTGGGTACCGGTGGCGACAGTGGTTGGCTCCAGGGCCTCAAAGTGGTTGCCGTTGCGGTGGTAGCCCAGGCCGTCTGGGGGATGGCGAAGAATTTGACGCCCGATCGCCTGCGGGTGACCCTGGCTTTTGCGGCTGCGGTGCTGATTCTGGCCTGGCCAACGGCGCTTAGCCAGGTCGTTGCGATTCTCGTGGGTGGGTTGGTGGGTTGGCGTTTGCTGAACGATGGCTCGGTTGTCAAGACAGAGACGACGACCTTGATCCGTGTCCCGCGGTTGCTTTCACTGCTCAGCATCTTCCTGATGGTGCTTGGCCTGGTTGGGTTGCCGTTGCTGACGGTCGCAACGCAGAGCCAGCCGATTGCGTTGATCGATGCCTTTTTTCGGGCTGGTTCACTTGTCTTCGGTGGCGGACACGTTGTGTTACCCCTGCTTGAAGCGTATGTGGTTGCCCCAGGATGGGTGAGCGCCGAACAGTTTATGGCAGGTTATGGGGCGGCTCAGGCGGTACCGGGGCCGCTCTTTACCTTTGCAGCGTATCTTGGTGCGATCAGCAGCGTTCCGCCAAATGGTGTGTTAGGGGCGGCGATGGCTCTAGTTGCCATCTTTTTACCCTCCTTTTTCCTGGTCTGGGCGGCTTTGCCCCTGTGGGCGCGGCTGCGTTCGGCGGCACCTGCGCAGGCAACCTTGCGCGGGGTGAATGCGGCAGTGGTCGGGATTTTGCTCGCTGCCCTGTATGATCCGGTGATTACCAGTGCGATCCGCGGGCCACTTGAGGTTGCGGTGGCGCTGGTTGCCTTTGCCGCGCTGCAATTCTGGCGGGTTGCGCCGTGGATTGTGGTGATTGGGGCTGCACTGATCGGGGCAGTCGTGCTGCGGTAGCCCTAACGTCGAACACCACGGGTAGCCACCGATGCGCCACGACGGCGGAGTTCGAGGAGATCGCGGCTGACGGTGGCGGTGCTGACCTGTAGCATCCGTGCGAGGTCGGCCAGCGTCGGTGCAGCCTCTTGCTCGCTCGCCTGGATAAGCAGGTCGTGCAGGTTCCGTTGACGTACCGTGCGGTTGTGCCGTTCATCGGTAGTGTCGGGGAGTGACCAGACAAGGCGGACTTCTTCCCAGGGATGCAAGGGCCGCCCGGTTGGGGCATATTTGCCGGGGAGGGTCATCAGGGCTGTCTGCGCCTGTTGACGTGCGACTGCGCGTGCGAGGCGCTTGGCAAAGGGTGTTGTCGGCATCCCTGCGGCGAGGTCAGGGGGGAGCGTTGCGGCCTGGGTGCAGAGTTGTTCCCAGGCTGTCTGGTAGAAGCGGGCGGCTTCACCGGTCTCGCCAAGCAATTCGGCGGTCAGCCCCAGGTAATAGCGTGGATCGACCAGGGTCTGCACGCGCGCCTCAAGTGCTGCTGTGCTTGCGGCCAGGTGAGCGTGCGCCTGGGCAAAATGCCCCTGGCGGGCAGCCGCGAGCGCGGCGATGGCGGTGATTAGGGCCTGATAGAAGCGTACTCCCATGTGCCTATAGATACGTTCGGCATGGGCCACTGAAGCCTCAGCCAGGGCAAAATCGCCGACTTCCAGGCCGATCAAGGCTTGCCAGAGCTCGATTTCGCCGGCGACACGACGATCATCGCCGGTACGATTGCTTGCGCGGGCGATCGCTAGATGATCACGGGCACAGGCAAACTCCTGAGTTGCCAGCGCAAGCATAGCCTGGCGGCAATGGGTCAACGCCGCATTGCCCCCGCGCTCGTGCCAGAGGGCTATGGCCTGGCTCAGCAAGCTCTTGGCGCGGTCGAACGCCCCAACGAGGATCATCAATTCGGCTAGATTCTCGAGGTCAGGTGGGTCAACGGCAGCATTGCGGGCGCAACTAGCGATCACCTGTTCGTACCCACAAATGGCCTCGGCCAACTTGCCTTCAGCCTGATCCAGTGCGGCCAGGTTGGCACTCGCCACCAACCCGGGCATGACCAACCCGTGCGTGTCACAAAAGGCTTTGACCTGGTTGTAGCCGACGCGTGCAGTCCCAAAATCACCGGCGAAATGGTGATAGACAGCGAGATTGCCGAGAGCGGCAACTTCATCTTCGATTGAGCCGCACGCCGCAGCCAGATCACGTGCGATCTTCAGATGGGCGATGCCTTCGTGCAACATCTCGAGGCGCTGGGCCACTTTGCCATATTGAAAATGCAGCCGCACCAGTTGCTCTGGGGTGGCGTCGTTGCTCAACTGGTCAAGGGCTGTACGGATTTTTGTGAGAGCAGCCTGGTTCGCGCCAAGGGTGAGCAGATATTCTATCTCGGCAAGGGTCAATTGCAGCCGGAACGGCCCTCGTGCTGGCAGATAGCCGTTGAGGGTTGCGATCACCGCCGCTTGTTCTTCGGCCTGTTCAGGTGGATGCCAGTTCCAGACCTGGAGTTGTTCAAAGAGCAGTTCGATATGGTACTCGGTATGAAGGGCCGACGTCAGATTACTCTGCGCCAGTGCGTCGAGCGCGTGTTTGATCAGGCGGAGGGCGACACGATAATCGCCGCGTCGCCGCGCCTCTTTGCTGGCGGTGATGAGCAGCGGTAGTGCTGCTTCCCACGATTCTGCGGCAAGGGCGTGCAAGGCGCGGCGCAAGGGCGACGGACGAATATGTTTGTCGGGTAAGGCCAGCAGACGGTCATGATAGGTGCGTCGTGATGTTGCGTCGAGCCGCTCGCGGGCAGCCTGGGCGATCAGGGCATGCGCATATGTGTAGCCCGAGGGACACTGGCGGACGATATGGCGCTGAACCATGCGTTGGGCCTGTTCGATGATGCTTGGCGCAGACCAGTCGGTCAGTTGTACCAGCGCTTCAACGCTCAGCGGTTCATGCTGCAGGGCCATCAAGGTGAGCAAGGTGAGCTCGCGTTCAGTGAGGCTATCGAGCCTGAGGCCGACGGTATGGGCAAGATCCGGCACTGGCTCGAGCTCGAACAGGCCCCCGTCAAGCATCCAGCGCCCATCACGCTCACGGCGAAGCAACCCATCTTCGAGCAACCAAGTCACCACCTCGCGCAGAAAGAGCGGGTGGCCTCCGGTGAAAGATACGATCTGTTCTACGGCGGCATCTGTCCACGGTCCCAGGGTCTCTTCAAGCAGCATGCGACACGCTGCCCCATTCAGGGAGGCAAGCTCGAGGCAACGTCCTGTGGCAAGCGTACCGAGGCGTTGCAAGGCTGCCCAGCGCCCGCCTTCTTCGCGTGCTGATGGACGGTAACTCACGATCAGCATCAACGGGCACCTGGTCTGCATGGTGGCGAGCCGCGACAACAGGGCCAGATCCGCCTCGCTCGCCTCGTGCATGCCATCCAGGATGAGGAGGAGCGGTGTATGGCTGGTTAAACCTTCGAGCAGGCGCACGATGGTTGCGTAATATGACTCAGCGGAGAGTTCAGCGTGACGTGTGCTTTGGGAAGCGAGTCTGCACGCATCGTCAGGAGGAAAGAGCGCTATTACATGGTGATACCAGGCTGCTGGGAGGATGGCGGCCAGGTGTTCGTAGTGCAATGGGGTGAGTAATGATGCCAGGGCTTGTTCGAGGGTGCTACGGGTGGGATCGGTGGTTGCCCGTGCGACCTGCCAATTACGCCAGTGGGCATCACCAGCCACATAGTCAAGCAGGTAACTCTTGCCTATGCCGGCCATCCCTTCGAGCAAAATCAGCGTTGCGTGAGAACTGGCTTGGTCCATCCAATTCAAGATGTGCCGACGTTCATCGTCACGCCCCACAAGCGGTAACGTGGTCGGGAGCGTGGTTGGGGTTGGCCGTAGTGCTGGAGTGGTCTGGCGGATGAGGTACCGATAGGCCTGTTCGGTCTCGGGCCGTGGGGTAAAGCCAAATTCACGCTGGAGATGCTGGCACCATTGTTCATACTGCCTGATCGCCTCGCTGCGCGACCCGAGGGCTTCAAAGACATGCAGCAAACTGACCTCGGCGACCTCGCGCAGGGGATCGAGTTGCAGCAACCGTAAGAGCAGATCCCGTGCTGACGTGAGTTGGCCTGCCTGGAGATCAACGGAAGCACACTGCTCTAAGCGGTTGAGTAAGCGTAAATGCAGCGTTTCGCGGGCAGGCAAGACCCATTCGTGATCGAGTTCAGGACAGAAGATCGGTTCGGGGCAGGCGAGCAGCAAGGAGCGCTCGACTTGATCGACAGGTTGGCGTAACAGGTGCTCGAAAGCGAGAAGATCACAATCATCTTGTGGTGCAAGGGTTAGCGCAAGGGTTGTGGGGGTTGTTTGCAGCCGTGCCGCAGGCAACAGGCGGCGTAACAGGTAGATCGTATCAGAGAGGCGGCGTCGGGCCACAAGATCTGGCAAATCAGGATCAAGTTGCCCCACCAGATAGCTACGGTCAACCGCCCGACCGTGGTGCAGCAAGAGATAGGCGAGCAGGGCGTGGGCGCGTGAACGAGGTGGTAGGGCAAGCGTCGTTGCCCCGAGCATGACGCGAAATGGCCCAAGCATCCAGAGTGAGAGTGGGGATGAAGATGTGTCATCGTGTGGCTGCATGTGTCTTGCCCATGCATGTTATATATGTACATGCAAGCCTTATTATACCATGTTGCAGCCAGAACGAGAGCCATACGAGAGTGAAGTTCTATAATGAACCCGTACGCAATCTACTGTTCCCGGCAAGGAAGCTGTTTGCATCGCTGCCCTTCCCCTCCTTGCCATCTATGCTCGAGGGAGGTGCCTGATGTTACGCCCCCAACGCTTCCATGTGTTGATCGCTTGCGGTCTTATGGTGATGCTCGTCTTTGGTTTCTGGCCGCAGGTCCAACCCCCTGTGGCCCGGGCTCAGGCCTTTGCTACGACCATTACGGTAAATAGTACGACTGATCCTGATCTCAGTATGTCGGCGACCTGTGTAACGGCGAGTCCGTGTACGCTACGTCGGGCGATTGTCCAGGCACGGGCATCAGCCACGCCGCGTCCTGTTTTGATCAATTTCGATCTGCCCGCCAATGAGGCGAATACCGGCGATGCCGCTGGAACCTGGACGATTGTACTGAGCGAAGGTGTCGGTGCGAACCTGCGTGATCTCGCAGGTGGGCAAGTGACGATTGATGCATCGGAGCAACCAGGTGGGCGGGCGGTTGGCCCCAGGGTCTTTATTCGTGGCTCGACCCAGGCCGACCGTTTTGTGATCAACGGGAATGAGAACCGGTTGATTGGGCTGGGTTTTCAGTATTACAGCGTCATCTTCAACGGCAGTAATAATGGCGTCAGCGATGTCTGGAGTGGCCTGCGCGAGAATGGTCAGGAGATCTTCTTTGTGCGTGGTGATCCAACCGTTGATAGCCGGGCGAGTTTTGAGGATGCAACCGCTAGTACTGGTAACACCTACAATAACGTCATTGTGACGGGATCACGCACGGTCGCCATTGCGATGCGGGGCAGCAATGGCACGATCGAGGGGAGCCTTTTTGGTACCCGTGCCGATGGGACGGTGCCGACAATTGCTGCTGATCGCAAGTGCCGCCCCAATGCCCGGTACAACAACTGGTTTGGTGGCGCGGGCATTGCGTTGTTCGGCAGTGGTCATGTCGTCCGCGATAACCGGTTTGTCGGGTTGCTCTGGGCCAGCAACGATCCCCTGAACACGCCGCCAACGGCCATTGATATTGATAAAGGCGGCAATCTCATCGAGAATAACATTATCGGGATTGATGCTGCTGTCCAGAAATTTGGTACCTGTGGCGATGCCATCCGCCTGACCAACCAGGGTAATGTCATTCGCGGCAATACCATCTATGGCGCCGGTACTCGCAACGACGATGTCAACAAGATTACCGAAGGTGAACAGCCACAAACAGGCGCGATTGGCTTGAGTGGCAGCGGTGTCTCGCTTGGGCCCAATCTGATCCGCAGCAACGTAGTCGAAGACTCGATTGCCCCAGTCTTCTTCTTTCCGAGTGTGACGGTCAATTACAGCTACTTCAACTCTGCGAAAGTGACGTCCATCGTGGGCCGCACCGTCTCGGGCACGTCGGGTGATCCAGGCGTGCCGCCGCCGCCAGCGCAGCCGGTGGATAGCACCTGCCCGAATTGTGTGATCGAACTCTTCCTCGACAACCGCGACGGCAACATCGAGACCCTGGAATCGCTTGGTACGGTCGCAGCTGATGCTGAAGGGAACTGGTCGTTTCCTGAGATCCTGCCGCCTGGTGGTCTCGGCCCGAACCAGGGCCTGCGTACGCAGAGCACAACCACGCTTGAAGGCACGATCCAGGGCTTTGGGGCTGGCACAAGCACACGCGTCTCGCGCAACCTTTACGGCCCTGATGGGGTGATCGCAACCCCGCCGCCACCGGTGCGGCCCGACGCTGATGCGCCAACCGAGTTCACCCCGGTGCAACCACGAGCGGTGCCTCCGCTGCCTACGTATGCCTTTGCAACCACAATCACCGTCAACAGCACGGCTGATCCTGATACAAGCTCGTCAACGAAGTGTACCGCCAACCCCTGTACCTTGCGGCGGGCAATTGCTCAGGCGCGTGAACTGCCCGCGAACGAACGCCCGGTCTTGATCAACTTCGACATACCGACGACCGATCCGGGCTACAATGCTGCGCTGGAGGTGTGGCGCATTGATCTGAATAGCGCGGCCAGCAATGTTTTCCGGCGGTTGGAAGGGGGCCAAATCGTCATTGATGGCACGACGCAGCCCGGTGGGCGTGCGACTGGGCCAAAGATCTTTGTCAGGGGAACGAACACCCAGCAGATCCTGATTGTGGATAGTCGCGACAACATCATCCGTGGTCTGGGTTTGCAGGGCTTTGGTATTCAGGTCAATCTTGGTGGCAACTTTATCGAAGCGAACTGGCTCGGTCTCAACGAGGATGGCCAGAGCATCTATTACATCGGCGGCAACAATGCGATTGATAACAAAGCGACCATTCAGGATGCCGAAACGCCACCGGCCCAGGAAGGGGGCAATGTCTATCGCAACAATGTGGTGACCGGCTCACGGGCCAGTGGCATGACCATTCGTAGTGACGACAGTTGGGTGGTCGGCAATTATCTCGGCACCCGTCCCGACGGCACTATCCCTGCGCCACCAGAAGGCGAAACGATCTGTACCAACCCCAACTGGATCGCGGGGCAAGGCCTCAGCCTACTTGGTGGTCTGGGTACACAGGCTGGTGGCCCAACCGAAGCTGAACGTAACTACCTTGTTGGCCTAAGCATCCGCAGCACTGATCCGGCGTCAACCCAGCCCTTTGGTATCCAGATCGGCAGTGTCGGCAACTATCTTGTCCAGAACAACTACATCGGGCGCGACACGGCGGGCAACGATGTGGGCGTCTGTGGCGAAGGCATCCGCATGTCGGGCAACTTCAGCGTCCTCCGTGACAACTACATCGTCACCCCGCAGAACGCAGCGCTGAATCACCTGCCAAATGTTGTCGGGGCCAACGCCAATACCTACCAGGGCAACCTGATCGTCACCAGCCAACGGCCAATCGTCTTTGGCCCGATTGTGCCGAACGATCTCGCCTATTTCAATCCTGGCAAGATCACCAGCATTGAAGGAACAACGGTGCGTGGTACCTCAGGCGATCCGGGCATCCCGCCAGGGGGCGCACCGCCAGTTGATAGCAGCTGTCCCTTCTGCACCATCGAGATCTTTCTTGACAACACCGACAACCTGGTCGAGACGCTCGAGTCATTTGGCACAACGATGGCTGATGCCAATGGCAACTGGATCTTCACCCTGCCCCGTGCCCTGGAAGAAGGGGAGCGACTGCGTACGATGAGCACAACCAACAACTATGGTGTCATCAACCAGTACGAAGCAGGCACTAGCACCAAAGTCTCGGAACTTTACCCTCTCAACATCAACCGAGTCTTCCTACCCGTGACGCTACGGTAAACGTACGTATGGCCTGACCAAAGGCAGCAAAGCTGCCTTTGGTCAGGCCATATCTTGATCACCCCATCTGCGGTGGTGGAACCAAGCCCCGCTGCACCGCGACAATTGCCGCCTGGGTACGATTGCTCACCCCGAGTTTTTGAAAAATCTCGCTCAGGCGATTCCCCACGGTCTTTTCAGAGAGGCTGAGTTTCAAGGCGATCGCCCGGTTATCGTCGCCCTGGGCCACGAGGGCCAGGATATCACGTTCGCGCGGAGTCAACAGATCTGCGCCAGCGATGGCCGTTTCACCACGGCGCAGCAGATCGAGGACGCGTGCGGCGGCACTTCCAGCCAGCGAAGCCTCACCGCGGTGAACGAGGCGCACGGCCTCGATCAATTCATCGGAATCAGCGTCTTTCAGCAGATAGGCATTGGCCCCGGCGCGCAGCGCTTCGAGCACCGTGCGTTCATCGCGATGCATCGTGAGCACTATACTGCGGGTATGGGGGCTTACCTGGGTAATCTGGCGGGCTGCCTCGATCCCTGTCATCCCGGGCATCGAAATATCGAGTAGCGCAATATCGGGTCTTTGCTCACGCGCTGCTTCGACGGCCGCGATGCCGTCACTGACCTCAGCGACAACCTTGAAGCCCCCCTTGCGTTCAAGGAGCTCACGCAGGCCCTGGCGGAACATCGTATGATCATCAGCGATCAGGAGGGTGATCTTCTCTTGCATATCTCGGTGCCCTGGTATAGGTGTGAGCAACGCCGATCATAGTGTACACCAGTTTGTGTCTTTCAGGTGCAGGGCGTAGCCCTGCACCTGAAAGACACTAGCAGAGTTGCCTGTCAGTAGCTAGCGCTTGGCTTGCCATTCATTGAGCAGCATAGCTGCCTGTTCGCTCGTGAGCTCGGCTATGGTGACGTCAAAACGTCGCTGCAATTCTTCATCAAGCTTGAGTGATCGACTTGCGGCGACCTTCGCCAAGGCTTTCAGTTGGCGCTCGCTGGCAGGCTGGTCTGGATCTGAACTGCTGCTTGTAACGCCCCCGCTGACCATCCGAACGCGACTCTCGGCGATGTAGCGCCCACGTTCTTCCGCCAGTTTTTTCAGACCGTCAATAAAGAGTGAAGCCTGACCTTTTGTCATCGTCACCAGATCGACGGCTTGATCGGCTGCATGGGCTGCCAGTTGCTCGTTTGTCCAGGTCAGTTGGTCCTGCAACGTTGCAATATAATTGCGTTGTTTGTCACTGGCAGGAGCATCCGGATCGCGAACGGTCATTGGCCCTGGTAGCGTATGTGTTTCGCGCATCGTGGCGATCTGTTGTTCAAAGGACTCACGTTGGGCTTGATAGATGCGCCAGCCAAGCTCAACAGCCTGCTGCACATCACTGTCGGAAGCGTCAACCGGTAACGTGATTGACTCTTCGAGCGTCATAAAGTCTTCACCGAGCCGAATAGCTGCCCGATAGGTGCGGGTCACGGTGCGTGTGGGGTTCCCTGTACTTTCCATTGCTTGTCTCTTTGTTTTGCTTTGTGCTTACGTTGCCTTCGTTGCGGGCTAGGATCTATTATAGCACACTTGTTTTTATTTTGCAATGCTTTCGCGGCATAGCTCTAGGGCGATTGCATCATACGAAACCGGATAAAAAATACGCTCTCTGTGGCAGCATGTGCATGCAACCAGCGGCGCAAACGGCGGCACCCGGCAACAACGAGGCACCCGCAAGGGGTGCCCCTACAGGGCCGGGGGCCGGGCCCGGTGTACGGGCACCCCTTGCGGGTGCCCTGGTGGGGGTGCATGCACGGAAGATGCAATCGCCCTAGGCATAGCTCAGGTCATCGTAGCGACGCCGCGAACGATGACCTGCCCATGCTCGAGGCGTTCGACCTGCGCCAGGGCGGCCACAGGAATGCCGAGGGCCTCGATGCCTGCCCGTCCGTTCTGGAACAGTTTCTCGACCACAAAGCCTGCGGCTACCAGGCTTGCTCCGGCTTCACGAACCAACTCAGCCAGGGCCACTGCCGTTCGTCCATTCGCGAGAAAGTCATCGACCAGGGCAACCCTGGTGCCAATGGGCAGATAGCGCGCCGAAACGACGAGGCGGGTTGCGCCGCCTTTTGTTGGTGAAGGCACGATGCGTGAGAGGGCGGGAGCTTCAACCTCGGGTGAATATTTTTTCGCATAGACCAGCGGGCATCCCAGGGCCATCGCGGTCGCCAGCGCAGGGGCAATGCCACTCGCCTCGGCGGTCAAGATCAATTCAGGATGGAAGGGACGCAAACGCTCGGCCATTGCTTCGCCCATCGCCTGCATCAACTCGGGTTCGATCCGGTGATTCAAGAAGTGATCAATCTTCAGGATGCGGTCATTGACGACGGTTGCTTCAGCTATGATGCGCTCGACCAGTGGCAAGAAAGGCGCGACGAGCAGTTCTGATAGTGTTTCATCCTTATCAATCACACAATCCTCCGTTCTTCCCTGCGTTGCATACCAGTGCTATCTATGTTACCATAGCAGGAAGCGCCGTTGCCTGTCGCCAAGACAGGCTTTTTATATTCTCTTGCAGAGGTAGCTATGTCGGTGGGTGTTGCGTATACGTTGACGGTGCGTTGTCAAATTGACAATCGCCCTGGGATGCTCGGTCGGCTCACGACGCGCATTGGTGAAGTCGGTGGCGATATTGGCGCGATTGATATTGTTCGCGCCGAACGCAATGTGCTGGTGCGCGATATAACTGTACGGGTACAGGACGAGCAGCACGGTGAGACGTTGATCGAAGAGTTGAATGCGATTCCAGGCATTACCGTGCTTCAGGTAAGTGATCGCGTTTTTCTCGCCCACCTCGGCGGCAAGCTTGCGATGCAGAGCAAGGTGCCGCTCAAGAATCGCGATGATCTTTCCCTCGCTTATACTCCCGGTGTGGCCCGCGTCTGTCGGGCGATTGCCGATGATCCTGAAAAGGCGTTTTCACTCACCTGGAAGACGAATAGCGTCGCGGTGGTCAGTGATGGCAGTGCGATCCTCGGTCTGGGCAATCTTGGCCCCGAAGCCGCGATGCCGGTGATGGAAGGCAAAGCGATCCTGTTTAAGGAACTCGCCGATATTGATGCGGTTCCGATCTGCCTCCGTTCACAGCATCCCGAGTTGATTGTCCAGACGGTTGAACAGATTGCCGCGGGTTTTGGCGGGATTAACCTGGAAGATATTGCTGCTCCTAGTTGCTTTCTGGTGGAAGGTCGCCTCCACGAGAGCCTCAATATTCCGGTGATGCACGATGATCAGCACGGTACCGCCGTGGTGGTGCTCGCTGCACTGCGCAATGCCTTACGCCTTGTCGGCAAGGATCTGCGTGAGGTGCGGGCGGTGGTCAATGGTGTTGGTGCGGCTGGTACTGCGATTATTCGAGCGTTGCTCGAGGCTCATATCGGCGAGGTGACTGCCGTCGATCGCTATGGGATCCTCTGTGAAGGCGATGACCATGTGCAGACAACAATGCAGCGCATTATTGCGTCACAGACCAATCGCGAGCGTCGCCGTGGGACGCTTGTAGAGGCGATCCGTGGCGCTGATGTTTTTGTTGGGGTCTCGAAGGGCGGTGTGCTCACTCCTGAATTGGTGCGCAGCATGGCTCCCGATCCGATTGTCTTTGCTCTGGCGAATCCTGTGCCCGAAGGTGACCCCGAGATGCTCCGTGAATATGCACGGGTTGTCGCAACCGGTCGCTCGGATCAACCTAATCAGATCAATAATGTGCTCTCCTTTCCCGGAATTTTTCGCGGGGCACTCGATGTCAATGCTGCGAAGATGACCGTTGGCATGCGCCTCGCAGCGGCTGAGGCCCTTGCCAATGTAATTCCCGATGAAGAGATTAGCGAAGAATATATTGTCCCAAGTGTCTTTAATCGTGCGGTGGTGCCCACGATTGCAACCGCTGTTGCGCTCGCAGCAATCGAAGAAGGTGTGGCGCGGCGTGATCATTTGCCCTCGCGTGGCGGTGACTAACGCGGGAGGCGTGTGTGCCCAAACGATTGCCAAGCTGGGCGACCGCGACCCTTTACGGGACGTTGATTGTTGCTCTGAGTATGGGAGTTCGTCAGACCTTTGGTGTTTTTCTTATCCCGATAAGTGAAACGCTTGAAATCGGGCGTTCACAGGTTAGTTTTACCCTTGCTGTCCAGAATTTGATCTTTGGGCTCGGCCAGCCTTTTATCGGTGCTCTGGCTGATCGCCGTGGTGTGCGCCCGATCTTGATGCTCGGCGTGCTTCTCTATGCTCTTGGACTCTGGGGTGTTACCGTAGTCTCTAATGTCTGGGGGTTGTTATTTGCGCTCGGCTTGGTGGTTGGCCTCGCGCAGAGTATGACGACCTTTGTGGTGATCTTTAGTGCCCTTGGTGCGCTCGTGCCGACTCAGCGGCGTGGTCTGGCTTTTGGCCTCGTCACGGCTGGAGGTTCGCTGGGCATGTTCGCCTTTGTGCCTCTTGCGCAGATCCTGCTCAGCATGATGTCATGGCAGGGCGCTCTGGTGAGCCTTGCGCTGCTCATCCTGCTGATCCTGCTCTTTGCCCTCGCGTTTCGTCGTCCGACTTCAGCGTCGAGCCAAGCTGTAACGTTGCCTTCTTCTTCGCTCAAGCCCGTTCTCGCGACCGCCTTCCGCCATCCAGGATATCTGTTGCTCAATCTGGGGTTTTTTGTCTGCGGTTTCCATGTGGCCTTCATTGCGATCCACTTCCCGGCTTACCTCGCTGATTATGCCGTTGCCCCATTTGTCGCAGCCAGCGCCCTTGCGGTGATTGGCCTGGCGAATGTGGTTGGTTCGTACCTCTTTGGGTCGCTCAGCGATCGCTTTGTCAAAAAACGGGTGTTGAGTGGGCTCTACTTTGCGCGAGCGGTCGTCTTTGTGCTCTTCCTGCTCGTGCCGGTTACCGGTACGTCGGCGCTCGTCTTTGGCTTTGCGATTGGCTTGCTCTGGCTTGGTACCGTGCCCCTCACCAGCGGCCTCGTGGCCCAATTATTTGGGGTGCGGTATCTCGGGACACTCTATGGCATCGTTTTCTTGAGTCATCAGGTCGGGGCGTTTCTCGGGGCCTGGCTCGGTGGTGCGGTCTATGATGTGACGGGATCGTATTTGCCGGTGTGGTATACCGCCCTCGCCTTGAGCCTCGTTGCGGCGTTTATTCATGTGATCCTTGATGACCGCCCCGTGCGAGGTCTGCAGGAGCAACGCGTATGACTGATGGTTCCGCAGTGCTGGGGGAAACAGAACTGCCTGCGTTTGCGCAGGCAGTTGAGGGGGATGGTTTGCTCACCTGGATCGCAGTTGTGGCCCTGGTGCTGCTCGCTTTCGGCGGCGTGATCCTCTGGGTCGTCTGGTTTGCCATGGCCCCAAGCATCCAACTCACCGATCCAACCTGGTTTTTCCTCTGTAGCTAGTGTCCAGCAACCCCGAGGCCCTGTTCGGCAAATTGCAATCGGTAGAGCCGGTGGTAGTAGCCACGTTGGGCCAGCAACTCGTCGTGTGTGCCATCCTCGACGACGCGCCCCTGGTGCAAGACGATAATCCGGTCAACATGGCGAATCGTGCTCAGGCGATGGGCAATAATGATGCTCGTGCGGCCATGCAGCATCCGTTCAAGCGCATCCTGGATCAGGGCTTCCGTTGCCGTGTCAACACTGCTGGTCGCCTCGTCAAGGATCAAGAGCACCTCGGGGTTGAAGGCCAGCGCGCGCGCAAAAGCGAGCAACTGCCGTTGGCCAAGGGAGAGATTGGCCCCGCGTTCACGGACTTCGTGCTCGTACCCTCTTGGAAGGCGCTCGATAAAGGTCGCTGCATTCACCATTTCAGCAGCCCAGCGCACACGTGCATCGTCGATGGCCGTACTATGCAGGCGAATGTTGCTGGCAATTGTCCCCGAAAAGCAGACCGGATCTTGCGGCACGGCGGCAATATGCTGTCGTAACTCGTGCTGGCGCAGATCACGCAGATCGACCCCATCAAGCGTAATGCGTCCGCCCTGGACATCATAAAAACGGGCCAGCAAGCCAACGAGGCTGCTCTTGCCGGCCCCGGTTGCTCCGACAATCGCCACGGCCTGACCGGCTGGAATGTGCAGGCTAATCCCCTTGAGCACCGGCTCAGCAGGGTCATACCCGAAAACGACGTTTTCCAGGCGAATTTCACCGCGGACAGGCAGGGGCAGGGTCACAGGCTGTTCAGGGTCACGCACCTCTTCGGTTGTATCAAGCACCCCGACCACGCGCTCGGCAGAAGCCATTGCGGCCTGCAAGATGGTATACCGCTCGGCGAGGTTGCGGATGGGCTGAAAGGCTCGTTCGGTATAGAGCACAAACGCTGCCAGCATACCGATCGACGCCCAGCCACTCATCACGCCATAGCCACCACCCCAGAGAACAGCTGCGGTACCAATCGCGGCCATCAGTTGAACTGTGGGCATAAAAATGGCAAAGATCAGCAAGGATCGCACGTTGGCCTGAAGGTAGGCTTCACTCAACCCACTGAAATGGCGTTGACTGGTCGCCTCGCGGCCAAAGAGTTGGGTCACGAGGACGCCACTGATCTGCTCGTTGAGAAACGCATTGATCGTTGCCAAGCGCTCGCGCACCAGGCGATATGTCGCCCGCATCATCCGCTGATAGATGGCAACAATCACCATCAGGACGGGCAGCGTCGCGAGACTGATCAAGGCCAGTCGCCAGTTCAAGAAGAACATAATGCCAATAATGCTTAACAGCGTTACCAGATCAGCCAGGATGAGCACCAACCCCTGGGTCAAGAACTCATTGAGCGCATCAACATCGTTGGTAATGCGGGTCAAGAGCCGTCCGACTGGGTTACGATCGTGGAAGCTCAAACTGAGCCGCTGGAGGTGCTGAAAGAGTTGCTTGCGCAAATCCATTACGACCGACTGGCCTGCGCTATTGATGATATAGTTGTGCGTATACCGCAGCGCAAAGTTGCTTACCAGCACCAGCACATACAGGGCGAAAATCGGCCAGAGCCCCTCGAGGCGCCCCTCGCTAATAGGCCCGTCAATGGCCTGCAAGACGAGTAAGGGTGGCACGATCTCGGTCAGTGCTGCCCCAAAGAGGAGGGCCAGGGCCAGGGCCAGTTGTCGCCAGTAGGGGACGACAAAGACCGCCATTCGGCGCATCAGTCGCCCATCATAGGCTTTCCCAAGGATCACATCATCATCAAAGCCACGTGCCATCACATTATCCTCACAACTGGGCTTATGCCGATAATTCCGCTTCGAGCAACTCGCGCCGATACATCGCTGCATACTGCCCGCCGAGCTTTAGCAACGCACTATGGTTGCCTTGCTCGATAATCTGTCCATCGTGCAACACCACAATCTGGTCAACCTCGCGTACCGTTGCAATGCGTTGCGCAATGATGACCGTCGTTCGTCCACGCATCACCTCGCGCAGCCCGGCGAGGATTTGCGCCGCCGTCTGTGTATCAACGCTACTCAACGCATCGTCGAGGATCAGCACCGGTGGATTGCGGAGGATTGCCCGTGCAAGCGAGACCCGTTGCTTTTGCCCGCCCGACAGGGTCACGCCACGTTCACCAACCATCGTATCGAGGCCATCGGGAAACTGGGCCAGATCGTTGGCGAGGCGTGACACCGTCACGGCGTGCTCAATGCGTGCATCCAGAGCCGCATCGTGCGCTGCTTCCACCCCAAAGGCCACATTTTCGCGCAATGGCACACTAAAAAGAAAGGTCTCTTGGGGCACATACCCAATCGCACGCCGCAGATCGCCCAGATCCAGCGTTCGGACATCGATACCATCAAGGAGCACCTGACCCTCATCGGGATCACGGACGCGTGACAAGAGATTGACGAGCGTTGTTTTGCCCACCCCGGTTGCCCCTACGATCGCCAACGAATGTCCTGCCGGAACGTGGATCGACAGATCGCGCAGCATCCACTCAGCGCGTCGTTCGGGGAACAGCGCTGTCGTTGCGTGATCGGCAGGTTCTTCATAGCGCAGCCCGACATGCCGAAACTCCAACTCACCGCGAGGGGCAGGCAAAGGACGCGCATCGGGTGGATTGACCACCGCTGGCTGATAGCGCAGCACCTCCATCAAGCGCCCCATCGAGGCTGAGGCCTGCTGATAGAGGGAAACCATCCAGCCGAGCATAATCATTGGGAAGGTCAGCAAGCCTAGATATGCATTAAACTGCACCAATTCACCGATGGTCAACTCACCCGCGACCACCAGACGCCCACCAACGAGCAGCACCAACGCGGCAACGATGCCAAGGCAGAGGGTCATCGCAGGCCAGAGCGCCCCGCTGAGCAGCACATAGCGGAGATTCAGTTCGCGATAGCGCTCATTCTCAGCGGCAAAGACCACGAGCTCGGCATCTTCCTGGGCATAGGCCTTGATGGTCCGAATCCCAGAGAAATGCTCTTGGACACGGGTCGAAATGACACCGAATTGATCTTGCACGTGGGTAAAGGCCGTCCGCATCCGCTTACCGAGCAGGACAAACACCACGGTTGTCACCGGCATAAGGAGCATCACAATCAAGGCCAGGGTCACATTCATCATCAACATCAGGACAGCGGCGGCCAGAAAGGTCAACACCGCCGTTGCGGTGCCATTGAGCCCGGGGCCGAGCAATTGACGGACGGCGCTGAGGTCATTGGTGGCACGGGCCATCAAATCGCCGGTATGATTGTGGCTAAAAAAAGCCTGATCGAGCCGCATATAGTGGGCAAAGAGTTGGGTACGCAGATCGTACTCGATACGATAGGACACCCCGGCAAGCATCATGCGTTGAATGAAGCGAAAGACACCGTCAGCAAGGGCAACGATGATGAGCATCACCCCATACCCGAGGATGCTTGTGAGTACCAATTGGCCTGTTGCCAGTTCATCAACGGCAAGGCGCAAGATATAGGGTCCAAGCGCACTCACCGAGGCAGCAAAGGCGGCACAAATCAAGCCTGCCAGCAACGACCAGCGGTAGCGCCTGAGATAAGGGATCAGATAACGAAGGTTGGACATAGGGCACCATTGATGAATAGTTGCTACACATTAACTTTCCGAAGCGAGACACCTGTTCGAGAAGATAGAGTGAGTATAACATTGCTCTAGGGGGTTGTAGTCAGTCGTAAGGCTGATGGAAAGCGGTGCAAAAGACCATGAAACTGGTTGATTTTTCTTAAAAGCAACGGATTGACATTTTTTCTTGACTCCTATATAATTTAGCTCAATGAGCCAAGCAACATCCTACTCTTCCAGACGTACTGGCAAACCGACCTCAGCACGGCTGGGATCACATTGTAGGAGTGCTTTGCTCCCAACCCCGACAAAGGGTATGGAAGGTGCGACGACCGCCGCCAGGCGCGCAAGTCGTACCTGGTGTGTTCGGCCCTGGCGCTCGTAGTTGAAGTATCGGAGGTCCGCTCATGCGTGACGATGACGATCTGGTTCCCCCCAAATGGCGGTCGTTGTTCAACAATCAGGACTGGCTGGTTCATGACATCATGGTCAAATCCTTCTGGGCATTCGGTGTCATCGCCGTGATTGCTCACACCCTGGTCTGGGTGTGGCGTCCGTGGCTCAACGCCGGTATCTAGCTCGGTCGGGTACAGGTGTGCGTGACGATGGTGGGCAATCGGCCCTGATTCAGATGCAGCCTCTCCCAAAACCTGTTAAGGAGTTGACTTATGATGCCTCCACGCAGTGCAGTTCGCACCAACATCGTGATTTTTACGATCCTCGGCTTTGTCGTGGCTTTGCTCATCCACTTCATTGTACTCAGTTCGGTTCGGTACAACTGGCTTGACAACCTTGCACCAGATGGTTCAGTGGTGCCTATGACCATGCTGCTCCAACTGTTCGCTATGTTCGGCTAGGTGCCGCTGGCGCTGGCGCGTCGCCAACTTACCGTGCGACACAAACGAAGCAACAGCCGCCAGCACACCATGCTGGTGGCTGTTGTCTTGTAAGCAATGCAGTTGCACTTTTTTTGCACATATTCCAAAATTTGACCTTCCGAAGTATCAGGTGTATACTGGCGCTACATTCATATGGTGTACCAGAGACCCTGCCACGGCTCACCCTGATGGGTTGAGCAACGCAATCGTTTGCTGTCCCTCTTAAAGTGCTGCACGTCGGAGCCGGCCCCGGAGCCTCGGCACCGCCGAGCTGCTGATCCGGAGTTGAGGAGACCCCTATGCAATCGCCAACTCGTCCGACTGATCGACAGGCGGCGATCTTCATTTCGGTGGCCGTAGGCATTATTGTCGCGGTTGTAACTACGGCAACGTTCTGGTGGATCTACAGCCTGACGCTTGGCCCCGAACGGGCAGCAGCGGCGCTGAACGCCAATGCCCCGTGGAGTCCGAGTGAGGGTATTAGAGCCATCACCGATGTCGCACCCAATATTCCGCCTGAAGGGCGTGAGCCCTGGCTTGGTAATCAGGCGTGGACGGAGGGTGTTCAGGCTGGACAAGCCTGGGTAGACGCTAACCCCAATACCGTCAATGTCCAGGTGCTTTCAGGCATGACCTCAGCGCAGATATGGACGTATATGCAGCAGTATGTCTCAGGTGGCCTGGGCGTCGGCTGTCAGTACTGCCATAATCTGGAGAACTTTGCCAGTGACGAGTACGTCGAGAAGATCTCGGCGCGCAACATGCTCTATCTGGTATCTGATGTCAACACCGAATTTATTGTTGATCTGCCCAACTGGCGTGGCAACTATGTCCAGTGTGCGACGTGTCACTACAACGAGCCCAACAATCTTGAGGCCGTTGGTACCCAGTTTATCAAGAGTGTGCCCGATATCCCGGTCGTGGTTGATCCCCTCGACGAGAATGGGATGCCCATCCTCGATCCGGCCCTGAAACCCGAAGAGATTCGTGGTCAGGTTGGTCTTCAGGATGCAGTGCTCTTCTACATTTACAACTATCAGATCTGGCGGCCGTTTGATCCCGCTGACGATGAGAGTGGCCGTGGTTCACTTGCCTTAACGCTTGATGGTGGGCGCACCCAGGATCAGGTGACGATCAACCAGAATGTGATGAATTACAATTCCTGGTCGCTGGGCCAAGGGTGTACCTATTGTCATAACTCGCGGAACTTTATCGCCTATGAGTTGGACGCGGCAAGCAACATCACCAACCCGGAAGCTGGTTATAACAAGCTGAAGGCAGCGCGGATGATGCAGTTGACAACGTGGCTTGCGTTCAATTGGACGATCAATGGGGCGATGCCGTACGATGCGGTGCCGACAGCATTAGAAGGTGGAGCTAGTCAGTTTTCATATCGCAACATTGATGGTGAGATATTTAACGTGCCAGGGTGCTATACTTGTCACAGGGGTGTCAACATTCCAACCGGATCGATCAATCAGGCGCAAATTCCGGCTGGTGATGCAGGAGTGGTTGTTCTCCCGCCCGTCCTTCGTGGCAATTAGCCGATCGGTTGAGTAGTTCGTGTGCGGGCTTGCTCACAGTCACACACGATCTTGTGAAAGCCACGAAGGGCACAAAGAAGCGGCACACTCAGGTTTGCCCCTCAACTTTGTGGCCTTCGTGGCTTTCAAGCTAGAAATGAGCTGTTCATGAGCGATCTCCGCAAAGGTTCTAGTCTGGCCCCTCCGCCTTCTTCTTCACCTATTCAGCCGTCGCTTACCCCCCGTGTTGCTGGCTTTCGTGGTACCCTCGGACGCTCGATCACGCTGATGAAGCCGGTCACCTGGTTTGCTCCCGCGTGGGCGTTTCTCTGTGGGGCTATCGCGAGTGGTGCGCTCTCCTGGTCAGCTGAGCCAATGTTCCTCTTGGCGCTTGGTATATTGATGGCGGGGCCTATCCTTTGCGGCCTATCGCAAGTTATTAATGACTATTGTGATCGCGATGTTGATGCGATTAATGAACCCCATCGCCTGATTCCTTCCGGCCAGGTCTCGTTGCGTCACGTCTACATTTTGACCCTGATCCTGACCTGGATCGGGACGAGTGTGGCGCTGTTGCTTGGTGGGGAAGTAGCCCTCTATGTCGGGCTTGGTTTGATCTGTGCCCTGGCCTATAGTCTCAAGCCGGTACGGGCCAAGCGCAATGGCTGGTTTGGCAATGCATTGGTCGGTATCTCGTACGAGGGCCTGGCCTGGATGGCTGGTCATGCGGCTTTTGCAGCGTTGACCACCCAGAGTTTCTTGATTGCAATGCTCTATTCGCTCGGTGCTCACGGTATTATGACGGTGAACGATTTCAAGAGCATGAATGGCGATACGCGAATGGGCCTTCGTTCGATCCCTGTGCAGTATGGCAAAGTTGTGGCTGCCCGTATGGTCGTGATTACAATGGGGGTCGCCCAGATCGGGGTGATTGCCCTGCTCTTCTTCTGGGGCCATCCTATCGCGGCCAGTGTCGTGCTGTTGTTGCTTGTTGCGCAGAGCATTCCGAATGTGCGCTTTATTCGTGATCCCGAGCATAACGAGGTCTTCTTTAACGCGACGGCGATTATGCTCTTTGTGTGGGGAATGATGGCGGCTGCGATCGGGTTGGCGGCGTAAGGCGAGGCTAGAAAGAACGATGGTATGGCACAGCGGGTGCTGATAGTTGGGGCGTCGGTGGGCGGGGCAACGGCGGCTATTACCCTCCGTAATCTGGGTATTGAGACAGTGTTGCTCGAGAAGGAACTGGTGAAGGCCAAACCATGTGGTGGGGCGGTTCCTCCGGCGGCGTTTCACGAGTTTGATCTCCCTCAGAGCCTGATTGACCGTAAGGTGAAGCAGTGCCTGATTGTTTCGCCTTCTGGTCAAGAGACACACGTCCCGGTGATGGGTAGTGTGCCTTCGGATGATGATTACGTGGCGATGGTGCGCCGCGAAGTTTTTGACGGCTTTCTCCGTGAGCGTGCGCAACAGCGTGGGGCCGAGCTGATCCACGGGCAACTCGTCGGGTTGCAGGTCGAGCCACATGGCGTGACGGCAACCTATCGCTCGATGAGCGATGGACGTGAGGCGAAACTGACGGCTGATGTGGTGATTGGGGCTGATGGTGCCTATTCGCCAACGGCGCGTATGCTCGGTTTGCCCAATCTTCCCCGTGCCGTTGCGATTCAAGAGCGCATTGCCTTGCCGCCAAGCAAGATGGCCCGCTGGGAAGAGACGGCCGATCTCTATCTTGGCCGTGAGGTCAGCCCCGATCTCTATGCGTGGGCGTTTCCGAAGTGTGACCATATTGCCGTCGGCATTGGTGCCGGGCCAGGCCACACGGCAAAGGCGAAACAGTTGCTGGCCAATCTCAAGGCGCGTCTCGGGCCAGCGCTTGATCATGGCCGTCTGATTTTGCGTGAGGCTCACGTGTTGCCGATGGAGCCGCGCAAGCAGATGGCGTTTGATCGGGCGATGTTGATTGGTGATGCAGCTGGCCTGGTGGTGCATACCTCGGGCGAGGGAATTTATTGGGCGATGAAGAGTGGTCAGATCGCGGCCCAGGTGCTTGCGCATGCCCTCGATACGCCCGATGCCGCCCATCTGCGCCTCTACGAGCAACTCTGGTGGCAACAGTATGGGACGATGTACACCTTCTTGCGCTGGTTACAGCGTTGGGGCTATGGCAACGAGCGCCAGATGGAGGTGTTTACCGAGATGTGTCGCAATATTGATGTGCAACGTCTGACCTTTGATAGCTATATGTACAAACAGATGACGCCCGGCCCGTGGCTTGCGCAGATGCGGATGACCTGGGATATCATCAATGCGCAGGCACGCAACTATGTGCGTCGCCGTACCCCACTACGTGAGCAGGAGACGTATGCCGTTGTCTAGGGGTTGAGGCTGTTGTTTCTTCGCTTGCATCAAAAACGCCAGCATTGCTGGCGTTTTTGATGCAAGCGAAGGGCTTGGGTCGCCCCACCTAGGGCGATTGCATCTTCCGTGTATGCACGCACCACGCCAGGGCACCCGCAAGGGGTGCCCGTACACCGGGTCCGGCCCCCGGCCTTGTAGGGGTACCCCTTGCGGGTGCCCTGATAGAGCGTCTTGTTGTATCCGGTTTCGTATGATGCAATCGCCCTGCCGTATGACCACAGCCGAGTTGACAGGATTGCGTTGAGATGATACACTTGCGGCTAAACATCAGATCATATGATGTTTGAAGGGAGTGAGAAGCATGGCGATCCAGCGGCGGCAACTGGTTGAGCAAGTCCTTGATCAGCTTCAGCAACAGATCAGCGCGGGCACCTATCCCCCAGGGAGTCGGTTGCCAACCGAGGCTCAGTTGATGGAAGAACTGGGTGTCGGGCGTTCGACGGTGCGTGAGGCGGTACGGGTACTGGCGCATAGTGGTGTCCTGGACGTACGGCAGGGTGATGGGACTTATGTACGGGCGCACCCCAGCGCGGGTGAGCCGTTGGCGCAGCGCTTGGCGCGGGCACATGCCCCTGACGTGCATGAAGTACGTCGTGCGCTCGAAGTCGAGATTGCCCGTTTGGCCGCGCTCCGGCGGACTGAGGTTGATATTGCGACCTTACGCCGCCTTGGGCAGCAACGGCGCACCGCACTGGCGAGCAATGATGGCGAAGCGGCGCTGGATGCCGATATTGCCCTGCATTGTGCATTGGCCGACGCCACGCACAATCCCGTCCTGGCCGACCTCTACCGGGCGTTTGCGACGACGCTTCGTGGTGCCCTAGCAGCCCTCTGGAGCGAGCGCTGGCCTGATGAGACGGTTGCTGATCAGCATGATACCCTGGTTGACGCCGTGATTGCCGGAAATCCGCACGCAGCGGCGGCTACCGTGGCGCACATTCTTGATCGCCACCAGGACCTGCTGGAGTGCGTCAGACCTCACAAGTCTTGAGGACCGGTGAGGTCTCAGGCGGGTTTTGTTGCTTAGATATGGCTTCAGAAGGGCCAGATCAGCTTTACACTCGACACGTAGTGCCGACTTCAGTCGGCTGAACTGGAAGCCGACTGAAGTCGGCACTCCTACTTCGATCCAGTTGACGTTAAAACATCAGATGATCTGACTTTTTAAGGAGAGACCTGACATGGAACTGTGGCACCTGGGGATTCTTTTTTTCGCGGCGCTGGTGGCGGGGGCAATCAACTCGGTGGCAGGTGGCGGGAGCTTTATCTCCTTTCCGGCCCTTTTGCTCGTTGGTGTGCCACCAATTACCGCGAATGCCACCAATGCAACGGCACTCTGGCCGGGGAGTGCGGCGAGTGTTGGGGCATACCGGTACGAACTAGGCCGCCAGGAAAAAGGCTTACTCTTGTTCAGTGTCTTGAGTCTCATTGGAGGGCTGGCTGGCGCGATGCTTTTATTGCGCACGCGTGAAGCTGTCTTTACCCAGATGATCCCATACTTGCTCTTACTGGCGACCCTTGTCTTTGCCTTTAGCCCGTGGCTCACGGCGCAGGCGCGGCGGATGAGTGCTTCAGCCGAGGGGACACGAAAGCAGCGCTTTGGTATCCTGGGCATTTATCTGAGCATTGCTGTGTATGGCGGATTTTTTGGTGCCGGGCTTGGCATTCTGACCTTGGCGGTACTCTCGCTGATGGGGCAAGAGAATATTCACGAGATGAATGCGCTCAAGACGTTGCAGGCAACGCTCATCAATGGCATTGCAGTGGCAGCCTTTATCCTGGCGGGGATTGTGGAGTGGCCGATTGCCCTGATTATGACCTTGGGGGCGATTATTGGTGGCTATGGTGGGGCCGCGATTGCGCGCAAGCTTGACCCGCTGCTGGTGCGGCGCTTGGTGATTGGCTTAAGTGTCAGTTTGACGATCTACTTTTTTGTGGCCTGACGGGGTAGCGAACTGATTTGCTCGCACCACAAGCCTACGAAACTGGCTTGTGGTGCGAGCAAGCAACAAGGGGCTATTCAACAATCAGAACGCCCTGCATCCCGGCGACATAATGACCGGGATAGGTGCAGATAAACTGATAGGTACCGGGGCCAGGAACCTCGAACGTGACGGTTACTTCTTCGCCTGGGTTGAGCATCTGGGTGGCTACCAGCACATCTGGGGTGTCAGGAGGAGGTACTGAGCCAAGGGCGTTGCGAAGGCGGCGATTCTGGGCCTCGGCAAGATCATTGATCGCCGCAGCACGAGCGGCATCGCCGTCAATCAAGACCCAGTTGTGCGGCACCACATCAGCGCGATTGACAAAGGTCAGCGTGACAATGCCATCGGCGACCCGCACTTCGTCCTCTGCAAAGATCAGTTCATCACCAGTTGCTGATGCGAGGGTGACCTGCTGGCCTGTGCCACTGGCGAGCGCCGGGCCAAACGGCTCGGTTGGGATGCCAGGTGCAGCGGCAGGTGGCGTGGTTGCAGCGGGGGCCTCGGTGGGCGCGGGGGCAGCCGGAGCCTCAGTGGGTGCGGGCGCCGCGGGGGCCTCGGTGGGTGCGGGGGCAGCCGGAGCCTCAGTAGCTACCGCTGCCGGTGGAGCAGTGGGCACACTTGCGGCAGGTGGTGTTGTCGGTTGGGCCTGCGTTGGTTGCCCACCTGCACCACTGAACGAAATCGCGACGATCAAACCGATGAACCCCAACAAGACAGTGATCGCAATCAAGACTTGCAACACGGGATCGATGAGTGGAGCGCCGTTGCGTCCTCCCCCGCCCCCGCCGCCACCACTGCTTCCGCCGCGACGGGGGCGCGGATTATTGGGCCGAAAATTGCCGGATGAACGCCAGCTCATAACCGTACCTCCTTGTACCAACCAAAAAAACTTCGTGACAATCTGAACAACGTCTAGTGTATCATAAAATAGTCAGAGTGGTGACAGGTCTAGTCTCGTCGCACAAGTCAGCCTAACTGACTTGTGCGACGAGGCAAATGAGGGACAGAGCAAAAGCTTGGTATCGGCCTGCTTAATACCCCTCAGGGGCGAGGTAGCGTTCGAGATTTTGGAAGCGGGTGGTACGGGCTTCGAAGCGCAGGGGAATGACACCGAGGGGCCCATTGCGATGCTTTGAGAGATGGATTTCGGCCAGGCCCTTTTTGTCGGTCTCTTTATCATAGAGCTCTTCGCGATAGATGAACATCACGATATCGGCATCTTGCTCGATGCTATTGCTGACCACCAGGTTATTGGCGACGAAGGAGTGATGTTCAGCGACGGTGAGATCATAGACCAGCGTGGCTCCCGCTGGTTCGATGCTGACAATTTCGTCCCAGGTGACGTCACCTGAGGCAAGAACTGTGAGCGCTTCAGACTGCAGGGTGGTTGCGATGCGCTGAGCCGACGAGCGGGCGAGCGGGCGTTTGAGCAACGAAGATGTGGCCTGGGGTGCCGCAAAGAGCGTCATATGCTCAAGCAACGCCTGGTGGCGCGGCGACAGACTGCTCGCGAGGCGGCTTTGCCAACCGGCAGCGGGGATCAGGTCATCAGGGGTTGGTGTTAGGCGCGGCAACTCAAGCGGATGGTGGGGTTGTGACCGCATGGTGGTCGGCAGGGCGAGGTGCTCGCCGGGATGGAGCAGATCGAGGCGACGCCAGCCATTGACGGTCATAAACTTGTGGTTGCCGGTCGCCCGGATCGTATGCCCTCGGCGAGTGGTGAGGCGATAGACGGGCTTGTGGCCGGTTGCGAAGGCATTGGTCACGGGACGAGGTTCGAGTTTCCAGGTAGCGGGATTGAGCGCGAGTACCCTGAAGCCAGTGTGGCCAACGAGGTGATCGATGCGACGCGACGTGCCCTCATCAGGCAAATAGACCAGGGTTTCACCGGCGAGACAGCCTGACTCGCGCAGGTCGCTGAGCATCGGGACGTGGCTTGTCCGGCCTTCCACAGCACGCGAGAGCTGTGAGAGGGCAATAATAGGCACATTGAGTTCGCGGGCGAGGGCTTTGAGGCCACGGCTAATCTCACTCACCTCTTGGACACGATTATCATTGCGGCGACCGGACATCAGCTGAAGATAATCAATCATCAGCATATTGCAGCCCGTCTCGGCGGCGAGGCGACGGGCCTTGGAGCGCACCTCGGTAATGCTGAGGCCGGGTGTATCTTCGATATAGATCGGCAAATCGGAGAGCACGCCCATGCCCTCGAACGCGAGGTTCAGCTCATCGGCGCGCAGATTGCCGGTACGGAGGCGCTGCATATCAATGCCCGTATGCATCGAGAGAATGCGTTGCACCAATTGATCGCGGCTCATCTCGAGGCTAAAGATGCCGACGGTTGCGCGTGACAGGAAGGCGATATTATAGGCAATCGAAAGGGAGAGCGAAGTTTTGCCGACCCCAGGGCGAGCGGCGAGAATAATCAAATCACTTGGTTGCAAGCCACCGGTAAGGGCATCGAGCTCGTGATAGCCGGTTGCGACGCCGGCGACCTCACCGCGGCGTTCCTGGAGGCGTTCGATCTGGGTAAAGAGCGTATTGACAATCTGGCCGATAGGAACGAAATCCTGGGTGCTCCGGCGTTGAGAGACAGTAAAGAGCTCGGCCTCGGCCTTATCGAGGGTAACATCGAGTTCTTCGCTCTCATCGTAGCCAAGGGCCGCAATTTTGCCACCGGTCTCAATGAGCCGACGGAGGATGGCCGTACGCTCAACATTGCGGGCATAGTACTCGATATGCACCGCTGTTGGCACTTCAGCGAGCAGTTCACCGAGGAACGCGATGCCACCGACGAGGTCGAGGCGTTCCTGGCGGCGCAACTCGGCGGCAACAGTGGCGAGATCGGGGGGCTCACGGCGGTTATAGCAAGCAAGCATAGCCTCATAGATGAGGGCGTGCTTTTCGAGATAAAAAAATTCAGCCGCAAGCCAAGCCGCGATGGCGATAATGGCATCGCGATCCAGCAAAATGGCACCAAGCGTTGCCCGTTCAGCCTGGAGGTCAAAAGGTACTGAGCGTTCCAAAGGTGGCCTCTTGGTTCTCCGCCATTCTTCCCCAACCTATCGACAGCTTATCCACATTGGGCCAAGAAAGACGATGTGCCACAGCGCATGCTGCGGCACATCCTCAAAGACGAAGATTTTTCTTCGCGGTCAGGGCTTCAAGCGTACTTCGTTCACCGACGACTTACACTGACTCGGTCGCAACTTCCTCGGCGGGCGCATCTTCGCCTGCGACGACAACCGTGACAGTCGGCTCGATGCCACTTGCGAGCCGGATCGGCACCGCAAAGGTTCCGACACGCTTGATTGGCTCTTCGAGCTCAATCTTGCGGCGGTCGAACTCGATCCCAAGTTCAGCGCCGAGCTTTTCGGCAATATCGGCACTGGTCACGGAACCATAGAGACGATTCTGCTCACCGACTTTCGCCGTGAAATGGAGGCTCAGGGCCGTAATCCGTGCGGCCAGCGCTTCGGCATCTTTGCGTGACGCTTCAGAGCGACGCTGCTGCGCGGCCAGGCGCTCTTCGGCCTGCTTGATCTGACCACGGGTAGCGAGCACGGCAAAACCCTTGGGAAGCAAATAGTTACGTCCAAAACCACCAGATACGTCTTTGAGTTCGCCGGTTTTGCCAAGATGTTCGACATCCTGTACCAGCAACACTTTCATTTTCGAACCCACAAAATCTCTCCTCGCATGACATGCATTGGACAAAACATCGGCTCATATCTTACCACGGAGCAAGGCTGTCGTCAATGAAGAGTGCGATGGGTTTTAGGGCTACGCTGAACATGGGGGAACCTGGTTCCCCCATGTTCAGCGTAGCCCTGGCAATGGGTTATGCTCCCCGCTGGATAGTTGATCGCGACAATCAGCGTCGGAGATGGGGCGGCACGGTCGGGGCACGGCGCCGCCGTGCCTGTACGGGTTAGCGGGTGGCGACGACGATGATGCGTGGTGAGGCGGCGGTGAGGGCGTGCAGGTTGATGCTGCCGTACCAGTTGATGGGGGTGAGGTTGGCCTGGCGGAGCATGTGGTCGAGTTCCGTGGCGGTGTAGATGCGAATGCGATGGATGCGTTCGTCTTCGTGGCCGTCGGGGTCGCGCCAGCGATCAATCGAGGTGAGGATGCCGCGCAGCGGGTCGAAATAGCGGCGGATCCAGACGACGGTGCCGTCATCCAACTCGTACCAGTCGGTCGGTTGGAACCCAGTGACGACCCGATCACGGTGGGCGAGTTCCATGATGAGACGTCCGCCTGGTTTGAGAGCGCGGGCGATGCCTTCCAGGACGGCCTGGTTTTCTTCTTCGCGGTCAAAATAGCCAAAGGCGGTGAACATGTTGATGACGGCGTCGAAGCATCCGCTGTAGGGGATGGCGCGCATGTCGCCCGCAACGAAGTCAACCTCGACGCCTGCTGCGATTGCATCGGTACGGGCGAGGTCAAGCAGCGGCTCTGAAGCATCGAGGCCAATGACGGTAAAGCCTGCGCGAGCGAGGTTGATGCTATGACGTCCTTGCCCGCAGGCGAGATCAAGCAGATCGGCGGGCGGCTCGGGGAGCAGATCGCGCAACATCAGTACCTCGGCCACGGTCTGCTCGGAGTTGAGCGCGTAGCGTTGGGGATAGGTTGCATCAAAGTAGTCGTTCCACCAGTTCATTGGAGGCTCCTTTGCTCAGGGAATGATTCCGAGCGTCACAACATCGCCAAGATAGGTGCCATCAAAGTTCCAGATATCCTGGCGGCGGTCGCTTTCTTCGGGTAAAACCAGGGCGATGCGCAAGCTGTAGGGGCCAGGTGGAAGGGTGGCGGGGAGGAAGAGCGTGTGGGTGTCGGCGATCCAATCCCCTGGGGTCCACAGCGGAAACGGCAGCGAGGCCTTGCGGGGTTGGCTGAGGCTGCTGGTGATAAGCCGCTCTTCTTGATCAAGCAGTTGTACGAGGACATGCCAGGGTTGGGGCACGCGGCCTTGGCTTTGCCAGGTGAGGGTCACGGGGAGCGTTGTGCCGGGGGTCAATGATTGTTCAAGCTTCCAGCCGCGGATCACGACGCCCTGTTCCCACGAGGCGGCAAAGCGTGCATAGACTGGTTGCCCAAGGGTAGCCTCGGCGGTACGCGGAGGAAGGGCGATCCAGGGATAGGCTGGCCGAATGATCTGGATCGGTGTGGCGAGGGCAAGAAGGAGCAAGCTTGACCAGATAGCGAGAGGCTTGATGCGGAGTTGTTGGAGGCCCACTGCGAGCAGGATGGCAAAGGCGGCGAGAGCCGGAAAGAGCATGCGGCCTTGCCAGGCCACGAGACCGGCAGTATAGGCAAAGGCAAGCGTCCACACGACGGCCATTATGCTGGCGAACAGCGGCCCAAGCAGACTAGAGCGGGGAAGATCGGTGTCCCGCGTGGTCATCAGACGGACGAGACCGACCAGGGCGGCCAGGCTTAGCCCGGCGTAGAGCCAGAGCATCCATGCAGGCGGGTGGAGGCTCATCCAGCCAAAGCGGGCCCAGAACGACGCAAAGAGTTGCCGTAACGCGCCCGACCAAGCTTCGGGATTGGTCCAGGCAAAAGGTTGGGTCGCGAATTTGGCCGTAAATGCACCGAGCGCAAAGGGATCGCCGTAGAGGTACAGATTGCGGAGGAACCACCAGCCAGCGACAAGCAGACTGGTTCCGCCCCAGGTGAGGGTGACCAGGAGAAAGCGCCGCAGATCGGCCCTGGCGACCCACCATCCTGCCCAGAGCAGCAGTGGCCCGAGGAGCAGCGCGCTCTGTTTGGTCAGGAGAGCGAGGCCAAAGAGGAGCCCGGCCACCAGTGCCCAGGGAAGGGCGCGGGTATGCCAGGGTCGCGGTGGTGCGCCTGGGGCGACCGAGGAGGCATAGGGCAGGGGAGGTAGTGACCACCAGAGCAAAGCTGCCCCAAGGGCTGCGAGCAAGGCATCGTTGGTGACGAGGGCCGTGGTGAAGAGGAATTGCGGATTGAAGGCAACGAGGGCAGCGACGAGGGGCGGCAGAAGCGGATCGACCTGGGCAAAAAGGCGTCGGGCGGCCAGATAAGCAAAGAGCACCGTCAGCATGCCCCAGAGCCCCGAGATAGCCCTGACGGCGTGCCAGGCGAGGGTCATGCCCTGCCATGGCCACAACTCACGGCTAGCGCGTTGGAAGGCCCCGGCCTCGTTGCCGCCGGCCCAGCGAAACTGCGGATTCGCGGTCAGGATAATGGACTGTTCAGCGGGGGGGAGCCAGGCGACAGCGGGCACCGCGAGCAGATAGGCCAGAGGCGGTTGATGGCCCTCACCGGGCACATCGGACGCCTCTGGCGGAAGTTGCTGGACAGGCAAGCGTTGCTGTTGGGCAAGAAAGAGCACATAGGCCAAATGCCCTGGCTCATCGGGACCCTCACCGAGGGGCACGGCCCAGTTATAGAGCAAGTGCAGAGCGGCAAAGATGACGAGCAGACCGTATCTACCCAAACTGCTCGACGAAGCGCGTATCGCCTGAGTAGAAGCCACGGATGTCATCAATTCCATACTTGAGCATGGCTATGCGTTCGGGTCCGAAACCGCCCGCGAAACCGCTGAATTCTTCGGGGTCATAGCCACCATTGCGGAGTACATTGGGATGCACCATGCCACAGCCACCGATCTCGAGCCAGCCGGCGTATTTGCAGACGCGGCAGCCCGTCCCACCGCAGAGGAAGCAACTGACGTCCATTTCAGCACTCGGCTCGGTGAACGGGAAGAAACTGGGGCGCAGACGGACTTTGGTACCGGGGCCATACATACGTTCAGCGAAATAGGCGAGGGTTCCCTTGAGATCGCCCATGGTAATATGGCGTCCGATGGCGAGAAACTCAAACTGATGGAACATCATCTCGCTGCGCACCGTCACCTGTTCATTGCGATAGACCTTGCCTGGCAGAAGGATGCGCAGGGGTTCGGGGGCGCGTTCACGCATCACCCGGATCTGACCGGGGGAAGTATGGGTACGGAGCAAGACCGATGGCGCACCATCGGGCAGATCGAGGTAAAAGGTATCCTGCATATCGCGTGCCGGATGGTCATCGGCAAAATTGAGCAGGCTAAAATTATACTCATCGAACTCAACTTCAGGGCTTTCGGTAACGAGGAAGCCCATCTCGCCAAAGATCTCTTGGACCTGGCCCAGAACCTGATTGGTGAGGTGGACATAACCAAGGGCAGGAGTGCGTCCTGGCATCGTGATATCAATGCGTTCAGCGGCAAGTTCAGCGGCCTGCGCAGCGAGCTTCAGGCGCGACTCGGCGGTGGCATAGGCTGTTTCGAGGTACTCGCGCAACTGATTGACACGGCGACCAAACTCGGGGCGCTGTTCAACGGGCAGGGTTCCGAGGCTCCGACTGATGCGGGTCAACGCACCGGACTTACCGGTATACTTGCTTTTCCACTCGGCGAGCGCAGCGAGATCGCCGACCGATTCCAGGGCTGTGGCTGCCTCTTGTTCAAGGCTTGCCAGCTCATTGCTCACCGTCATCACTAACTCCTTGTATGCGAGCCGAACCTGCATGAGCATGCCTGATCTATGGCTATTTGTCAACTACGCTGGCGCAAGGCCTCAAAGAGAATAATGCTGCCGGCGATAGCGGCATTGAGTGACTCGGCGTGGCCGACCATGGGGATCGTAATGCGCTGACTAGCAAGGGCCGCGGCTTCGGGGCTAAAGCCGTGGGCCTCATTGCCAATAATAAGAGCTGCCGGCTGGTGCCAATCGGCGGCGAAATAGGGCAGCGTAGCGTCGGCATCAGCGGCATAGACCGTAGGGAGCGCAGCCAGGGCCTCACCGATCGCCGGCCAGGAGAGATCAGCCTGGAGGGGAAGGCTACAATGGGCCCCCATAGCGGCACGGACGGCCTTGGGCTGAAAGGGATCGGCGCTACCGGGGGCACACATGACGAGCCCAACCCCGGCAGCCTCAGCGGAGCGGAGGAGGGTTCCGAGGTTCCCAGGGTCTTGGATGCCATCAAGGAGCAGGCGGAGCCCGGGGCGTGGGGGGAGTTCGGGGCGAGCGACGGCGGCCACCACGCCCTGGGGATGGCGCGTATCAGCGGCGGCAGCAACGACCTCGGGGGTAGCGGGAAAAGCCCCGTAGCGAGGGGCGAGATCTTGGAGCAAGCGGGCCCCTTCGGGGGTCGTAGCGAGTTGTTGGGGCGCATAGAGTGCGCGTTGGAGGTGTGCGCCTGAGGCAAGGGCGTGGGCAACGAGGCGAACGCCCTCAAGGAAGAGGGAGCGCTCGCTCCGGCGGACTCGAACTGAGTCGCGGAGCGAGCGCAGGAACTTGACGTGCGGATTAGTCGTACTTGAAATCACGCGCCCTGAGTGGTTGGCGTTGCGGTCTGCATTGCGACAGCGACCACATTGCTAAAGGCAGCGGGATCACGGACGGCCATATCAGCGAGCATCTTGCGGTCGATCGTAATCCCAGCCTGCTTCATCCCGGCCACCAGGCGACTATAGGTCGTACCATTGAGGCGCGCACCGGCATTGATGCGCTGGATCCAGAGACGGCGGAACTCACGTTTGCGACGGCGGCGGTCGCGGTAGGCATAGGCCAGGGCGTGCATAACCGCCTCGTGGGCCACCTTATAATGGCGACTCCGCGCACCACGAAACCCTTTTGCCTGATTGAGCAGCTTTTTGTGACGCTTATGCGTCATCATGCCACGCTTCACACGAGCCATACGAGACACCTCCAATGAACAGGCCGGCCAGGGGGTGGCGAGACGTCCCTGGACTACGCCCGACTAGATCTTACTTTATTTCAAACCATACGGAAGAGCGACCTTGAGATGCTCACGATTTGCGCGTGAGGTCGGCTGGTCTTTGCCCCATTTCTGCTGCGAGCGTTTAGGGCGATTGATCTTATTGCCACGCACACCCTTCTGCTGCAGCACCTTGCCACTGCCCGTCACCTTAAAGCGGCGCTTGGCCCCTTTATGGGTCTTCATCTTTGGCATACAAACACCCTCTCGTTATGAACGCCGATCTTCTTCTTCTTCGTCCTCATCATCCTCATCGAGGTCATCGTCGTCGAGATCATCGTCGTCGAAGTCCTCTTCGTCAAACTCATCATCGTCAAAGCCCTCGTCATCGAGGTCACCGTCGTCGAGGTCTTCGCCCTCGAGCAACTCGTCATCAACTTCGACCTCGACAGGCGCTTCACTCTGGCCTAGCTCATCAGTTTTGGTGTGAGCCTTCGACTGAGCAATTTTTGCCTTCTGGGCCTGCTGGGCGGCCTTGAGCACTTTGGCATTAGGTGCGACCAGCAACGAGAGCACGCGCCCTTCCATTAGGGGTTTCTGCTCGACAACCGCAATATCGCGCAACTGCTCGGCAACTGCCTCAAGCATTTTGCGCCCAATTTCCGGGTGAGCCATCTCACGCCCGCGGAAACGCACGTTAAACTTGACCTTGTCACCTGCAAGAAGAAACTTTTTGGCTTGATTCGCCTTGGTGGCAAGATCGTGGTCATCAGTCTTGGGCATCAAACGGATCTGTTTGAGCTCAGACTGTTTCTGGTTCTTGCGGGCCTCGCGTTCTTTCTTGCTCTGCTCATAGCGGAATTTGCCATAATCAAGCAGGCGACAAACGGGTGGCACCGCATTAGGTGCGACCTCAACCAGGTCAAAACCGCGTTCTTCAGCCATCATGATGGCCTCACGAACACTTACGATCCCGACCTGCGTGCCATTCTCGTCAATCAGGCGCACCTCACGTGCGCGGATGCGATTGTTGATCCGAAACCGTTCCCTAATGGCGTGACTCCTTCGTCTTCAGGGCAGATAGGTGGTGTTGAAGGGAGGGAATGCCTATTCACAGCGTAGAAACACCGCCTCGACATTTCATTGTCCGAGCGGTGCTTTTCTTCAACCCGAACCTGCCGACGATGACCAGCCTGCCCGGTCACTGTCATATTGAAAACCTATTATAACAGCGTGTAAGAGTGTCGTCAACCTTGTTCGTGCGGCTCACATGGCGATGACATCTTCCACCACCCGCTGATGGCTCACGAAAGAAACCTTTACCAGGCGTTATGAGACATTTTTTCTATGCTTATGCGCTAAAGCGTATGATAGAGGTAAACTCGTTAACGTGTGTTCAGGATCTCGAACTGGTGAGAAAACGTTATCGTTTGTGATGAAAGAGGAGTTTATGCGATGATGCACGACAATGAAGGTGAACGATCCAGGCGAATGTTGTGGCGTGTGGTCAGAGCTACGGGGCTTGTGCTTGGCATGCTCGTCCTTATGGCGGGTGGGTTGGTCTGGACAGCCGCTGATGCCCAGCAGGGCGCTGGTAACGCGCTCTCTTCGCTTGTCTTTACCAAGTTGCCTGATCCGGAGGTGTTGCCCCCCGGATCGGCGCTGGCGGTGGAGTTTAGCCACGATTCGACCTATCTGGCGGTTGGTGCGACGCATACGCTTGCGAATCAGCCGTTTCTGCTGATCTACAAGCGCAATGGTGATACCTTTACGAAGCTTGCTGGTCCCGAGGAGCAGCCGCCCGGACTTGTCTCCGATGTCGCCTTTAGTTTTGACTCAACCTACCTGGCGGTTGGTCATAGCAATGCTGAGCGCGATGGAACGTCGTTTCTGACGATCTACAAGCGCAATGGTGATACCTTTACGAAGTTGCCTGACCCTGCAGTGATGCCTCCACTTTCGGTGGTGGGGGTGGCGTTTAACTCTGATGCAACCTATCTTGCCGCTGCTCACCTGAACAGCCCCTACATCGCTATCTACAAGCGTACTGGTGATACGTTTGTCCGTCTGGCTAATCCGATTGGCCTCCCTACGGGCAATGGATATGCGGCTGCCTTTAGCCAGGACGATACGTTTCTTGCCGTTGGCAACTGGACATTCGATACACCCCCGCTTGTCCTCGGGCTCTATACCCAGGAAAATGACATCTTTACACGTCAGCCTCAGATCGCCTCGATGCCTCCCGGCCCCGTTCATGCGATTGCCTTTAGTCCTGATGATACGCACATGGTTGTCGGGCACGAGTCGGGGTCTGGGACTCCAGGGGGCATCTTTATCTACAAGCGTGAGGGCGATACGTTTACCCAGTTGCCTGGGCCTGATGTGGCGCCGCCTGGGCTTGGACGTGATGTTACGTTCAGTTCTGATGGGGCGTATCTCGCGGTTGCCCATACCAGCGGGGCCAGGGTGACGGTCTATAGCCGTAGTGGTGATACCTATACCAAGTTGCCCGATCCGGATGTGCCACCCCCAGGGGCCAATGGGTACGCAGTGACTTTCAGCGACGATGCGACCTATATGGTGGTGGGTCACAATGTCTTACCGCATATCACCATCTATAAGCTTGGTGAGCCGCAGCAGCCCGACCGTCTCTTCTTGCCAATGGTCATTCGTTAGCTGATCAGGGGTGCTAAGCCCCAAGACCTTGCAAAGAAGCTCACGCGAAGGCGCGAAGGCGCGAAGGGTTCGCTCATCTACGCGAAAACCTTTGCGCCTTTGCGCCTTTGCGCCTTTGCGTCAAACCAACCGCCTTCTTTGCAAGGTATTGAGCTTAGATCTGATCGAGGTAATCTTTGAGCAGTTTGCCGAGCCGTGGGTGACGTAGTTTGCGTAGGGCTTTGACTTCGATCTGGCGCACGCGCTCGCGGGTGACACCAAAGGCTTTGCCTACTTCTTCGAGCGTCCGTGGCTGCCCATCAGAGAGGCCATAGCGCAATTCAAGCACCCGTCGTTCGCGTTCGGTCAGTTGATCGAGCGCGGTGGCAATTTGTTGGCGAAGCATGCCGCTCGCGGCGGCATCGTCGGCGTCGAGCGCATGCGGGTCGGGAATGAAGTCGGCCAGGGTGCTGTCAGCCTCTTCGCCAACCGGGGTAGCCAGGGAGACCGGATCTTGCGCGGTACGCCGCAGCTCGCGCAGCTTGTCTTCGCTCATATTGAGGAAGTTCGCCAGTTCGGCGTCGGTTGGTTCACGCCCCAGGCTTTGCGTCAGTTGACGGCGGGCCGCCTGGATGCGATTGAGCGTTTCGCCCAGGTGAACGGGCAGCCGGACGAGCCGCGATTGATCGGCGAGGGCCCGTGAGAGAGCCTGTTTGATCCACCAGGTGGCATACGTCGAAAACTTGTAGCCTTTGTTGTGGTCAAACTTTTCGATCGCACGCAAGAGCCCCAGACTCCCTTCCTGAATCAAGTCAAGCAAGGGGAGGCCACGATCACGGTAGCGTTTGGCAATGCTGACGACGAGCCGTAAGTTGGCGGCGGCCATCTTCTGGCGGGCCTCGTTGCCGGCGGCTCGCTCACGCTCGAGTTGGACTGCTTCGGGCGACCCAGTGATCGCATCTTTCAGCTTGCGCTCGGCGATCTGGCCCTTCTCGATCTCTTGGGCAAGCTTCTTCTCTTGCTCGGCGGTGAGCAAGGGAACCTGGCCGATCTCGCGCAGATAGAGGCGCACACTATCACCGAGGAGCGCGTCAGAAAGACCTTCATCAAGGTCAATCGCTACGGCTCCGTTCGGCTCCTCTTCGGCAGTCTGATCATCAGCCGTATCATAAACAGGAACGCCGGCCTCGGCCAGGGTTGCCTGAGCTACTTCCATTGCTTCTGCTGCATCTTCCGATGCAGGCACGACCTGGAGCAACTCGTCGAGGGTGACAAACCCTCGCTGTTTGCCCTGGACAATCAGCGCCTGTATATCGGTCGGATTGAGGGGAGGCAATGGACGCGCAGCTTCGGGTTGCGGTTGAGTCATCACTCTTCCTTAAGTCGGTTGGGCCTACATGCTTATGCAGAGTCCATCCGAGGGGTACATATCTGGTCGTCAACCATATTCGGTGGGTTGCGATAACAAGATCAGGTTCGATTGGGCTTCACCACACACAAGGTCTATTTTAGCATATCGTGAGTCATCCTGGGGATGAACTGTGGGAGTGTTGTCAGGCGACTGTGTTGAGCAACGCTTGAACCGCTGCGGCATCGGGGGCTTCCAGGGCTTGGTGAGCCAGGGCCTGGGCGTCAGCATAACTGGTGGCACGGATGGCGGCACGAACGTGTGGGATCGACCCGGGCGAACAACTCAGTTCATCGACGCCAAGCCCAATGAGCAGGGCCGTTGCCTTTGGGTCGCCGCCAAGTTCACCACAGACGGCGACGTGACGTCCATGGCGGTGCGCTGCCGTGCAGGTCATCGCGATGAGTTGCAGCACAGACGGGTGCAGGGGTTGATAGAGCGTCGCCACGCGCTGGTTGCCCCGGTCACACGCGAGCGTGTACTGGGTCAGATCATTGGTGCCGATGCTAAAGAAGTCAACCTCACGGGCAAGCGCGTCGGCGGTCAGGGCCGCCGAGGGAACCTCGATCATCACGCCGAGTTCGACTTGCTGCGCATAGGCGAGCCCCTCGGCGTCGAGTTCGCGTCGTGCTCGGTCGAGCAACGCCCGTGCCTGTTGCACCTCGCTGACCGTGCTTACCATCGGCAGCATAATGCGTATCGTTGCATTGGCCCCGGCACGGAGCAACGCCCGCAATTGGGGGAGCAGCAGATCTGGTTCGCTTAGCCCGATGCGCAGGCCACGCCATCCCAGAAAGGGATTATCTTCGTGGGGGAGAGGAAAGGCGGGCAAATGTTTATCGCCCCCGACATCAAGGGTTCGCACCGTGATCGGCAAGCCGGGCAATTCAGCTGCAATGGCGGCATAGAGGGCAAGCTGTTCGGTCTCATCGGGCAGGGTCGTGCGTTCCAGGAAGAGCAGTTCGGTACGCAACAGGCCAATGCCTGCTGCACCCCAGGCGTGGGCGGATCTCGCTTCGGCGACGGTCGAGGCATTGGCTACGAGGGCAATGGCGTGGCCGTCACTGGTGATAGTTGGCAACGCTACGGCCTCACGCAGCGTCGCTTCTTGTTCGCGCAAGGCTGTCGCCTGCGCCCGCAGCGTTGCCAGTTCGGTTTCGTTGGGTGCGACATAGACCTGCCCGGTTGCTCCGTCGAGCGCGAGCAGCGTACCTGTCGCCACATTATGCAGCAACGTCTCGCCGAGCCCAACCACAGCCGGAATACCGAGACCACGTGCGAGGATCGAGGAGTGGGCGGTCAGCCCTCCACCAGCCAGCACAAGGCCCAATAGCCGCTCGTGGGGGACACTCATCAAATCGGAAGGGCCAAGATCCCGGCCCACGATCACAGCGGGTTCACTCAATTGCTCACCGAGGCTCTTGGTACCGGTAAGCGCTCGTTCGAGCAACCGGGCCACATCGCGCAAATCGACCGCACGCGCTCGCAAATAGTCGTCCCCGATCTCCTCAAGCAACTCGGCCTGGGCATTGGCGGCGAGCAGCACTGCATCAGGGGCGGGCAGACTATGCTCGGTGATAGCCTGATCGATCATCTCACGCAGCGAAGGGTCGTGCAACAACATGCGATGGGCGGCAAAGATATCTGCCTCTTCGGCTTTATTGGCCTGGCGCAACCTGGCTTCGTGCTCACCCAGGCTTGCATCGGCCTGGGCGAGCGCCTTGGCAAGGCGCACTTGTTCCTGAGCGACCGAAAACGTTGCGGTTGAAGATCCTGCCGTAGGCAAAGCTTCGGCAAGTTGATAGACAAGGGCCGGCCCAAGTGCGACACCGGGTGCAGCGGCAAGGCCGTGCAAAATCAGGGTAGACATACGAAAGCCACTCAATCCTAGTTAGGGCCAAGGCTGTCTTTTGGTTTGAGCAGGGTCTGAACCCTTGCCCACTTTGACAGACGATGGTCACAGCTACGTACCGCAGAGTCAGACAACCTCAGCCAGCGCCTGGATTAGCAACGCCGCCGAGGTTGCGCCGGGATCCTGGTGCCCAAGCGCACGTTCGCCGAGGTACGAGGCCCGTCCACGGCGGGCAATCAGAGGGATCGTTGCGGCGGCCCCCTGGTGCGCTGCCGCCGCAGCCCGTTGCAGCGCCTCTGCGAGCGACTGTTGCTCGGTCAGAGCCTGTGCATAGGCTTCAACGGCAGGGGCCAAGGCATCAACCATCGTTTTATCACCTGGAAGCGCCTTGCCCAGGGTTGCCACCCCGTCGAGAAACGCCTGGAGCATCGCAAGCACCTGGTATTCATCAAGGCTCTGGTAGCCTTCGTTGAGCTTGCCAGCCCGACGGAAGGCTGTCCCATAGAGGGGGCCGCTGGCTCCGCCTACGGTCGCAATCAACCGCATTCCTGCGGTCTTCAAGATTGTACCAGCATCGCCCCCGTGATGCTGGGCCAGTGACTCGACAATCGCGGTAAACCCACGATCAAGATTGACCCCATGATCCGCATCGCCAATCGCTGCATCAAGCCTGGTCAGATAGTCACGTTGTTCGTGAATCAGCGCTGCTGCATGCCGCAACCAGTTCCGCAACGTTTCAGTCGTAAGAGACATCATGATGATAGCGTTGCCTCAGTTCAGCGCAGACCGAGCACTGACTGGGCAATTACCCCGCGCAAAATCTCCGACGTCCCTTCGCCAATGGTCAGCAGGCGGGTATCACGATACATCCGCTCGACGGGGAATTCCTGGCTATAGCCATATCCGCCAAAGACCTGGATGGCATCGCGGCAGACCCGTTCTGAAACCTCAGAGGCATAGAGTTTGCTCACGGCTGCTTCGCGGGAAAAGGGGCGCTCTTGATCTTTGAGCCACGCTGCGTGGTAGATTGCGAGGCGGGCGGTCTGGAGGCCGACTTCCATATCGGCGATCAGATTCGCGACTGACTGATGCGCCCCGATTGGTTTGCCAAAGGTTTCACGCTCACGAGCGTAGCGTACGGCTGCCTCAAACGCCCCCTGGGCGAGCCCGACGGCCATTGCGCCAATGCCAATGCGCCCCCCGTCAAGCACCTGCAAAAACTGGGCAAAGCCGCGCCCGCGCGTACCGAGCAGGTTCTCTTTGGGGACGCGCACATCTTCAAGCATCACAGCGGTCGAGACCGAGCCACGCAGCCCCATTTTAGGCTCGTGTTTACCAAAGCTCAGCCCGGGCGTTCCTTGGGGGACAAGAATGGAGGAAATTCCGTGTTTGCCCCGGTCGGGATCAGTGACGGCGGTGACAATCAGATGGCCGGCTAGCGGGGCATTAGTGATCCACATCTTCTGCCCATTGATCACCCACTCGTTCCCCGCCAACACTGCGGTTGTCCTGGTTGCGCCGGCATCCGATCCTGCGTGAGGCTCGGTCAGCCCGAAGGCCCCGAGGTAATCGCCACGGGCCGCTGGAATAAGAAACTGCTGTTTCTGCTCTTCGGTGCCAAACATATAGATGGGAGCCGAACCGAGGCCCATATGGGCGGCATAGGCCAGTGCGGTTGAGCCACACACCCGCGCTACTTCTTCAATGGCGATTGCCGTGCTGACCGTATCAGCCCCGGCCCCGCCATACGCTTCGGGGAAGGGCAACCCCATCAGCCCGGTACGCGCCATCGCAGCAAAGGTCGCATGGGGGAATTCCCCCGTCTCATCAACGTGGCGCGCCCGGGGCGCAATCTCTTTCTCGGCGAACTCACGCATTGTGCGCCGAATCAATTCCTGCTCATCTGTGAGTGCAAAGTGCATTGTTCTCTCCTCTATGCGGGAGATCGCCTCCCTGGTGGAGATGGAGCACCCTAGGCCCCATCTCGGTGCATCGTTGTCTCTTCTATGCGGGAGGGTCTACCCTTGAGGCGTCAAGAGCTCAACCCCCTCCATGGTTTCGGCGACGAGATTATCAACCACCGCCCGCAGATCGTTGGTCTCGGCAAAGATGTGGAGTTGGCGGTCGGCACTCGAACCGCCCTCCGCGATCTTCAACAGATACTCAACCTCTTTGCGCGAACCGAGCATATCAACCACATCGTCAACGAGCTTGACGATCTCATGCACCAGCGCCTTGGTCTCAACCTCGGTTCGTTTGCCAAAGTCAATCATTTTGGTCTCGAGACCCCAGCGTTGCGCACGCCACTTATTTTCGTTGATCAACGCACGCCGATAGACGCGGAAGGTCGTATTCTCTTCGAACATGATATAAAACTTGACGATCAACGCCTGCATAACGGCCGCCAGGGCGAGGCACTCTTCGACGCGGGTCGCAATATCACAGACACGAAACTCGAGGGTGCCAAAGAAGGGGTGCGGGCGCAGATCCCACCAGATCTTCTTGCCATTATCAATACAGCCTGTATTGATCAAGAGTTGGATATAACGCTCGAATTCGCCAGCAGAATTAAAGCTCGGCGGCGTGCCGGTGCGTGGAAACCCGCTGAAGACAACACTCCGATACGATTTGAAGCCCGTATTACGGCCCATCCAGAAAGGTGACGACGTCGAGAGGGCGAGCAAATGGGGGCAGATATAGCGGGCCACATTCATCAATTCGATGGACGTCTCATTGCTTGGCATCCCAATATGGCAGTGCATGCCAAAAATGAGCAGTTGGAGGGCGGCATCCTGCATTTCACCAACCATCGCATCGTAGCGCTCGTGCTGGGTGATCTCTTGGGTCATCCACGAAGAAAACGGGTGCGTTCCTGCGGCGGCGATCTTCAGGCCGTGGCGGGCCGCTAGACCGGCAATCGTGCCGCGCAAATGGGTGATTTCGGCCCGGGCTTCGGTGATCGTGCGACACGGTTTGGTGCCAACCTCAACGATGCTCTGATGCATTTCGGGCTTGATCTGCTCACGCAAGATCGTCCGTCCTGGCTCGAGGATCTGGGTAATGTACGAGCGCAATTCGCGGGTATCGGGATCGATGATCTGATACTCTTCTTCGATACCCAGCGTAAACGCAAAGTCAGAGTCCATCGGATTATAGACGCTCAAGGCTTTCTCCTGACACGTAGCGGCCTATTGTCGTGCGCCTGGGGGCTTCTTTATTATACACACAAATAGGTGGATGAAGCTCACCCGGCCGAACGCCGTTCGCGCCAACGCTCACGCAGGTAGCTGAGCCCGTTGCGTTGATAGACGAGCCATTCGATGGTCAGGATGATCAGGGCGATCAGCGCGACCCAGCGCCAGAATTCTTGACGCCCATCGCGCTCGCGTGAGACGGTACTCTGCGCACCACTGGCCTGCGCGATGTTGAGGTCACGCTGGGGGGCAATGCGTGATTCGCTTGGCGCAAAGAGGTTGACCGCATACTGGCGTTGCGCAACCAGTTCGTTGCCCTGGAATTCTTCGACCAGATAGACGCCCAGGTTGCTGGTGGCGGCAAAAATGGCCTGCCCCCCCTGGATCTGGACATCGTTGTTGCGGCTGCTCAGAGTGCTGCCGTCGGGCAAGCGTACCCGTACTTCGGTGATCGTTTCGTCAACCTGAAAGGCGAGCGGTTGCCCAGGCAAGACCTGCGCACCTTCGGCCCCGCTGCCAGGGGCCAGGAAATCCATCAGGTTCGAGAGCAAGAGGGGGAAGGCAACCTGTAACGGAAGATCGGAATTGCGCAAGTCAAACGCAAGCACAGCGATACGGCGGCCTTCGCGCTCACCAACGATCAACAGCGGCGCACCATCGCTGTCAACCACGGTACGTGCCCAGTTCCCCGGGACAAGGCGTGCCGCCTTGAGAATGCTCACCTCGCTGAGACTTACGTTGCGCAGCAGTTCGTCACCCCCAACCGGGCGTACGACGGGAAATTCGATCTCGCCAGTGACCGAAAAATAGTCGGTTGAACGCAATGGCCCGATAAAGAGCAAGTTGCCTGCAGGAAGTTCTGGTGGCACAACACCATCAAGGATAGTCACGGGAACCTGCACGACCGACTCGGGGAAGACCGTGGTTGCGGCTGGCACCTCAGTTACCTCAACCCCACGCAGCAGACCGAGACCAGTTGCGAGGAAGCGATTGCCATCACTGACCAGGCGCACCTGAACGGTATCGCCCACGCTACTGACGGCAAATGCACGATCATCAGCGGCGAGCGCATCTTCACCGGCCAGATGCGCCTCGACGACCTGCACCTGTGCCGGAAGCTCAACGACAATGCTCTGATCGCGGCCAGGTTCGAGGGTCAGGCCATAGGCATTAAAGACCGCCCCGTCGAGATAGAGATCGAGGCGGCGATTGACGATGGTTTCGCCATAGTTGGTTGCCTGCACAAAGAGGGTCTGCCCGGCCAGGCTCGGCTGGAGATTGATCGCACTGAGCGCAACATTTTCGGTGCTGCGCCCAATTGGGAAATAGCTGACGCGGGCGGGGACGCGCAACTCGGCGGGCACGGTGACATTGCCATCCGAGATGATCGCCACCTCGCTATCGGCATCACGGGCCGCCAGGGCCGACGCGAGCGTCAAGGCCTGCCCAAGATCGGAGCCACCATTGTTGGTCAACTGAATTGCCTCGATCGCCTCGCGCAACTCGCGGCGGTCAGCCGTCGCTGCTGCCGGCACCTCCATCTCACCACCTGTCGCGATAATGGTTGCCCTCCCACCATCGGGCAACTGGTCAACCAGTTGGCGGGCGCGTTGCTTGGCGACTTCGAGGCGGTTTCGAACTTCATCGGTTGCGCCCATGCTGGCCGAGCGATCGAGAATAATGATCAGATTGGTGCCACTGATGCCCTGGGCGGCGACAAAAGGTCGTGCGAGCGCAAAGACCAGCAGCAGCATCAAGAGCAACTGGAGCAACAACAACAGATTGCGTCGCAGCTTTTGCCACGGTGCATTGGCCTCGACATCGCGCACCATCCGTCGCCACAGAAACGTCGACGAGACCGGCCGATCCTCGCGGCGCAACTTGAGCAGATACATCGCCACAATCAGTGGCCCAACGAGAGCAGCGCCGAGCAGCGCCAACGGAGCAAGCAATGACATAACGATGCCTCCTTACCTACACGATAGCAGCCCTTTTGCCTGTTCGTCAAGACCAAAAACCTACGCCCAAAGTCCCTTGTCGCTCGTACCAAGCAATGCTACAATCCATATACAGTGTCGTCAGACGCACGTTCGTGCGTGATTAATTGGGACGTAGGTGCGTCCTGAAGGGAGACGAACATAGAAGAGTTGCGTTCTCAGGATGGGAAGCGGTTGCATACGACGGCGACTCCACGGACACGAGCCTTGCTCGTTGGTGCCGAGGTCGCAAGTGCGCGTAGTCCGTGGACAGCGAAGGACTCGCTGGCTGAGTTGACCATGCTAGCCGAGACGGCTGGCCTTGAAGTGGTCGGAAGCCTCTTTCAGCGACTCGATCAACCCTTCCCTAAATTTTTTATTGGCCCTGGTAAAGTCAAAGAGGTTGCGGCCCTCTGTGAACAGCACGCTGCCGGTCTGGTGGTTTTTGATGATGAGTTGAGCCCTGGTCAGACCCGCAATCTTGAGCAGGAATTGCAGATTGGTGTCCTGGATCGCACTGCGTTGATCCTTGACATCTTTGCGCAGCATGCGCGTACCCACGAGGGGCGTCTGCAAGTCGAACTCGCCCAATATCAGTATCTATTGCCCCGCCTCCGGCGCCAGTGGACGCACCTCGAGCGTCAGGCCGGTACTGGCGGTGGCACCTCGGCGGGCGGTGTGGTTGGTCTGCGTGGGCCTGGTGAAACCCAGCTCGAGATCGACCGTCGTCTGATTGATCGGCGCATTGCCTGGCTCAAAGACCAGCTCGCTGATGTCCATCGTCACCGTGAACTCTATCGCAAACGCCGTCGCCAGAGTCAGGTTCCCGTGGTGGCGCTGGTAGGCTACACCAACGCAGGCAAGAGTACATTGCTCAATGCGTTATCGGGGGCGGATGTCTACGCAGCAGATCAGTTGTTTGCGACCCTTGATCCGACGACCCGCCAGCTTACTCTCCCTGGTGGTCAGACGATCTTGATGACGGATACCGTCGGTTTCATTCAAAAATTGCCGACCCAACTTATTGCGGCCTTTCGGGCCACGCTTGAGGAGATCAATGAAGCTGATATTCTTTTACATGTTGTCGATCTGACGCATCCCAATGCGCAGGAGCATGCTCAGACGGTCGAGCAGACGCTGGCTGAACTTGGGGTAGACAAGCGTCCGACCTTGACCGTGCTCAACAAAATTGATCGTATGGAGGGCGTCGGCCCCGATGATGTTGCTCAGGTTGTGGCCGATATGGGGCTGCCCAGTGATGTGGTGGCTGTGTCGGCGCAGCGTGGGTGGGGCCTAGAGCCCTTGGCGAGTCGCATCGAGCAGGCCCTTGGTGAGGCGATGGTTGCCCTTGATGTGCTCATTCCCTACCAGCGTAACGACCTTGTTTCGCTCTGGCATCGTCGTGGCGTCATCGAGCAGGAAGAGTATGCCGGTGACGGAACCCACATTCTCGGGCGCATCCCACGGGATCTTGCCGCGCAATTTGGGCCGTATCGTTCGGCACGTTCGACAAAGTAGAGGATGGCTGGGGTGCGTTGCTAACTATGCTAGCAGCGCACCCCAGGTGTAGCTGGTGGCAGGTGTGAGTGATCCTGTCAGCAAGCATTATGGCAGATAGGTCCTGATCATCTGTTCAAAACGGGCCTGACTGGTGTCCCCACTGATGCGCAGGCGTGGCAGGGCAAAGGGGTCGTGCTGGCTTGCATCGGCACGTGTCGTTGTTGCCGAGAGATAGCCCGCCTCACGGGTGACGGCCATGACGGTATCGTTGTAACGCCCTAGGGGATAGCAAAAACTGACGACCGGCTGGCCGAGCTCGGCCGCGAGCACGGCCCCCGAACGACCGATCTGGTCGCGCAGTTCATCAAGATGCATCCGGGTAAGATCGGGGTGGTTGACGCTGTGCGCCCCGATCTCCATCCCTGCATCGCGCAACGCCCGTAACTCTTCCCATCCCATATACCCCGGTCGCCCAATAAAATCACTGACGATATAAAACGTCGCTGTAGCGCCATAGGCCCCTAACCGTGGCAAGGCTTCGGTGTGGGCATCCAGATAACCATCGTCAAACGTAAGCGCCACCGCCCGGGCTGGACACGGGCCTTCGCCCCGGATGCAACGCGCGACATCCGCCATCGCGACGGTTTCGTAGCCGTTGCTGTGCAGCCAGGCTAACTGCGCATCGAATTGCTCAGGGGTCACCGACAGCCCAAAGCCGAGCGGGTCAACTGCGCGGTCGACATAACGTACATAATGATACATAAGAATCGGAACATACGGGCGCACCCCTTCAGGGGCCGGGGTGAAGGTATGGCGGGTTCGCACTTCACGACCAGCGGGGCCGGGTTGCATCAGGTCTGGCTGCATCACCAGATCGCCGGAAGCGGTTGCCCCACCCTGATCGGGTTGCGCATACCCACCCAGCCCGAGGACGGCCTCAGCCGGGGCGATCCGCACTGCAGGCTCACGCTCTGCCAGCAGAAGGAAGGCTGCGGTGAGAATGAGCCCTACGACCAGGATCAGAGTTGAAGCTTTCATAGAGAGTATAATAGCACATTTGTCTCTTTTAGTCAGCCACGGCCAGCCCCAAGGACTCGCGGGCGGCAGCGACGACAAAGAGTGAGCCAGTGACCAGAATAAGATCGTGAGGATTGGCGAGTTCGCGGGCCATCTGGAGTGCGGTTGCCACATCAGGTTTTACCAGCAGCGTGCCTTGTAAGTGTGGTGTTACGGCGGCCACCATGCGATCAAGATCCATCGCGCGCGTGTGTGCCGAGCGTGTCAGGATCACCGTGGTTGCAGGTGGCACCAGTTCGGCGGCGATGTCACTGATCGCTTTGTCGCGTGAGGTGCCAAAGACAAGGATCAGGCGTTCATAGGGCACGCTGGCCTTGAGCGACGCAATCAGTTTGTGCGCCGAGTCACCGTTGTGGGCACCGTCAATCAGCACCGGTGGCGTCCCTGGAAGCAGTTCAAAGCGACCGGGCCAGCGAACCTCAGCCAACCCGCGCCGCATCGCCTCGGCACCGATGGTGAAACCGGTGTCTTCGAGCAGCAACGCAATCCCGAGCGCGAGGCGCGCATTTTCGTTTTGAAAGAGGCCCTGGAGCGCAGGTTCTGGCGCTATCGGGTAGGCCATGGGCGTTCCTGACGCTTGTACCGGCATGAGTCCTGTTGGTTCGGCCTGCCACAGGGGGGCCTGGCATAGCGTTGCTTCATTCATGAGCACATGCATGACTTCATCAGCCTGGGGCACAGTCACAACAGGCACCCCGGATTTGATAATGCCAGCCTTGTTCCAGGCAATCTCGGCGAGGCTCGTCCCCAGGATGGCCATATGGTCGTAGCTGATCGAGCTAATGCCTGCAACGATGGGTGTCACCACATTCACGGCGTCGAACCGCCCCCCCAGACCAATTTCTAGTACGGCAAGGTTGATCGATTGGTTGGCAAAATAGTGCAAGGCGAGCAAGAGGCTCAGATCGAAGGTTGTTGGCCGTCCGTACGGTTCAGCATCAAAGCGATCAATCACGGGCTGGAGCGTCGCCACCAGGCTGATCAAATCAGCCTGGCTGATCAACGTACGGTCGATCTGGAACCGCTCACGGTACGAGTGCAGATGTGGCGACGTAAAGAGACCGGTGCGCCATCTGGCTGCGCGAACGATTGCTTCAACCAGGGCGGCCGTACTTCCCTTGCCTTTCGTCCCCGCAATGACGACGGAACGGAACGAGTGGTGGGGATTGCCGGCATCGGCCAGCAGTGTACGCATCCGCAACAGATTCCGGTTCGCTTCTTCATCAGTTGTCGCCCCTTTGCGGGTCGGATCAATGAAGCTATAAATATAATCCAGGGCTTCCTGGTAGGTTGTTCGCATATATTTTGTGTTGCGCTCCTTGCTGGCGCTCTAAAAACCATGCTTGTGCTGGCGAAAACAGCTAGCGCAGCGAGCTGTTTTCGCCAGCACAAGTGAGATTCTTGGGGGCCACAGGCCCCCAAACCTCTCCCTGCGGACGTAGGGGGAGAGAGACATCCCTTGCACCGCAAGTATAGGTGAGAGTGGTACGCAGGTCAATGCAACGTGCCCGCTCAAACCTATGGTACGATAGTTGCATCCTCATAATGTGTTATGGAGAAAGACCAATGCGTTTGATACGGCATTCTGTTTTCCTTGTGCTTCTAGTTGTGTTGTTGGCCTGGCCTGCTTCTTCGGCGCTGGCGCAGCAGCCACCGCAGCCGATCTGTTTTCCAGGCGTACCAGGCATTGATCATTGCATTGATCCGGTGTTTACCGCCTATTGGCAACGCAATGGTGGCCTGCCTGTCTTTGGCTATCCGCTCGGCCCGCTTCAGCAGGTCGAGATCGAAGGCCGCGTTTTGCAGGTGCAGTGGTTTGAGCGTAATCGGCTCGAGTTGCACCCGCAGAATCCACCTGCCTACCGCGTCTTGCTCGGACGCATGGGCGCTGAACGCTTGCAGATCCTTGGCCGTGAGGCCCCGGCTCCTTCCGCTGCGACCCCTCAGCCAGGTTGTCGCTGGTTTGAAACGACCCGCCAGAATGTCTGCGACCAGGCCGCGGGTCTCGGTTTCAAGCGCTACTGGGAGACGCAGGGGTTGCGGATTCCTGGCTTGAGTGCTTACGAGCAATCGCTCGCGCTCTTCGGTCTTCCCCTGACGGCGGCCCAGTTGGAGCCTGCCGCCAATGGGGAACTGATCCTGACCCAGTGGTTCGAGCGCGCCCGCTTTGAGTGGCATCCGAATAATCCTGACCAGTTCAAGGTGCTGCTTGGCCTGCTCGGCAATGAGTTGCGGGCCGATGCGAACTTTGTTGCACGACCTTTTGATCCCCGTGGGGGGCGGACGCCCATTGGGGTCGAGATTAACCGCACTGCGGTGACCGGGCTTGCTGCCCGCCTCAACGAGTTGCGCCCTGACTGGGTGCGCTATAACGGCATTCTCTGGTCTGAGGTTGAGCCGGTCGCGGGGCAACGCAATTGGGCGGCGCTCGATCGGGTGTTGAGTGAAATCGCCTTGATCAGCGCGAGTGGCGCTGCGCCGATGGTGATTGTGCGTGGTACCCCGCCATGGGCGCAGGCGGTGCCTGGCTCGGCGTGTGGCCCGGTGGCCGCCCAACAATTGCCGGCGTTCGCCAGTTTTATGGGTGAACTCGTGACCCGCCTGAGCGGGCCTCCCTATAATGTCAAACATTGGGAATTTGGCAATGAACCCGATGTTGATACCGCTCTGGTACCTGGTGATTCGCAGTTTGGTTGCTGGGGCGATGCTAGCGATGCCGCCGGCTATGGTGGTGCCCGGTATGCCGCGATGCTCCAGGCGGTCTATCCGGCGATCAAACGGGCCGATCCGCAGGCTCAGGTTATCTTTGGGGGGCTGTTGCTCGACTGCGATCCTTCGTTTGATGCATCGTGTCAGCCGGGGCGTTTCCTGGCAGGGGTTTTGGCGGCGGGTGGGGGTGCATATTTCGATATCCTAGCCTATCACGCCTATACCTTCTGGAGCGAGCAGCGCAGCGATTTTGACCTGAATCTGCCCAAGTGGGCTCACCGCAATGGCCCGTTGCTCGGTCGGCTCGATTTTGTGCGTTCGACGATGGCCGCCTATGGGGTGAGCAAGCCGGTCATGATGAATGAGGGCGGTCTGCTCTGCCTCGGGGCGAATCAGCCCTGTGCCGCTATGGGGTTACATAATGACCAGGCGAGTTATGTTGTCCGGATGTATACCCGCAGCTGGGCCTCGGATCTAGTCAATAGTGTCTGGTATACCTTGAATGGGCCGGGTTGGCGCGATGGCGGCCTGCTCGATCGCAGCCGTCAACCGCGTCCAGCCTTTGTCGCGATGCGTTTCCTGCGCGAACGACTCGACGGCGCAACGTACCTGCGGCCCTTGAGCACCGGCAATCTTGAGGGCTATGCCTTTGCGACCCCGACCCGCGAGTACCGTATCTATTGGACCAATAGTTCGACGCCGGCCCCAGTTGCCCTTCCCCCTGGCTTTATCGCTGCCTATGGGCCGACCGGTAATCCACTTGCGGTCGGGCGTGAACTGGTCGTTGGCTTTGAGCCAGTTATCATTGAAATAAATCGATGATTTAATTACAAAAAAAGACCAGCATATGCTGGTCTTTTTTTATGGCGAGATTGTCACTCTTACCGTTGGACAAACGGTAGATAGACCTGATGGCTCTCGCCGAGCACGGCAAAGAGCGAGAGGTGGCTGATGGTTGCGGTGAGTCGGGTGCCATCCTCGCTGACGCTGCTCGTGATGCCATCCTGGGTCCAGGTACTCCTCGCCTCATCCCAGCGCCATAAGCCGCAGGTCGCTGGAATCAGCGCCCCCACTTCCAGCGGCTCTATCGTCAGTGTAAAGGCTTGTCCGGGGGCGGGTTGCGTTGGCATGCTACTGCTCGTGGCAACAGCAGTGAGCATGAAGGCATAGCCACTGCCGCGCAGCCCTCCGGTGGCGGGAAGATTTGTTGCGGGCAGTGGCGTGTGGGTGAAGGTCACCGTCTCGGTAAACGTACCCGACGGGAAGAAATAGGTCATGCCCTTGTCAGGGATCGTCAGGGTTGCTTCACGCTCTGGCTCAAGCGTTGTTGCGGCGCTTTCCTGGAAGATGTAGCCCCCGAGCGATAGGCGCGGCAAGCCTTCAATTTCAGGAAACATCCCGCCGACAAGCAGACGGTTATCACTGGTCAGTGCAAGATCATAGATCCCTGTTCCAAAGCCAGAGGAGTTGGTGACACCGACGCCAAAGGCCGGGTTGCGTTGACCGTTGGGTTGCAACTGGAAGAGATGATTGTAGATCTGCGTGGGTGTTGCAATCTGAAGCGTGCCGCCAACCATGATTGAGTCATCACTCAGGGTGTGCAAGGCTCGCACCGCACCTCCAGCGTTGCCAAAGGGATTGCCAAAGGTTGGATCGAGCGCCCCATCCGTACCTAGCCGCACGAGGCTGCGCAGGTTGTCTTCGCCTGAGCGCACAAACGCATTGCTCCCCACCAGCACTTGCGCTCCCTGAAGGGCCAGGGCATAGGCTTCTGGCGGCGAAAACCGCGGATTGAGGGTTTCAAAGATCGGTGGGACAAAGGTGGGGTCAAGGGTGCCATCGGCGTTGAGCCGGACAATCGTACTCCGTGCTTCGCCCGCAAAGCTGCTAAACTTGCCGGCAATCAGCAACTGACCATTCGACAACTCGAGCAGCGCATTGATGCGCCCTGGCATGCCATCGGGCTCAGTTCCACTGCCTGGTGCGCTGTCAGTTGCGAACGAGTCATCAAGCGTCCCATCTGCGAGCAGGCGGAAGAGCCCGCCCCAACCCCCGACGAGGATCCGTCCATTTGTATCAAGGAAGAGCGTCGGAAACGGTAGGCCATATCTGGGGAAGGGTAACAGCGCACCTCGTTGATCCACCAGAACTAGCGTCTGACCAACTAAATTCTGATCGGTATAATTATCGGTAAAATTACCGCCAAGCAGATAGCTCCCGTCAGCCAGGGCGATTGCCGAGGAGACCTGGTTGCTGCTGCGGCGGAAAGGCGGCACGAAGGTGGTGTCAAGTTCTCCCTCGGCACTCACTCTGGCGGCGGCTAATTGGGGTATTCCATTGACTAGGCTAAACGCCCCGACGACGAGTGACCCACCGTTTGCCAGGGGCACAATGCTTTGTACCTGCCCAGCTTTGGCAACGATAGCCTCAAAATTCCAGTCCATCTGTAACGTAGGTGAAAAAAGGGCTAGACTATGGCGATAGGTGATAGGGCTAGGGTCATCGCCAAACTTTTCAAACTTGACCAGGTTGCGAAAGAGTCCGCCGGCAACGATGTTTCCATCAGGACGTTGGGCTAGGGCGAGAACCTCTGTTGGTTGCCCATCGAAGGTAACGACCTCGGAAAGGCTTCCGTCGTTATTGATCCGAGCGATGCGCGCATCATGATAGAGCGGCCTGCCCCCAAAGATAATGCTTGAGAACCAACCCCCGAGTATAAGTGAGTTGTCGGCAAGGGCGAGAATGCTCTTGACCTCGTAGAACATCCCCGGGTTCAGGTCGTCCAGCGTTCCGTCAGGTTGCACCCGCGCCAGCGCAAAGCGGGTGACGTCATTGACCGCATTGAAGGCCCCACCAAAGACGATCTTGCCATTGGGCTGCACGGCGATCGCATAGACAGTATCGTTTGCATTGACGGCAAAGGTTGCGTCCCGCGTTCCATCGTTCTCCAGGCGGGCAATGCGTGAGGCTGCTGCCCCGTTGAAGTTCCTGAACATACCTCCCATCAGGATTTTGCCATCGGCCTGCTGAGCCAGGGCATGCACTGAACCATCAGTCCCTTCCCCGATCTCAAAACTTGGATCGAGACTGCCATCAGCATTGAGACGGGCAAGATTCTGTCGATCCTCTCCCGCTACTTGCGTGAATTCGCCGCCAACCACAAGCTTGCCGTCTGGTTGCAGAAGCATGCTATAAAGCGGACCATTCACTTGGGCTGTAAAGCTCTCATCAACTCGTCCATCGGTCTCAAGGCGTACCAGATGATGCCGAAACTGGTTATCGTTGCCCAAGATATTGAAGGTGCCACCCACAAGCAGTGTGCCGTCAGCCAGCAGGGCGAGCGTGCGAAACAGTGGGGTGCCCATAATTAATGGGGTTGTCAGCCGAAACGACTGATCGAGCGTCCCGTCAGGGTTCAGGCGCGCGAGACCCTGCCGTGCTTCGCCATTCACCGTCTGAAACGAGCCGGCAAGAATGATCTTTTGATCTGGTTGTACCACCACCGCCTCGACCGTTCCCTCCACCTCGAAACGGGGGGCAAAGGTGGGATCAAGCTGGGGTAGTTGGTTCATCTGGTTCAGATGGGCCGTATCTTCCTGACTTTGAACGGCCTGGAGACTGGTCGTGCCCTGCAGCAACATGGCACTTACCATACATAAGGTGAGGATCAAACGCTTCACAATCGACCTCCAAATTCTTGCTTGGTGTGACCAACGAGGCCAGCTATGCTGGCCTCGTTGGTCACACCAAGCAAGTTTCTTTCCCTTTATCGAACAGTCAGCGGTAAATAGACCATGTAGCGACTCTGCACTGCGACGGTGGTGCTCGCCTCGGCCTGGGCGGGCTTGTTTTCGCGGTGGCCGACGTTGTCGGTCGCGACCACGTAGAAGTTGTAGGTCTGGCCGTTTTGTCCATTGAACGCCGCGGCCGTGGCGGGCGTGTTCGTCAACCAGGGTGTCCAGGCCCCGCTGTTCTCTTGTACATAGACATCGTACGTGCCCACGCCCGAGCCGTTCGCGTCGTCGGCCCCCTGCCAGGTGACGGTGAACGGGGTGGTCGAGGTGACGGCGGGCAGCGCGGTGACGCTGCTGGTTGGCGCCAGGCGGTCGAAGGTGACCAGGGCTTCCTTGGTCGGGTCGGTGCCTTTGCTCTTATCCATTGGGTCAACCTGGTTGGTATCAATCTCCAGGCTGAAGTCGAACTGGATCGTTGCGATGTTGCGGATCGCCGTCCCGCTCGGCAAGCCGGGTTGCGGACGAATGGTGTAGGCGACAAAGCCGCGCCCGCGTCCGGTCTCCGGGTCGGTCTCGGGGGGCAGGAAGCCCTTGTCGACCGTCGGCGGTAGGTTGGTCACGGGGTCAATAGAGGTGAAGTTGACGTTCAGTTGGCCGTCTTCGAGCCAGGCGTCGATATGCACCTCAAGCGTAAAGTCGTACTCGTCGTCGGTATAGGTGTAGTCAACGACGGTCTGGAACTCCTGGCGTCCGGGGGGCACCTGAAGCATGACCTCGCCAAAGCCGAGCTCGGTCAGTTCGAGGGTGCTCCAGTCCAGGTCAGTCGAGAGCGGGTCACGAATGGTGACGACCTGGGCCGGGGCGGTGGCCTCAGGATAGTTCTCGAAGTCGATGCGGTAGGTCACGAGCGTATCGGCGCGGACGAAGTTGCCCGTTCCAAAGCCCGCGACACTGATCTTCTCGTTGGGGTCTTGCGAACCCGCCGAGCCGCCGGCCCCACTGGTGCCACTGCCCGCCGGTGGGTTGGGTGGCGGAATCGGGTCGCGGTTGGGCGCACAGAACTCTGGTGCGATCCATTGGGCACCAGTTAACGCAATATCGCCAAGACCAACGCTGGTCGGGCTGATGATCATCGCGCCGACGTCAGCCGCTTTGTCGACGCCACCAGAGACGCTCTCCCCTCCTGCAATTGTCACGATGGCTCCGGGCAGGCCTTTCTCTAGCGCATTGCTGATCGCATCATCCGCCATCCGAACTTCTTCCGATAAGGTGAAGACTCGCTCCCCAATGCCCATTCCGACATGGTAGCTGGTTTGCATCACGCCACGTCCCAGATCGTAAATGCCCGAGCCAAGCAAGCCGAGGCCGGCCCATCCAGCGAGGCCGCCCGATTTCATAATCAGCGTGGCGCCTGCGCCCATCTTGCCAAAGCTGCCAGCGACGTTCAAGCTCCCTTGTACCACACCGCAGATGCGGCGAAGACCGGTTGGATCAAAGGCGTCAACCGGCGCATTGGCGACATAGGCATACAGATTAGGATCGCCCGCCATGATGCCGAGCGGATCCATCGCGGTGAAGCGTCCCAGCGCCGGGTCATATTGACGTATGCGCACGGCCGTTAAGCCATGCGTGTCGGCCATCACCCCGAAGGCTCCCATAAATTCAAATGGGTTGGCGATGGTCGCGGTGCGCAGTATCGTTTCGCCAAAGGGCCGGTAGGCGTAGGCGTTCTGCACGACCCCGGCTGCCCCGGTCATCTCGCTGACATTGCCTAGCGGGTCAGACGTGTAGTAGCTCGCTCCGTCGGTGGCCGACCAGTGCTGGATGAGGCCGTCACTGTGGACATAGCGCGCCAGTTGGTCGCCGTTCGCGGCGTAGACCCCCACGAGATTGCCCATGCCGATCGGGTCAAGCATGAAGTGGGTCACGGCTCCGTTCTCGTCTGCGTCGACCCGGTTGCCAAAGGCGTCATAGGTGTAGGTCCAGGTATCGCCGCCACGGGCTACCCCCACCAGTCGGTTTTCGTCGTTGTAGGTGTAGACCGTGACGCCACCAGGGCCTTCTTCGCGGATCAGGTTGCCGTCGAGGTCATACGTGTAGGTCTGGTCGCCAACGGTGATGTACTGGTTCAGGTTGTTGGCCACGTACGCTTCTTCCACCCCGTTGATCGTGGTGCGTACCCGGTTGCCGACCGCGTCGTACTCGTAGCGCAGATCCTGGTTGGCAATCGCTGGGTCGGTCGAGGTCAGCGTCGCACGCAAGAGTTGGCCCGCATCATCATACGTGTAGCTCCACTGCCCATAATGGGTCGCCATCGTGACCCGCCGCCCGCGCCGGTCGTAGGTGTAGACAAAGCGCGAAAGTTCGCTCGCGTCTGGCTTCGTATTGACCAGACTCTGGAGCCGTCCAACGGCATCGTAGGTGTAGGTGCTGACGACGCCGTTGCCCATGGTCTTCTGCGCCAGACGACCAAGCGTATCGTAGCTGTAGGTGACCAGATCGTCCGTCGCATCAGCTACTCGGCTGAGGCGCCCCGCCGTGTCGTAGGTGTAGCTCAGCACGTAACCGAGCTGGTCGGTGCTGGTAGCCCGTCGGCCCATCGCGTCGTACGTAAAGCTGAGCCAGCGGTCGTGGGGGTAGTCGATCCGGGTCAGATAGTCATGCTCATTGTAGCTGTAGGTTGTTGTCCCTGCGGCATCAACGGTCTCGATCAGGTTGCCACGCTGATCATAGCGATACGTGACCGTACTCGTATCGGCGTAGGTCTTCTGCGTATTCCGGCCTGCGGCATCGTAGGTGTACGCGATGGTATTGCCACGACGATTCTGCCAGGTCAAGGGGTTGCCCTGGTTGTCATAACTCCATGTTTCGCGGCTCGCGTCAGCGTAGGTCATCGCGGTGAGGTTGCCACGGGCATCGTAGCCGTAGGCCGTCTGGTTACCCGCTGCGTCCGTGACGCTCGCCAGTCGGTTAAAGGTACGCTCGTAAGCAAAGCGCGTCGTCCGCCTGAGGGCATCCGTGGTTGCGGTCAGGTTGCCGTTGCGGTCGTAATTGAAGCTGCTGCTGACGCCCGCCGCGTCGGTGACGCTTACCACTTGGCCGATTTCATTGAAGGCCAGGAGGGTTGTTTCGCCCAGCGCGTTTTCCGTCTTGGCAACACGTCCCCAGAAGTCGAAGAAGAAGCGACTCGTCTGATTCAAGGCGTCCGTCATGCTGACGCGCCCACCAGCATAGGTGAAACTGAATTGCTCTTGCTGCGCATCACGATAGCTGCTGGCAAGCCGCCCCTGCGTATCATAGGTGAAGTGCCGTGTGACGCCATCCGGTTGCTCAATGCTGCTCAGCGCATGCTGCGCTGCCCCCGAGGTTTCGTACGTGAAGGTAATGACCCGGTCATCATAGGTCGTCAGCGTGGTGAGATACGGGCCACTGTATGCATAGGTGGTCGTGCGCCCATCCTGGTCGGTGATCGCCGCAAGTTGCCCAGATGCGTGGTAGGTCAAGTTCAACCGTCCACCCGCCGAATGGCTCAAGACCGTCATCTGCTCACCCGCATACGTGACCGTGATGCGGTTGCCGTTCCGATCCTCCAGGTATTGCAGTTTCCCGTCCCGGTAAAACTGGATCAGGCCATCCGCTTCGGTCAAGCGGAAACCGCCGTCAACTGCACGGAGACTCCCCCGATCTCCTGGCTGCGCAAGGTAGCGCCCGCTGTAGCGGCTGTCGGGCTGGAAGAGCCGTGGGGTGCCCGAGGGGGCTGTAATGATGACATTGCCCTCGGCATCGCTCGTCATCCGGTACTGCCAGTTGTGACTCCATCCGTAGCCAAGGGTGCCCTGCTCAAACCGACGCGAGATCTGCTGCAAGTATGTCCGCTCAAAGACCAGTGGCAGCCCCGGCGCGCCAACGGCGGCATCGACTCCTCTTGCCAGGACGCTGAGGGGGCTTAGTCCATCAGCCTGACGGAAACTGAAGGCTTGCAGGGTGGTGATGTCGTCAACCCGTTGCCCCAGCCGCGCCAGGTACTGCGCGTTCTGACTCAACATCATGACGTAGTCGCCCCAGGTGTCGCCGGCCAGCGTGGTGTAGTTCGCCCACAGCACGTCCCAGGCATCGGGTTGCACATAGTCAGGCCGCATGCCGTCCTTCAGGGCGGCCCAATCCACCGGGGTGGGGTCGTTGGCGTCGAGTACCTTCACTTCCCAGTCGAAGGGGGGATAGCGGAAGTCCCAGGGCTTTTGCCAGCCCGCATAGTAGATCGGGACGCGCCGGGTTTCGCCCGGTTGCAAGACCCCCGGGGTTTCGCCCGCGGCCAGGAATTGCACGTCGTTGGCGAAGCCCTGGGGCATCGCCGAGGTCCAGAAGCCGTCACTGAGTCGGTGCTGGTCGAGCGTGATGATCGCCCCCGGTTGCCCGTTCTGGGTCGCGGTGACCAGCAGCAGTGGCGCGGGCATCGGGGCGTCGCCGCTATTCGTGTATTCGACAAAGACCGTGGCTAACTGATGATAGCCAAACCGGGCAGGTAGGATGAGGTCGAGGTCGAGTTTGGCGGTGCCACCTTCAATGAGGGTGACGGCCGTCGGCAGCGTGGCCGTCTGTGCGTGGTGCGTTACCCGGACGCCATAGACGCCCGCTGGCACGGTGCCCGCCGGGAAGGTCGCCCGTGCGGCGGTGGAGCTGTCCACGTCAACGTCCTGCGCCTCATAGACCGTGCCGGTCGACCCGACGAGCGCGATCTCCAGCGGGCTCAGGAAGCCCGCCCCGGTGAGGGCGAGTTCGAGGTCGGCTTGGGTGCCTTGGCGCGCCGGGGCACTGCCGGTCAGGGCGAGCGCGGTGAGGTCATACTGGATCGTGTAGCTGCCATCGGTGGTCGCGTTGCCCGCGATCAGCAGGTACCACTGGCCCGCGGTGGCGGCCGGTACCACAAGCCGCTCGCCGCCACTGATGCGCTCATCATACGTGCCTCGCGTTGGCAACGCCCCAAAGCGGAGCAAGACCTCCAGGGTCGTGGGCACCCGGCTCGCATCAAGCACGAGATGCTGCCCGTCACCCGTGGCGTTCAGGCGATAGAAGTGTTCGACCCGTCCGGTCGGATAGGTTCCCGCCTGATCCACCCCCGCTTGCAGCGCGGGAACCTGGGCGGTAATCAGGGTGGCTTGCTCGTTGTTGAGCCGCCGCAGTTCCAACACCTGCCAGGTGTCATTGATGACAACGATCAGGTTGTAGCTGCCCTCCTCCAGGGTGGGCAGCGTCACGAGCAGCGTCTGCTCGTAGCTTTCTCCAGGGGCGAGGGTGCGATTGCTGGCGACGGAACCGAGCAGTTGATCGGTGCGGTCAAGCTGGGCGTCGGTCGAGAGATAGACCGCGTCTTGCCAGGTGGGGCCAGCGGCACCCTGACCGGTATTCTGGACGCGGTAGCTCAGGCTGGCTGGCTGGCCGACAGCGAGGGTGATTGGCACCGTCACCTGGGTGAGCACCAGGTCGGGCAGGTTGCCCGTATCTGGCACCACCGTAAAGGTCTGCAGATCCGGATACGGGTCGTCGCTGCCGTCGCTGGTCGCGGTATAGGTGACGGTGATTACCCCCGGATTGGGGAAGGCGATCAACCCCGGGGTGCGGGTCGCAAAGCTGCGGCCATCGCCAAAGGTCCAGCGATAGGTGGCCTGTGCATCATCCACGGTGGAACCACTAAAGCGCAGCCAGTCTCCGGCGACGAGGGTGCCATCGCGCCGTGGGGCGAGGATTTGCCCACTGCTCGGCGTCGTGCGCCACGGCGTAAAGAGGACGCCATCGCTCACGGTATCGCCCAGGCCGTCGGGATTGCTCGCGTGACGCGGGCCAGCGGCATCGCCCCACCAGGTACTGCGCGCATCCACGTCAGCCGAACTGACATTGCGCACGCCGAAATTGGTATTGCCCTCGATCAGATGATTGCTGACCACCAGCGTCTCGGCCTGGTTCTGCACCAGGATACCCGTCGCATTGTTCGTCAACTGATTGCGCACTAGCGTATGTGCCCCGGTGCTGCCATTCAAGCGCAGGCCATCGCCACCCGTAGCGCGAATGGTGCTGTGCTGGAGGGTGAGGTCACCGGTACCGGTTTTGAGCATACCCATACTATCCCAGTAACCGCCATAGGCGATGGTGACATGGGTCAGGGTTGCGTCACCCGCATTCCGCACATACAGGCCCCGCCACCAACCGCTGGCAGGTACCGTCGCTCCTTCATCATTGTTGGCATCCCCGCCAACGGTATCATCACGCCAGTCGGTGAAGAAGATCGGCGCCCCGGCGGTGCCCTCGGCGCGCAAGCTGCCGTCCACCCAGAGGCCGGAGTGTTGCGCAAACTTGACCACGGTATCGGGCAGGAT
>NZ_LYXE01000008.1 GCF_002532075.1 Candidatus Chloroploca asiatica | reverse complement strand
CACAGACGATCTTTATCGGTTGGATGGGTATACCCATTGTTTCACCTGCTGTGGGTCGGACTTTTTCAGCAGTCTCCAAGAGGGGTGAGAGACGCGGAGACGGGGAGGATTTAACGCAGAGGCGCGGAGACGGGGAGGCGCGAAGGGGGGACAGTTAGCGGTCTGAGTGCTCTGCGTCTCTCTGCCTCTGCGCCTCTGCGTTAAAAGAGCTAGTTTTTTTAACGCAGAGACGCAGAGGCGCAGATGTTGTGTTACCATGGTTAGGGTGTTTCAGTTCATCATTTATAGACAAAACAACTCGATCAATGCAACGAGCAATGCGGCTCCTTCTGGCCCTGCTGCTAGCTGGTGCAATCTATTTGGGGTTAGCGGTGTATGCGGCGGCGATTTTTACGGTGGCCCCGCGTACGTTTGATCCCAACAATAATCCAGCGAAGTTTGGACTTGACTTTCGTGAAGTTCGTGTTCCCTCACGGACACCGGGGCTTGAATTGGCGGGATGGTACATCCCCAACCCTGGCAGTACGCGGGCGCTGGTGATGGTGCATGGGCATACGAGTAGTCGTTCATCTGAGTTTGGCGGCGGCCTGGGCGAACTCGCTGCGGCGCTGCATCAGCGCGGATTTGCGGTGCTTGCCATTGATCTGCGGGGGCACGGCACGAGCGATGCGGCGCCGATTGGCTTTGGTACCGTCGAGCACGACGATGTCGCCGGGGCGCTCGATTGGCTCCGCGCCGAGGGCTTTGCCGCCGATCACTTGGGTGTCTTTGGCGTCTCGATGGGCGGCGCGGCGTCGATCCGCGCACTCGCCGATGACCCCGAAGTGGCTGCGCTGGTCATTGATGGCACGCCGGCTGTCATTCAGGAAGTTGTGCAGCGGCAATGGACGCGAAACTTGCGGTTGCCCGAGTTTTTCCTCTCAACGACCCTCTTTGTGGCGCGTGCCCGGTATGGTATTGATCTTGAAGCCAATGCTGCTCTGGAGACGATGCGACGCCTTGGCCCACGGCCAGTGCTGATTATTCACGGTCTCGACGATGCGCTGATCTTACCTGACCATGCCGAACGCCTGGCGGCGGCCTTGCCGAGTGCCGAACTCTGGCTCATCCCCGGGTCAGGTCACGCTCAGAACTTCGCGACGGAACGCGAACGGTATCTCGCCCGCGTCGCTGACTTTTTTGACCAGCATGTCCCCGCGCAGTCGCCGCGCCGATAGTTGGCGCCAAGGCGCAAAGCTGGGCATGCCGTTCCATCAACCCTTCGCGCCTTTGCGCCTTTGCGTCAAACAACCCTTCGCGCCTTTGCGTCAAGACTTGGTATAATTCAGCCTACAGGCTTGCCTGATCATCTCTTTTTGCCAGGTTGAGAGAGCCCATGTCAATATCAGATCTTGAGGGAATCCAGTTTGTGCCCGGTGCCGACGGTGAACGCAGTACGACGAGGGTGAATAAGGCGATCTGTAGTGCCGCCCTTGAGCCGGTTGATCCGCTTGCGGCCCAGGCGGTTCGTACTGAGGCGAATTGGCGTAAGCAGTATCCGCACCATATGCGTGCCCTGACCGAAGCTGGGATTGCGTATCCTGGTGCGGCGCTGACGCTTGCCGAGGCCGGCCTGGCCGCGGCCTGGCAACAGATCGAGTTTGTGCGCAATGGTCAGGCTCGTCCCTTTGCCGAGGCACTCGATGACCCGTTACCCAATGCCTTTGCGACGGTTGAGGTGCAAGGTCAGGGTTCGCCTGAGGTTGAACCTTGGTCGCTGCCGTATCGTGGTCAGCAGTTGCGTGGCGAGGCGTTGCTCGCTCAGCTTGCCCGTTGGGAAGAGGCCGGCATTATTGAGCCGAGTCATGCCCGTGCGCTGCGCCGGGTCAATGAGCACCCCGAGTGGTTCGATCTCTCGGATCGCACGCTGGTGCTGCTTGGCGCTGCTTCGGAGGCGGGGCCGCTGGCGATGCTGGCCCGCTGGCGGGCGACGATTGTTGCCATTGACTTGCCTGATCAGGCGCGCTGGGCGAACCTTGTGCGCCTGGTGAGCGAGGGCAACGCTCGTCTGATCGCACCTGTCAGCCAGGCGGTACCGCCCGGAACACCAACGGCGAACTGGACGGGCCTGGCCGGGGCGAATTTGCTGACCCAGACGCCCGAGCTAATTGCGTGGTTGCAAACCCTGGAGCAGCCGCTTGATCTTGGCGCAATTGCCTATCTTGATGGCGAACGGCACCTGCGGGTCTCGTTGGCGATGGACGCGATCATCGCCCAGATTAGTGCGACGCAACCCACGACAACCTTGATGTATATGGCGACCCCAGCTGATGTTTTTGCGGTACCCGAAGAGCCGGCTCGCGCCGCGATGCAACGCTTTGCCAGTCGCGGTGTAGCCGGGCGGCTTTTCACCCAGATCGGGCGGACGCTGAGTGGCGGGCGACTCTTGCAACCGCACGTCACGACGCTACGTGATGGTGGCAACGGGCGACACTATGGCATTGTTGACGGGATTGTCATTGAACAAGGGCCGAACTACGCTCTTGCCAAGCGGCTCCAGCAGTGGCGGGCGATCACGGCGCGCGCCGCAGGTCAGCGCGTGGCGATCAATGTCACCCCTTCAACGATGACGCGCTCGGTGATCAAGAATCCGGCGTTGAAGGCTGGCTACAATGGGGCCGATCGTTTTGGGATCGAGGTCTTTGCGCCCGAAACGACGCGGGCCATTATGGCCGCGCTCTGGGTGCATGATCTGCGCTGTCGTCACTGTGTCGCCGATCCCGGGGTGCCGCTGATGCATCCGCTCGAACTGCTGATGGACGGCGCCAACCACGGCGGCCTCTGGCGGATCGGCTTTTTGCCGCGCTCGGTGTTGCCGTTTGCCGCCCTAGTTGGCTATGTACGCGGCAAACTTGGGCGTAAGTAGTGTACCCTGCGGCCCTGGCGGGGCACCCGCAAGGGGTGCCCCTACAGGGCCGGCGGCCTCCGCCACCAACGGGGCACCCGCCACCAACGGGGCACCCGCCACCAACGGGGCACCCGCCACCAACGGGGCACCCGCAAGGGGTGCCCCTACAGGGCCGGGGGCCGGGGGCCGGGCCCGGTGTACGGGCACCCCTTGCGGGTGCCCTAGCGGGGTGCATACACGGAAGATGCAATCGCCCTGCGGTCTCTGCTGATTCCGGCACTGCTATAACCGCCCGGACGTCCCCTGGGACGATGGCAGCCTGCCGTTCTGCGCCTCCACCGTACGCTTCTACTGGTTTGCCTTCTGACGGGCCTCGCCCTTCAGTTCTTTCGCCTTGCCTTCCACCTGCATCTGTTCGTTGCCGATCAGTTTGCCGACCGTGCCTTCGGCCTTGCCACTAATCTCCTCGCTGATGCCTTTGGCCTGCTCTCCCGCCTTGGCTACGGCCTGGCGGTTCTGGCCTTCGACCTTCTCAACGTAGCCTTCCGCCTGCATCTGTTCGTTGCCGATCAGATCGCCAATGCTTTCCTTCACCGCCCCTTTGATCTCCGTTACCTTGCCCTTCGCCCGCTCAGTTTCATTATCCATGATTCGAATCCTTTCATCCAATTGCTGCACACACCCTATTGTCAAACCTCTGCTACCCGTTGCGTCGATACTGCGCACCAGTGCCTGCGTGCTCGGGCCGCGTACCTTTAAACCCAATACTTTTCAAATAAGCTCACGCGAAGGCGCGAAGGTTTAAGCTCACCTACGCGAAAAACTTTGCGCCTTTGCGTCAAAACAACCGCCTTCTTTGCAAGGTATTGCCTTTGAACCCTGGACGCTCGCTGCTCACCCCGTATCTCCAAAGCGTGAGCGTAGGTCGCACAGGGCTTAGCGAACACTCCCGCGGCGCACCAGATTGACGATCGCCAGCAGAATGATCGCCCCGATGAACGAGACGAGGAGGGCGCCCAGGCTGAAGTCATTTGTGTTAATGTTGCTGCCACCGATCCCCATAAAGTTGAAGACCAGCCCGCCGAGGAACGCGCCGACGATGCCGACGACGATGTTCAGCAACAGACCCTGTTGAGCATTCGTTCGCATCACCAGACTTGCCAGCCACCCGATGATCGCTCCAAACAGCAGCCATAGGAAGAAGTTAAGCATGATTATGCTCCTTTCTTAGTGGTACCACTTAAGTATAGGGATCGGAACAGCCTTCAGGTAGCAGGCGAACTGTGTTTAGCAGGTCAGGATTACCCTGTCAGTGTCAGGATGCGGTGCCAGGCTGCTGCTGGGCCGCCACCGCCACCCGCTGGGGTTCCTTCGCGACCGTTCCGGGTCAGTGGCGGCGCGGTTGGCTCGCCCGCACATGGCGGGGCAAAGGTATTGTAGGCGTGAGTAATGCCGAGGGCGAAAAGGAGACTCGCAGTCTCGGCTGGGGCATCTGCGCATATCATATCGGCTCATCGCGTTGCTGTCGCATGATGTACAAACCATACGACATGAACATGAACGTAAGCGCTACGCCAGCAACGGTGTTCCAGAAAGCTGGAAGGGTATCCTTGCCGATAAAACTCGTAAAGTTGATCAGCGCATGGGCAACGATCAGCGGCCAGAGCATGCCTTGCTTGAGCACCAATGCGGCAAAGGCAAAGCCAACCGCCAGGGCATAGGCGACCTGAATCAGGATATCGGCACCACTCTTGCCTGAAAGCAGATTTAGCGAATGGGATAGGCCAAACAAGAGCGAGGTGATCATCGCCGCCTGCCAGAGGCCGCGTGCCTTCAGCGCGTTGAGCATCAGCCCACGAAAGATGGTCTCTTCGGCAAAGCCAATCAGGAACGCAAGGATCAGCAACTGTGTGAAGAGCACCAGGCTTGGTACGTCTAGACCTACGCCGAGGTTAAGCAGGACGGGGAGCAAGAGAGGCAGAAAAAAGAGCAGGTGACGTGGGTGCGCAGGTCGCGTGAAGCCGACCGCACGCCACCATCCCAGCACGCTCAGGGCACCGATGACCAGCACACTCAGGGTACTATTGGCAATGCCAGTGATAGCCAGATTGGAGAGATCGGCGACATATGCGATGGTACCGGCCATCAGATACACGACAATGACGATAATTTCTAGGATCGCCACGAACCAGTACGGGTGGCGTTCGACAAAGCGTGGGAGATTCATCGTGTTCCTCTTAGTATGATCCAATGCTTCAGCTCGCCCTTTTGCCGGCAGCGTTACGCCCTCGGATGGCCGCCTGCGCCACTTGCGATCCGCGATGATCAGCGTCACCATTATGATCAGCATTATAGCGTACACGCCTATCGTGACCGGCAGCCAGAACCCAGCGGCATTGTTCACGGCGGTGTGCAATAGCACGACGAGCCAGAGGTTGCCCTTCGTGCGATGGCAGCGTGGCTAGCGGGAAGGAGCGGCACCCATGCGGTTCCTGCAAAGGCCCACATCGCCAGCACGACTAGCGCGCTGATGCAGACAAAGGGCGCAAGTGCGATGACGATATCCTGGTCGCGCTGATACGCATAGCCCGGAGCAGTGGCATAGAGCATCATGCCCTATCATTCCCGGATGACGATATCATTGGCGACCGTTGTCACCCCTTTTGCGCGCCAGGCCACATCCCTGGCGGTGTTGAACTCGGCCCAGGATTGGACCGTGCCGGCCAGCGTCACATGCGAGCCCTCGACGAAGATAGCAATCGCGCTCGCATCAATCGCGGCGCTGCGATCCAGCGCCTTCCTGATCCCCGCTTCGATATCGCTCGCCGATACATGCGGCTGTACGATCGTAATCTCGTTGTCCACACCCTTGACGTCCGCGATCCGCCAGGCGTTGGCCTCGGCGGCACTGCGCTGGTAGTACCAGTCGGTGGTGCCACGCAGCGTCACCCAGCCGTCTTCGACGGTGATCTGGATGCAGTCGCTCAGCACCGACGAGTCGAAGTGCAGCGCGTCGGCGAGATGGCGCGCGATCTCATCGTCGGCGTAGCGCTGGCCCCTAACGGGCTCGATCGTGAGCTCATTCATCAAGCCGCGCACCCCGCCGATCCGCAGCGCGTCGCGCTCGGCGGCCCATTTCTCGCTAGACAGCACGACGGCCCCGCGCAGCGTCACGACGCCATCCTTCACCGTGACGCCGATATCGGTGATGGTGACCTCCGGATCCCATGTGAGCTCGTCGCGTACGTCGTCCTGGATCTGTCGGTCGGACTTGAAGCTTGGCATAAAAATACTCCTCGTTATGTTATGTGTGAATAGGCATGCGCCGTTGCGTGCTGAGGGGGCCGCAGGCGCCACATGCGATCCGTGATGATCAGCGTCACCGTCATGATGAGCATTGCAGCGTATACGCCTATCGTGACCGGGAGCCAGAACCCGGCAGTGTTGTTGACGGCGGTGTGCAACAATACGACGAGCCAGAGGTTGCCCTTCGTGCGGTTGAAGAACCAGGTGAAGAGCACAGCGCGTGCCGCCGAACCAGCAACCGGAGTTGCGGTGCGGTAGAAGCAGTGGCGTTCATGGTGCGCGCTGCCGGATCGAGCCGACGCCGCTGATCTGTTCGTGCAATTCAGGGTTGCCGATGTACGCAATGCTACCCGCACCGCTAATCGTCGCGTCGAGCCGCTCGCTCACGTTCACCACCACGCTGCCGAACCCGCTGAGATCGACTGTCGCCCGCTCGCTGACGAGGGCAGCGCCATCGTAGTTGCCCGCGCCGCTGAGCCTCACGTGTTGCTCTAGCACTGTGCCGCCGATGCTTATCGGCCCCGCGCCCGAGTGGCTCACCGTCAATTGCTCGCCGCTAAAACCGTGTACGCTGACCGAACCTGCGCCCGAGAAGTTGATTGCCGTGAGGGTCTTGACCGTTACCGTCAAGATGACGCGGGTGGCGTCGCTAAAGCCCTGGTCGGCTTTAATGTCCAGGTAGAGCGTGTCGTCACGCACGTCACCCAACACAACCGCCTGCAGGTTGTCGTCGGTCTCCACCGTGAGGCCATCAGTGTCGCCCTGGGTGATCACGACCTCGCCCACACCAGCGACATCAATCGCGGTGAAAGCGCCGACCTCGCGTGTTTCAGTCGTGACATTCCCTGAACCCCGGAGCTGGCCAATGCCCAGATTAACCGTAACACAGCCGCTGAAGGCCAGGCCCAGCAAGACGAGCAACGTGAGTCTATGTAGCATATGCATACAAGCCTCTCTTTTTGTAATCAAAACCAGATAACTTTTCTAGATGCAATACCTTGTAAAGAAGGCGGTTATTTTGACGCAAAGGCGCAACGTTTTGAGCGTAGGTGAGCAACCCTTCGTGTGAGCTTCTTGAAAACGTATTAGTTCTAGATGGGCGGTTCTTCGGGCGCATCGTGTTTCGCCGTGTCACTGTGCTTGCGCTTCTGATCGAGGCTCGTACCAATCGCCGTGCCAATCGCTACACCCAACGCAAGCCCGATAGGAATATTATTCATTGCAACCCCCAAAGCGAGTCCCAAGCCTACTCCAATGGCGATGCCTATGCCCATCGAGTTCTCTTTCAAGGTATCTTCTTTCTTTGTAGCTTGTTACATGCCTAGTCCAGCGCATAGCGCTCACCGCCCACCGCACGACACACAGCCCGAGGGCAGAAGATCAGCGGTAGCTCAGGGGAAGGGCATCACGGAAAAGGGGAGTGCGCACGTGGTCGGGCCGATCGTGCAAGGCGGGCAGTATGATCCAGCATAGCACGCGCAGCGCGGGTGTTCTAGCGGGCAAGGCCGCGCACCTGAGCGCCATTTCCCTGACCTTGTCAGGAGAGACCCTGTGGCTCCGATGAGCTCGTCGCCTGCGTCTCTCCCCGCTTGCTGCCCATGCCCCCAGCCAGACGGCCTAGATACCAGACCGCCTTGCTCAGTTCGCGCAGCCAGAGCACACTGCTGGCAACTAGCACACAGATCAGCCAGTCGCTGCCTTGCAAAGGCACGGTGTCGAAGGCCCGCTGCAAGAGCGGTACGTAGATCACCGCAACCTGGAGGATCAGCGATAAGGCGACGGCGCCAAACAACCACTTATTGTGGAAGAGCCGATAGAAGGCGCTGTGCGTGTCCGAGCGTGCGTTAAAGACGTTGAACATCTGAAAGAGCACCAGCGTCGTGAGGGCCATCGTCCGGCCATAGGCCATGGTGCCTGAGCCGGCGATCAGGCCGCCCGGCAAGGAGGCGTCGAGCACCAGAAGCGTTCCAACGGCCATAATGACGCCGACGAAACCGATCCCAAACCACATCGTGCGCGTGATGATCCCGCTGCCCTGTGCGCGGGGCTGCTGCTGCATCACCGCAGGGTCGGCAGGGTCGAGACCGAGCGCAAGCGCGGGAGCGCCGTCAGTCACCAGGTTGATCCACAACACATGGATGGCGAGCAGTGGGGCGATGATCGCGCTATCGCCGCTGGCTGTCAGGCCGAGCATGTCAGCCAGCATGACGCCCCCAAACATGGTCAACACCTCGCCGATGTTGCTCGACAGAAGGAAGCGCAGGAACTTTTGGATATTGGCAACGATTGAGCGGCCCTCGCCTACGGCTACCACGATGGTGGCGAAGTTGTCGTCGGTCAGGATCATATCGGCGGCTGCCTTCGAGACATCTGTGCCGCTAATGCCCATCGCCACCCCAATATCGGCCGCTTTGAGCGCAGGTGCGTCATTCACGCCATCCCCGGTCATCGCCACCACCGCGCCGTTCTGTTGCAGGGCTTTGACGATGCGCAGCTTATGCTCTGGGGCGACACGGGCATACACCGACGCCTCGTGTACGACGGTCCTGAGCTTCTCATCTGACATGCGCTCCAACTCCGCGCCCGTGATTGCAGCAGACGATGTGGCGATGTCGAGCTCACGCGCAATGGCCGCTGCGGTCTGGGGGTGATCGCCAGTGATCATGATGGTGCGGATGCCGGCACCATTGGCTAGCGCGATGGCGGCCCTGGCCTCAACTCGGGGTGGGTCGATCATGCCAACCAGTCCCAAAAATACCAACTTCTGCTCGATCTGCTCATTCAACGCCTCGGGGTTGGCAAGCGCATCTGGCGGAAGGGTGCGAAAGGCAATCCCCAGCGTGCGCAGGGAGGCATCGGCAAGCTCTGCATTGGCCGCAAGGATGTGCGCCCGACGCTCCTCGCTCAGCTGATGTAGCCCGTCATCCATCCACTCCTCCTGGCATCGGGCCAGCAGGATGCCGGGGGCACCCTTGGTGAAGACGAGCAGATGCTCGGGGTGCTCGGCATCAGTATGGACAGTGCTCATCAGCTTGCGCTCCGACGAAAACGGCATTTCGCCAACCCGCGGAAAGCGTGCGTTAAGAGCTGCGTCGGTGAGACCTGCCTTGCGCGCGGCGACGATGAGCGCCCCTTCAGTGGGATCGCCCTGAATCACCCAGCGCCCCTCGTGCTCCTGGAGCACCGCGTTGTTCGCGCGATCGGCGGCACGGAGGAGGGTCGTCACCTCAGCACGTAGCGCATCGTCGCCCAGAACCTGATCATGCTGCCACAACTCGCCCTCGGGGGCATAGCCTGTGCCGCGCAACTCTACGCGCCCGCTGGCAGTCACAATCGTGCGTACGGTCATCTCATTTTTGGTCAGCGTCCCAGTCTTATCAGACGCGATGATGTTGGCCGAGCCAAGCGTCTCGACTGCGGGCAGCTTGCGGATGATCGCTCCGCGCCTGGCCATGCGCAGCATGCCCAGCGACAGAACCGCCGTCACGATGGCGGGCAGGCCCTCGGGCACGGCGGCCACGGCCAACGCTACCCCCAGGATGAGCACTTCCACGAGCCCGTTCAGATCGCGGATCCCATCGATCACGACGATCATTGCGATCATCACCACCGCGATAACCACGACGATCAGACCTAGCAGCTTGCCCGTGCGATCGAGTTCCCGCTGGAGCGGCGTCGGGTCGCGTGTAGCCTGCTGCAGCATCCCCGCGATCTTGCCCATTTCAGTGTGCATACCGGTCGCAGTCACCACCGCACGGCCACGACCGTAGCTGGCAGCTGTGCCGCTGAACACACTGTTGCTGCGATCGCCGATGCTGAGCTCCTGGGGAAGCGGGTCGCTGTCTTTCGCGACCGGCAGGCTCTCACCGGTGAGCGAGGCTTCGGCGACCTGGAGCGCGATGGCAGAAGTCAAGCGCCCGTCGGCGGGGATCGTGTCGCCCGCTTCGATCTGCATAATATCGCCGGGCACCAGGTCGCGGGTCGGCACGCGCTGGAGTTGCCCATCACGCAGCACAGACGCCTCGGCTGCGGTCATTGCGCGCAGTGCCGCGACCGAGCGATCCGCCCGCGCCTCCTGGACATAGCCCAGTACCCCGTTAAAGAGCACGATCGCGAAGATCACCAGGGCTTCGTAGGGCACCGATGTAGCGCCTTCATAAGCCCAGAGCGCCAGCGAGGTCGCCGCAGCAATCAGCAGCAGTCCGATCAGCACGTTCTGAAACTGAGCCAGGAACCGTCGCCAGGCTGGGGTTGGCGTTTCGGCCTGGAGCATGTTGGGGCCATGCTGAGCGAGGCGTCGGTGCGCCTCCTCAGTAGCAAGGCCATTGATGGCGTCGCTGTCAAGGGCGACGAGAACGGTTTCGGCTGGGTGCTGATAGGCCACCGCGGGATCAATATGGGCCATTAGTTGCTTCCTTGGATCATTGAGCGGAGCCGTCACTGCAAGCCTTAGCTTGGCGTCCCCTCCATATCAAGCACGTAGCACCCCGCCCGCGACGGGTGATCCTCCACCAGCGTCCCTGGCCTGACCCGGCGCAGCAGCCATAGAACGAGCCAATCGCCGCCGGCCGCAAGGGTATGGATCACACCGAAGATCAACAGGGTTCCGTTGCCCATGATGAGGCTCAGCGCGTAGGGGATGAGGCCCAGCACCAGCCCAGGCATCAGCCCCCCGAGCCGGTAGGCACCGATGTCAATAGGGCCTTCCAGATGGGCATAGGGCGTCAGCATTTTCCATTGGACGCCGTAGGTGACGCGCGTGGCTGCGCTCTTGCTCGCGAACTGCCAGGTCAGCCCGTGGATCAGTTCATGCACCACAATGCTGACGAGCATCACCGCGAAGAACAGCAGCGCCCCCGGCAACGTGACCGTCACCTCGAGCCCGCCGTGCAGCAAGACGAAGAGGCTGATCTGCGCTAGCGCGATGGGAAGGCCAATGCCCAGCGCGACCAAATTAGCGCGTAGCAGCGAGACTGAGAGGTCGCGTTGCTGTTTCGTGTTCATCGCAGGCTCCTCTGCATAAAACGCTACGGCATCGGCTTGCGCTCAACACTGGTCAGGAAGCGTACACACCCGGTGAGAGCCTTCCAGTCGATGACAATGTGCATCATCGTGACCAAGCTTGCCGCAACGCTGAGCCAGAAGTGAACGTTGGCCCACTGGGCTTTGGTCAGGATGAACATAATGAGCCCCCCCGAGTGCGGGCCTGCCGGCGCAACATACAGGAGGAAACCAGTAAGGGCAGCGAGGATCCAGAGCACAATGAGGGTCAAGGCAATCAGCGCCCGCAGACGGGCCTTTTGTCCACTCTTGCGATGCCGATCAGCGGTATGGGCGTGCCCAAGCACACGAGGGTCAGAACTCATGGGGGTTTCCTTTCGCGCCGCCGAGGTGGCGGACAAACGAACTGGCAGGCTTGATCCCAGCGCAACAGTGTGCGCTGCCGGATCGCCCCGCGACCCTTGACCTGCTCGTGCGTAATGTGAAATGTGTCAAGCCTTTTGGGGCCCAGACCGACAGAGTACTGGGGCGACAGCGCACGTCCGGCTAGCCCTCACCAGCAGGTGGCAGGGCCAGCACGTAGATAGGCGCTGTGGCGATACCCTCAGCATAGCACGGGTGCCGCAAGCGGGGAAGCGGGATCAGCAGGCAAGAACAAACTATGGTTTCCCCGACAATGTCAGGTTCCGCCCTTATGATCCGCTGTGGGTCACAGGTCCCGATGAACGGGTCTATCTGCCATGGCTGGGGCGGTAAACCGTTGCCCGGCTATGATGAAGATCAAGCATGAAATCCGGTAGTGCCGACTTCAGTCGGCTTTTTGCTCAGCCGACTGAAGTCGGCACTACCATAGACCCGATGCAAGACTGCATATTCCTCATCAGCAAGGCCATCGTTCAGGGGACTCGGCGCTTGTTGGCGACCGCCTCGGTGCGTGCTATGCTACGCAAAGCACGCACGCACGCAGGCGAACATCCAACCAGAGGGTCTTTCGCATGCACCGATGCAATCGAAAATGCCTCAGCAAAGGCGATCGATTGCGTGGGTGATGGTCTTATACCAATTACGGTTCGTACCCCCGCATTGTCATGCTGAGCGCAGCGAAGCATCGGTGCCGTCGGAACGCCCGAGACCCTTCGCTTCGCTCCTGAGCAACAAACCTCATGGTGGGATCGCAACGCCTCTGCGGTCATTCCGAACGAAGCCGCAGGCGCAGTGAGGAATCTGCACTGATCGTCATCGAAGACCCGGGCACGCAGATTATGACGTCGCCGGACGGCGTGGCGCCGTGAGGAATCTGCACTGATCGTCATCGAAGACCCCTCGCTCCGCTCGGGGTGACACGGCGAGCGCAGCGGGTGCCAACGCCAGCCATGTCATTCCGAACGGAGTGAGGAATCTTCGCTGCGGCGCATGGAAGACCCCTCGCTCCGCTCGGGGTGACACGGCGGGCGCTCGGGGTGACACGGCGGGCGCAGCGGGGTGACACGGCGGAGGCCTTGGGGTGGCAAGGACGCACGGCGGGAGTGCCAACGCCATCCATGTCATTCCGAACGGAGTGAGGAATCTTCGCTGCGGCGCATGGAAGACCCCTCGCTCCGCTCGGGGTGACACGGCGGGCGCTCGGGGTGACACGGCGGGCGCAGCGGGGTGACACGGCGGAGGCCTTGGGGTGGCAAGGACGCACGGCGGGAGTGCCAACGCCATCCATGTCATTCCGAACGGAGTGAGGAATCTTCGCTGCGGCGCATGGAAGACCCCTCGCTCCGCTCGGGGTGACACGGCGGGCGCAGCGGGGTGACACGGAGGATGCCTTGGGATGGTCATGACCCGCACGTCATATGAAAAACCTACCCCCAAGAGCCATGTCACCCCGCACGAACGTGAGGGGTCTTCCATTATGCTCGTCGGTCAGTTCGATCAGGTGGAGTTGGTGCCGTTGGTAGATCGTGATCTTGGCCTTGCGCCAAGAGCCTGGCCCTGCGGCGTAGGATACCAGTTGGAACCCTTGCGCTCGATCCAACCGAGCTCGGCCAGCAACAGATTGACGCGCTGCGAGGGCAGTTCCAGGCGATCACCAAGTTTAGCCGCCGCCAGCATCATCCGCTCGCCCCCGAGCCGAACCGTGGGCAAAGCCAACGACGATTGTTTTTAGGCTTGGGAGCCGTCACTCTCGGTGATAAACTTCAGCACACCGATCACAGATACGATTTCTACCGGCTTCTTTCGCAAGATAAAGCCGACGATCGGCTACTTTGAAGAGGCTATCCATATCCCTGCCATCTTCCGGAAACGTTGCGATCCCAGCTGAAATGGTCACGCGAATACTTTTATTTTCCGGTACAAAAAAACTCTCTTGCACGATCAGCCTTATCGCATCCGCACGTCTGGTAATATCTTCTCTGCTTGCATCAGAGATCAACAGAAGAAATTCTTCGCCACCAAAACGGAAGGGAATATCCCCTTTACGAATATTTTCCTGCAAGGTTTTACCAAAAGCACGCAGCACTTCGTCACCAATATCGTGCCCATATTTGTCGTTGATTTTTTTAAAATGGTCAATATCAAAAAGAATAAAGGCAACATGCGCATGTTCTCGCTCTGCATGGGGTAGGGCATGAACTAAAATCTCGTGAAGATAGCGGCGATTATACAGACCGGTCAGATGATCCTGAATGGCTTCCTCACGAAGTTTTGCTTGCAATACCTCTACTCGTTCTAGCTGCATTTTCATTGCTTCGTTGACTGAAATTAATTGTGCCTCGGTTTCCTTTTCTTTTGTCATATCACTGATGGATAAAATATACCCATCAGTGCCATGTTTCTCTTTTTTGAGTACATACACAGACATCTTGAAAAATCGTTTTTCACCCCTGTCCATCAAAAAATCAAAGGTCTCGCCATCCGCTTCAAAAGAAGGATGTGGCAAGCCTGGCAATCGCTCATAAATTTCGTTCAGCTCTTTACCTGTAAGATCAGTGTTCTGATAATCAAAAATATCCCTAAAGGATTGATTAGCATCCACAACTCGTTTTTTATGATCCAAAATAAAGATTGCATTCTTGTTGATTTCAAAGATCACATTACGACTGACGGGCATGATATCCAAAAAATGATAACGAAAAATAGCGACAGCGATAAAGAGGCCCGTAACAGAAAAAATAAGCGGGGTCAAATCCATCCCAGGAAAGGGGTGAATGCCTGAAAAGGCAAGAATGTTGGCGGTGAAAGGAAGAGAAACGCCCACTAAGATCACGCCCACTTGACTAAAATATCTGCGTGGGTAGCGAAAAAAAGCCTGGGGCAGCACAACAAGGGCGATAATAACACAGCTATAAAGAAAAAGAACATTGAGCCAAAAGCCAACTCCACCAGAATAGATCATAGAATCGCCATAGACCCGCATCCCACCGAAAAAGAGTCCGTGAAGCGGGTCTGTCCAGAGCAAGATCAGGGTCAGCACAGGGATGATGAAAAGCCGGGCGATCCACCGCTTGGTTACGTACTCCCGCAATCCTGTATAGGAGAAGGCAAATATCAGCAAAGCAGGTGCGCTCAAAACAACCCCAACGTAGGTCATATCGAGCCAAAAGAACTCGGAAGGGCGAAAGACGTTTGACCAGTGCAAGGCATAGGTCCAACTCCAAATCACGCTCGAAAGGCTATAAAGCGCAATCGGCATAGCACTACCAACAAAATGCCGCCGCTTCCAGGCAATGAGCATGATTACAAAAGATATGCCTCCAGAAATAAGTAAAATTTGGCTGTAAAAGATATTAGCGTAGGAGTTCATAAAAAATAGTCGTCTTTAGCATACGCTGTGCGGGGACAAATCCGGCGTACTGTCTGCCTATTATACTGGCGTCGTCATCTTTTGCAACGCCCCATACCTCGAATGAGGGGGAGGTCGTATATTGCTCTTGCTCCCACAACGATGACTGCTACAATGTAAACGTGTTTGTTGCTTCGCTGTTGTGTTGGAAAGAACTATGTCATCATCAGAATCACTTGTATCTTCACCCAAGCCATTACTGCGGGGGTGGTCACATGCGGTCGGCGCCGTCGCCGCCTTGATTGCCACGGTCATCCTCCTGATCCAGACATTTGGCGATTACCCGCGCTTTTTTGCTCTGCTGGTCTTCGGGCTAAGCATGATCCTGCTCTATGCCGTCAGCGCCATCTATCATCTCGGCAACTGGCCTGAGCGCCAACGCATCTTTTGGCGCACCTTTGATCACGCGAATATTTTTGTCTTCATCGCTGGTGCCTATACGCCGATTGCGGTTATCTTGCTTGATGGCACGATGCGCATCGCCCTGCTTGTGGTTATTTGGAGCCTGGCGTTGGTGGGGGCGGCGGCCTCGTTCTTCACCCTCCGTATGCCGCGCTGGGGGTTAATCTTGCTCTACATCGGCATGGGCTGGATCTCGTTGATTCTCCTGCCCCAGATGGTGCAGGCCATCTCATTTCAACCAGTGCTACTCTTGATCGCCGGGGGCTTGATGTACACCATTGGCGCACTGATCTACGCCTTCCGCTGGCCCAACCCGCTGCCACGCATCTTTGGCTTTCACGAGATCTTCCACCTGCTGGTCATCGCCGGGACGGTGGCGATTGCGACCACGATCTGGATCTGGGTGGTGCCTTTTGCGTAGTGAGGGTGTCAGCCTCGTTCGCCACCACTATAACATCGGGTCTGTAGTGCCGACTTCAGTCGGCTGAGCCGGACGCCGACGGAAGTCGGCACTACCTGCAGGGCGATTGCATCTTCCGTGTATGCACCCCGCCAGGGCACCCGCCAGGGCACCCGCCAGGGCACCCGCCAGGGCACCCGCCAGGGCACCCGCCAGGGCACCCGC
>NZ_LYXE01000007.1 GCF_002532075.1 Candidatus Chloroploca asiatica | reverse complement strand
GGAGACTGCTGAAAAAGTCCGACCCACAGCAGGTGAAACAATGGGTATACCCATCCAACCGATAAAGATCGTCTGTGCCCACCGCCTGCATCGGTGCCGCTTCCGGTGGGAAGCGAGGCGTTTAAACCGCTACCGGATAAACATCGCTCGGGGCGGCCCTGGACGGGGCGGGGTTCCCCAGCAGGTGCACCATACGTTTGATATTGACCACCAGCCCGGTCAAGAGATATTGGATGCGCACGCGGGCACGACCGCGATAGCGTGCCCAGCGCCCCGCATGGCGGCGCACCACATCAGCCAGCTTGCGCTCAATCGCCGGATGCTCACGCCGGATCTGGCGATACGCCTCCGAGGTTGCGTATGCCCGCGCCGCCGCATACTCCACCGCGTAATCATTGATCACGACCTGGCGCCCGGTGGCTTTCGGCAGGCGAGTCAGGCATTGGGCGAACAAGGCACAGGTGGCACAATCACTGCGGCGGAAGCTATACTTCCAGCCCGTATCCACGTGGTTCCGGATGCGGCGCGTCGTGGTCTGCTCGCCAGGGCAGGTCAACGTCCCCTGCGCGGCATCATGCTGAAAGTCCTCTGCCGTGAAGGACGACGTGGGCTTTTCACGAACAGGTGGCACCACCACCTCCAGATTCAGTCCGTCCGGATCGTGCCATTCCCGCAGCAGTTCGCCACGAAACCCGGCCTTATCGATCGACAGGGTCTGCACGTCATTGCCGTGAATGGTTTCTTCATGGCGAATCAAGTCCGTCGCATCGGCGGCTTCATCGCCATTGGCGGGCAACACCTCCAGGGCGGTGATGATCTGGCTGTCGGCATCCATCGCCACGTCGAGCAGGTACCCGGTGAAGAACGCCCCGTGCTTGCCCCGCCGGGCATCAGGGTCGTGGAGGCTGACAATGTGATCCCCTCCGGTGGAATCATCACGATCCGCGAGGATCGTGTGCGCCAGCGCCAGCGCCTCAGCAAACAGACGCCGATCCGTGGGTGTGGGATGCGGCAATGGCCCCAGGCCTGCACTGACCTGATCAGCCCAGTCCACGATCTGGCGCAACTGGGCGACCCGCTGGAGCAGGCGTTCCTCGCCAGACAGGTCACTGGTGGCGGTGCGAATGGCCTGAGCGTGCGCCCGTTCCGCGGCAACCCGCTCCGGAGCAAAGGGTTCGGCTGCGTCCAGCAGGCACTCGCGGGTCTGCGCCACCAGCCGAATGGTCGAGGGGATCGCGATGGTGGCGATGATATGGGTCGCGTCTTTGAGCCGCAGGCGATCCTTCACCAAGCCTGCCGTGCGCGCCTGGGCGACGACCCCATCAAAGATTTGGGCGTAGATCTTCCAACCCAGGCGGGCGCGAAAGATGGTCAGCAAGCTCGGATGCGGGAGGGAGGCCGTCAGCCCCACCTGCAAAAAGAGGCGAAAGGCGACATTGACCTGCGCCTGCGTACACACCTCGCGATCCGACAGGCGGTACTGCGTTTGCAGGAAGCCCAGCTTCAACAGCAGCACCGGATCGGCGGCCGGGCGTCCTTCGGTGGGGTGATAGCACGCGGCCATCGTCTCCCGATAGCGCTCAAAATCGACCACCTGCAGCACCTGACGCAGATAATGGTCGGCGGGCACCAGCGCGTCAAACACCTGATGATCGTGGTCACTCAGCGTTGGGGCAGAGGTTGGCTTCAACATAACGCACTCCTTGCGTGGAGTCCATCGTACCACGGCAGGCCACATTTTTCAGCAGTCTC
>NZ_LYXE01000006.1 GCF_002532075.1 Candidatus Chloroploca asiatica | reverse complement strand
ATGACCGCCAAGGGATAGCGGACACCCCGACGGTGGCGCAGATCCGGCACCTGTTGAAACTGCTGGTAGATGGCGGCAAGATCCAAGGTCAACGGCTGCTCGCTCCCAAACGGCTGCACGGTCACTGTGGTAGCATTCATGGTGAACACCTCGTTCGGCGCTTTCGCTGTGCGACTCTCGGCTGTGGTCGCACCACCTTCACTGAGCCGGTGCCGGGGCTGGCCATTCCTTCTGCGCGCCGAACCACCCGACTGCGGGCAGAACAGCGCCAACTCGCCCTGGATGTGGGCGGCGAACCAGGGGCACGTCTGGCCCGGCGCCAGGGCATGGGCCTCAGCCCCGACACGTTGCTTCGTCTGGCCCGGAGTACGCCTGAGGATGCGCGTCCAACCCCGCGCTGCCTTGGCATCGATGACTTCGCGCTGCGCAAAGGTCAGGTCTATGGCACGCTCCTGGTCGACCTGGAAGCCCATCGGACGGTGGATCTGATCGAGGAACGCTCCGCCGAGGTGGTCGCGCAGTGGCTGAAGGATCACCCTGGCGTCGAGGTCATGACCCGCGACCGCTCAAACGAATATGCCGAGGGCGCCAGCCGCGGTGCGCCCGATGCGCTCCAAGTTGCCGACCGCTTTCATTTGCTCCAAAACGTGCGTGAGATGCTGCAACGCCTGCTCGATGGGCAGCAAGAGGCGCTGGTGGCAGCCACCCGACCAGAGTCCCCACCTTCCGATCCACCACCGGTGCTTCCTGCCGAGCCGGTGGTCTCCCCGGAGGCGAAAGCACCGGCTGAGGCGAAACCACCGGCTGAACCAGCAGGAGCTTCGTCTCCACGGAACAAGGCCGCGCAACAGAGCTAGGAGCAGCGCGCCCGCCGACAGGCACGTTCCACGGAGGTGCGGGAGTTCCACTCATTCCGTATCTGGAAGCGCAATTAGCCGCCGGCCAGGACAACGGAATGCAGCTCTGGCGGGAATTGCGGGAGCAGCACGGCTACCGTGGCTCACGCGCGCTGGTCTCACGCTGGGTCGCGCAGCATCGCCACCTGGTGCCGCAGCCTGACCCGAACGGCCCGCCCCGACGCGGGCGTGGTCGTCCCCCAGCATCAGCGCCAAGCCCGAAACCACCAGCGCAACGTCGGTTGTCCGCGCGGCAGGCCGCCTGGCTCCTGGTTCGTCGTCCCGAAAAGCTCACGCAGGAGGAGCAGGGCATCATTGAGCGCCTCTGCCAACAAGCGCCCACGGTGGAGGTGGCCTCTGATCTCGCGCAGGAGTTCATCCAGATGGTGCGGGAACGCACGGCTGCGGCGTTTGATGGGTGGCTTCAGCGAGCGCGCGCGAGTGGGATTGCCGAGCTTCAGAGCTTTGTCGTTGGGTTAGAACGCGACCAAGCGGCCGTGGTGGCCGCCCTCTCGTCGCCCTCCAGCAACGGACAGGTCGAGGGCCAGGTGAATCGGCTGAAGCTGATCAAGCGCAGCATGTATGGACGAGCCAAGTTTGACCTGCTCCGTCGCCGCGTACTCGCTCGCGCTTCCTAAGCGACGCCTCCTGCACGGAAAGTGCGGGAGAGCCAGTTTTAGATTAGCATAAACACCGGCGGGCGCAGCGGGTGCCAACGCCATCCATGTCATTCCGAACGCAGTGAGGAATCTTCGCTGATGCGCAGCGAAGACCCCTCGCTCCGCTCGGGGTGCCCCGGCGAGCGCAGCGGGGTGACACGGCGAGCGCAGCGGGGGGCCAACGCCATCCATGTCATTCCGAACGCAGTGAGGAATCTTCGCTGCGGCCCATGGAAGACCCCTCGCTCCGCTCGGGGTGACACGGCAAGCGCAGCGGGGTGCCCCGGCAAGCGCAGCGGGGTGCCCCGGCGAGCGCAGCGGGAGGCAACGCCAGCCATGTCATTCCGAACGCCGTGAGGAATCTTCGCTGCGGCCCATGGAAGACCCCTCGCTCCGCTCGGGGTGCCACGGCGAGCGCAGCGGGGTGCCACGGCGGGCGCAGCGGGGTGCCACGGCGAGCGCAGCGGGGTGCCACGGCGAGCGCAGCGGGGTGCCACGGCGAGCGCAGCGGGGGGGCCAACGCCATCAATGTCATTCCGAACGCAGTGAGGAATCTTCGCTGCGGCCCATGTCCCGCTGGCGCGGCGGCCCCGGTGGGCCGAAGCATGCGCGCTCGGGGGGGGCGTGTGGGTGCCGGAGACCATTTGGGGCGCTTGCTTCGGCCTTACGTGTGCTCTGGCTCGGGTGCAGGCTGGACGTGTTCGGCGAGCCAGCAGAGGATGCCGATGCGGTCGCGGGTGCCCAGGATGAGTGAGCGGAGCGTGCTCGCTTCGGCTTTGCCAAGGGCGTTGCTGTGCGCTAGACGGTTGCGGGTCTTGTGTACGGTCTTGAGCCGGTGGAGTTGCTGTACTAGGTTGCGCTGTTGCTCGGGTGTGACTCGTGCGCATAGCAGCTTTAGGTTCAATGCCGCGTTTGGGTTTGTTTTCCGGTTTTTTAATGCATGCACTGGCGTGCCAATTGTCCAGCCCGCCTTCATGACCTTAAAGGCTTTTGGTGTATGCAAGAAGAAGCGTCGTCGTAGTTCCAGTTCAAGGGCGCGACAGTATTGGATCGCTGGCGCGGCCCAGTCTTCGAGTCCGTCGCTCTGCATATATTCGTGCCAGACATACTCGCCGCTCTTGAGCATCTCGCGGGTGGCTGCGCTCAGCGCCCAGCCAACACGCTTCTGCCAGCAGGCTCCAAAGACCCAGGCTTCCAGGTGCTCTTCGATGGAGTGGGTGTTGCCGCGGAGTTTGACGTACTGCTCGACGGTGCGGCCAACTCCGGTGAAGATGTGGGTACGCAGTTGCTCGGCCTGGGCCGCATGATCGTCGTCGCTATGGGCCTCGTGTTCACGCAGGCGCTGTTCGTGGCGGGTGCGTAGATCAGCCGCCTGGTGGTTGAGGTTGGTCTCGTTGGTGATCCGCACTACATAGGGCGGAATGATGGCCTGCCCGATGACGTGGCAGAGTTGGGGGGTGCGCAGGCAATCTTCCGGGCGCACCAGGTCGTATATTCCGGGGCCAAGATGCGGCTTGGGACAGAGAATCTGTTTCTCACGCTGCACTGGGTTGCCGCCCGGGCTTATCGTATCTGGATCAAGGTAGATACCCTCGCACCTGATTTCCTTGGGCCGCTCGGCCATGTGGCGACTGATATGATCCAGCATCGCTCGTAGCCGGTTCTGCAGATCGGCGAGCGGCATCGAGGGAGTGATGCGGTAGAGGTGGATCTGGAGCGGGATGGGAGCACCGCCGTGGTGACGCTCGGCGCGCCGTTCGATCAGGCGCGACGCGTGGGGGCCTGGCACCTGAGGTTCGGGGAGCGCGGGGAAGAAGAGCACGCCCTGGCACGCACCCAGCAGCGTCATATCGCCGATCAGCTTCTTGACCGCGCCGTGCGTGCGCTCAGGGTCTTGCCCCGCCAGATAATATTTGGCGTCGAGCAGCACCGGCGGCTCACGCCAGATCACGTTCCCGTGCGGATCCAGCAGATCTGGGATCGCGTTCTGCCGGGTGAGCGCATAGTCCGGGCGCACCCCTGGCCCGTTTAGCCAGGCCGCACTCGCGCCGCCGGTGTCTTCGGCCTGGCGGTTATAGGTACTATGAAGTGGCTCGCCGTTCCAGGTGAAGTCTGCCTCAAGCCGGTCACGGCTGATTTGCACTGCTCGGCCTGACAACGCCCCCGCTTCGTTGAGCAGATGCAGGATCTCCAGCATGATCCAGAGCTCATAGAGCCACGCCTCGGCCTTTGCATCGGTGCGCAGGGGTGCCAGGGTTGGGCCGCGACGGGTGCTGCCTCGTCCAACCTGGAACGCAGAAAACCGTTGCCACCACGCCAGCAGATCGCGGTACGGGTTTGGCCCTGGGCGCAGCCGCGCTTCAACCTGGCTGGCCAGGGTCGTGACATCGCTGCGCTGCGCAGGTTCAATGAGCGCACGGGCGTAGGCGGCAGCCAACTCGCGCTCGACATGCTCGTCGTTCGTCGTGAGTGCCTGGAGCTCCTCGGCTGCAAGTGCTTCCCCATCTATGGCTTCGCTGAGCAACGCCTTCATCAAGGCGCGGTAGCTGAGCAGCACGGCAACCGTCAACAAGTTTTCGGGCGTGACCGAACTACGCTGGCGGAGCCGGGTCTCGAAGGTAAGCGGCAACAGGTCGGGGTTCTCACGCCAGTTACGCTGCATTGTCCGCGGCCAGTCGATATCGCCACGCGTCGGTGCAACCTCGCTCAGGCGGGCCTGGTCGGTTTGCAAACTCAACTGGCGCCGGATCCGCGGCATAATGTCGCCGAGCAGTTCGTCACTGAGCGTACGCAGTTGCAGCAAGCGGTCGTACTGCGCAAAGAGCGGTGCAATGTCGCTGCCGGTGTAGAACGTCTGGAACTGGCCGCGAAACAGGCGCTGCTCATGCAAGAGCAGCAGGCGCATCACCCGCCGCTGAAGTCGCTGCGACCAGAGTCTGCGCCGATCCTCGTGTACCGCGCTGGTGATCGGTTCATCGTCCTGGTTACCTGGCGTGACCGTCATAGCCCACGCTCCACTTTGAAGGTGCGCAGCCGCTTCACAAACAGCGGAAGGGCATAACCGCTGTTCTGCCAGTGGAAGAGTTCAACGACTTCTTCTTCACGAAGCTGCGGCGGGCGCTGATCATCATACGCATCAGCGTCTTCGTTGAGACTCACAATCGCACTGCCATCCTGGCGCACGATCGCGTTGAGCGCATCGACCTGGGCCATAAAGCGGCGCGGGCTGCTCAGCAGCCGAAGCAGGATCGCGTTGAGCCTGGCGGTCAAGGCGGTCACCGTCGAGGTCACGTCAAACGCGGCGATCAGCACCTCCAGTTCGTCGGGCAACAGCACCTGGAGCTGATCGGCAAGCGTATCGCAGAGGGCCTGGTCGGCTGCGGCCACCCAGCGGTCGAGCGTCATACCCGGCTGCACGGCTCCGGCAATCAGCATCTGGCGCAACAAGGCGATTGCCTGGGCCGTGCCGAGTTGCCGGTAGATGCGAATGACCTCGAAGACCTTCCAGAGAAAGTCGAACGCAAGCGCCAGTGGTGCGTCTGGCGCGGCCCAGACAACGTGGTAGCCGCTGCCGGTGCGCGTGATTGACACCACGCCCGACCAGTTCACGCTGCCATTGGCATCGAGCGTGATCGTCGGCGCGAGATGCACGATGCCCTTGAGTGCTCTGGCCAACACCATTGCCTGTTCCTCGTCGCGACGCTGGCGGGTCGGCGGCGGGATCTCAATAAAAGCGAAACGGCGCTTCAGGGCCTCGCTGAGCTGGTTCAGGTAATTGCGGTCGAAGCTATTCAGCGTGCCAATGATGCGGAAGTCTTGCGGGATGGGCAACTCTGCGCTGCCGCCATCAACCGGCACACGCAAACGATCACTGCCGCCCAGGGCAGTGATGGCCTCACCGAGGGCCAAGTCAATCGGGGCACGATTGAACTCATCGATCACCAGCCAGCAGCCACGGAACTCCTGCTCGGCACCACCAGCGACATAACTCGGTGCGCGGAGACTCTTGCGCTGCGGGGCCATCCAACCAGCCGGTTTCGTCTCACTGACCGCCCAGTTGGCAAAGATCGCCTGGGCCAGATGGCCGTACTGAATGCGATAGGTTGGCTTGCCGCCCTCGCTGACCGGGGCCAGGCCGCCAATCAGGGTACGGACGCTCCACTCGTCGGTGGCGGTAACCAGGAGCGTGGTGAAGGCACTGGTCATCACCTTCTGTTTCTGCACCGCCGGACCGAGCGGATTGGGATTCGCCCCGGCCACCACCTCGCTTTGCCAGAGCATCTCGGGGATCCGGCGGGCCAGTTCGGTCTTGCCGGTACCAGGCGGGCCACTGAGAATGACATGGCCGGCCAGCAGCGCATGGTAGATCCGCCGGATCAACGCCTCATCGATCAGGATCTCGCTGCGCAACTCGGCGATCAATGCCTTCAACAGTACCTCAGGCGTCGCCGGCAGCGGGCTATCTTCTTCACCTAATGTCAGCAGTTCGGTTTCATTGGGGGGTGTGGAAACAGCCAGTCCAATGCGCTTACGGCCCTTGTCGGTGATGCGCCAGACACCTCTCGTCGAACCATCAAGATCACCTGCCTCACGCAAATCATTGCGAACCCACATAACGAGATTCTTCCAGCGATTCATCCCGCTAGGGAGGTTACCTTGACGCTCTTCTTCAGTGAGTTGGAAATACTCGGCGAGACGTTGAACAACATCATCTGGTTTTGCCTCACCACCCTTCTCGGCAAGCGTATGTAGCAGGGGTTCCTCGATTGCATCGCGCTTTGGGAATGGCATACAGACCCTTTCATCCAATCAGCATCCAGCACACGAGCTCAAGGTCGTCACGGGTGAGCGGCTCGCTTTCGGGGCGCAAGGCCGTCGCCGGGGTGTCGGCCATCTGGAATTCGTCGAAGAGTTTCTGGAGCATCGCCAGCAACAGGCCGTAGTCTTTCTCCTGCTGGTAGCGGGCGGCGATGGCGCGCAGGTCTTTGATGAAAGCTGTCGGCAGTGGGTTGCGTAACGCAGCAAAGACGGCCTGGGCCTGGGTTCGCTCAACCCCCGGGGCCGACCAGCCGGCCCGCACAATCTGGCCCAGGTCGCGCTGCACTTTGTCGAGGGTCTCGCCGAGCGCTGCTGTGCCACGCTGCTCTTGCAGGGTGGTCAAAATGTCCTCGGCCAGCAACTCCAGGATCTGCTCAGCCTCGGGAGGATCGAGCCAGTCTTCGGCGCGTGGTTCCTCGCGGCTAGCGCGGATCAGTTCGTGGATCTCGAAGCGGTTATCGCTGGCGTACCGGTTGCGCGTATCATAGAAGCGCCAGAAGTGGCGATCTTTGTAGCGGTAGTAGGCAAAGAGGCCCTGGCGTTGGCCTCGCCGCAGGCTCGAGTGGATCCCGCCCGGCAAGTCGCGAACCAGTTCCTCGCCATAATGGCGCAGGTAGGCCAGCAATTGCTGACGCATCAACTCATTGCCGGCCAGTTCACTGACTTGGCCCCAGTAGATCAGGCTGCTATCGTCGCCGGCAGCCAACTCGCGCAGCGTATTGAAGGTGCGCGGAGTGACCAACTCGCCCAGTACGCTGGCATCCAGACCGATTGTCTCGTTGATCGCATGCAAGCGCGTCTGGATGCGCTCGACCAGGCGCAGCAAAACTTCCAGGTCGTCGGCGGGGAAGATATTCGCGATCTGGATGAGCGGGTGGGGGTTGCCAAGGCGGTCGATCCGCCCGTTGCGCTGGATCATACGGGTCGGATTCCAGTGCAGGTCGTAGTTGATCAGTCGGTCGGCATCTTGCAGATTCTGGCCCTCGCTCAGCACGTCGGTGGCGATCAGCAGGTTGATCTCGTTGGCAGGGTCAACCGTGGGGCGCGCTTTGTTGCTCAAGGGGGCGAAGCGCTCGATCAGCCGTTGCCGTTCGCGGGGCGGGATGTCACTGCTGAGCACAGCGACCTGCCGCCCGGCGAGATCAGGATCGGCGGCGATCTGTGCGGCGAGATAGTGGGCCGTGTCGCGGTAATACGAGAAGATGACGATCTTTGCCTCGGCCAGGGTGCGCAACTCGGCCAGAAAGGCCTGGAGCTTGGTATCTGCGTCCGGGCCAAGCGGATCGATCCGGGCGATGATCGCGTCGAGCAGGTGCAAGTCGTGCGCAACATGCGCCTCGATCGTGGCAACGTGATAGCGAGCCGGGTCGATTGGCTCCAGGCTTGCAAGCATCGCATCGAGGCCGACCGGGTCGTCGTCTTCTTCTAGCCGCAGGATGCGCCGATGCGCGCCGCTGTGCAGCAACCGTCCCATCCGCAATTGCGCCAGGAACTGGGCCTCGAAGTCACGCAGACGGTGGATGCTACGTCGGAAGGCGACGACGCTGCTCTCGAAACGCTTCAACAGCGTCGTCTTGAGCAGGCCGACGATGCCGCCGTTGGTCATCGCACGCAGCTTGTCGCTGGCGGCTGGCGTGATCAGATAGCTCTCGGGGTTGTAGGCCGGCAGTTCCAGTTCCTCAATCGCACTGGTGATCTGGCCAAACAGGCCGTTGTAGGCGTCGCCCAGGTTATAGCGGAGCGTCTGCAGCGGTGCGCGTTTTGGGAAGCGCAGCGGCTGGTCGTTGATCGTCACCTCGCCGTAGTGCTCCTGAATGAAGGCGCGTGTACGGCGAATGACCACCTCTTCGAGCAGGTTGAAGAGCGCACCGCCTGCGCCACTCAACCCTTCGGCCTCCTTGAAGTACTGGCGCAACGAACGAATGCCGGCCTCGCGGAAATACCCATCGTTGCCGCGCGTCCAGAGCGCGATCTGGTGATAGAGATCCCAGAGGCTGTTGTTGATCGGCGTGGCCGTGAGCAAAGCTACCCGCTTGGGCTCGCCGCTGGCCAGGATGCGGCTCAAGTTCTGATAGCGCTGGGCCTGCGGATTCCGGAAATTATGGCTCTCGTCAACGAGCACAAACTCGGCGTCACTATGCTGACTTACCGGATAGTCGGCTCGCCCCAACTCCTCCATCCCGATGATCCGCGCAGCGATGCGGCTCTCCTCGATCTGGCGTTGCCACATCTCGCGCAACTGGGCCGGGCAGATGATCAGTGCGCGTTGGCGCTGGTAATAGGCAAACAACTCCAACAACTTCTTGCCGATGTAGGTCTTGCCCAGACCAACACTATCAGCGATCATCACCCCGTGGTAACGGCGCAAAATCCGCTGGGCCTTCTGGAACGCCTCGTGTTGAAACGTCGCCAATTCAACCACCGAGCGCGTCGGGTCGAGCGCCGCCTCTTTATCCAGATCGTCTTTGAAATACTCATAGAGCGTCTTGATATAGATCTCGTGGGGCGAATAGGGGAAATCGCCAAACTGCGAGCGGCGCAGCGTCGCGATCAACTCCTCCTTGCAATCAACGGCCTGGGGCGCATGCCACATCCGCTCGTACCAGGCCGAAAAGTCGTTGACGATCGGAATGTCGCGGTGTACGGCATTCAGTTCAGTATTGCTCGTAAGCCCGTTGCTGGTGAAGTTGCTACTGCCGACGACCGCCGCGCCCTGGACAATATAAGCTTTCGCGTGAAAGAAACCCGGCCCATTGCCACCCTCGCTATAGCGCCGGATCTGCACAGCCTCCTTGCCATCGACCGGTGGGCGCTGCAAAAAAGCCAGCAACCGCTCGACACGCACCTGAAGTGCCGCCCGATAGCGTTCACGGCGCAGATCGCGGGCAACCTCATCAGCCACACGCGACTCACCAAAGAGCAAGCGCAACTCACGCAACCCTTCGAGCGCATCGGCCAACAGCGCATAGCCACTCAGCGCAAAATAGCCCGTCGCGATATCAGCCCAGGGCGATCCGGCCATCAGACGCGCCAGCGCCTCGTGAACCGTCATACTGCCTTCGTGATTATCAAGGATATAGGGCACCCCATCGGGCGCACGGTGCTCACGAATGGCCTGCTTCCCCCGGTCTGATGGCTCTTCGTACATGATCGTCCTCGCAGAGTGCCGGTCGTGCGTATCCGTTCAAACCCACCTGAGACCGCACAGGCCTTCAAGACCAGTGAGGTCTCCCATCCTCAGTATACCGAGCAAAGAGGGCACAAATGAGCGTTCCTGGCAAGCACCCCGCTTTGTGATCTCCGTATCGGCCCGTACGTCCATGCGCCGGGCAATACGGTAAGTATACCCTATAGTAGGGGCACGGCTTGCCCGCGCCCCAACGGCGCCGCCCCATGGCAGCCCCGGTGACACCACCCGCGATCGTTCCATGCCCACGGCTGTAGGGGCGCAGCAGCCCATGGCCCCTCCGTTGCCCGCAGGCTGGTCCCATCGCTGCTGCGCCCACCGCAGCAGCCCATGGCCCCTCCGTTGCCCGCAGGCTGGCCCCATCGCTGCTGCGCCCACCGCAGCAGCCCATGGCCCACCTGTTGCCCCCAGGCGGATCCCCATCGCTGCTGCGCCCCACGGTAGCGCCGGTGGCACCACCTACCCCTGATTGAACCAGGCTCGGCCTGTGGAAACCTCCGGCGTGATCCAATTTCGGATACCTAGCCTATCTCTCAGATTCATCTCTTATGAAGCTGCTCAATACTTCAAAAAGACGGCGGCCATGCCTAAGAGTTCTCACCCTCTCAGTTCGAATCATTCCAATAATTTCATGCGCCTGGCCATGGCGATATTCGCCTCTTGATGAATTTCTTGTTGCCGCTGTTAATGCATTTTCAATTTCATTTTTAGGTCGACTTTCTAAATTTGTGGTTGGAAGTGGCCTGGAATTAAAACCCCTTCTGAAATATTCTTGTAATGCGTCTTGATCTGTCAGTAGCCAAGTTTCCACAAAATGCGCCATTAGATATAAGTGTCTTTCTGTTGCCCAATTAGGACGTTGCCAACTGTCCTGTGCTCTACGAGCAACAACATCCCAAACACGTATTCCCTCAGGGGCTTCTGTTTCAGCATCAACGAGGAGGACACAAAGATCATTTGGGTGTTGGGCCTGATGATTTGTAAAACCACGAAAAGTGTTTGCCCTTCCTTTGCCACGAACGATCTCCAACGAATGATATCCATTATCTCTCGCGAGCAGATGAAGGTCGTTCAAAAATGTCTTCCATCCTCGCCTAAAATCGCTATCGGCGACTCTACCTTCCGCACCACCTTCGACATAAACTCGGACGCATCTCTTTACCATCGATTGCCTCCAAGCTCACCAGATGTCCAAAGTTCGCCGAGATTGTGGCTTGCTCGCCAGTCTTTGTATTCTTCTTGACTAAAACGCCGGACAACTGATCCTTTTAATCCTGTATCAAATGCAAATAGTACGTCAAAATCATCTTGTAAAGCCGATAGTAGATGTTCAGAGTGTGTTGTGATGACTAACTGTGTCTTTGCGGAAGCCTCAATTATCATTGTGGCCACCATTCTAATCATATCTGGATGCATTCCTAGTTCCGGTTCCTCAAGACAAATAAGAGGTGATGGATTAGGCTGAAGCAGAATAGCGGCTAGCGCCAAAAATCTCAGTGTACCGTCAGATAATCGTCTTGCAGGTAAGGGAACTTCGAAGGGAGACTCTTGTATTTCTAGCCCCACTCGTCCAAATAGTATTCGAGTTGCATAGTCGACATATGTTTCCTTCAACTCTCCAAGGAGATTGCGAATTTTATCATGAGTACTTGTTTTCTCTAAGCCATTTAGCACCAAAGGTAGATCATTCATTAGCTCAGAGAGCGTGGTATTTGAACGATTTGCAGGTGTTGACTCACGGAGATTCGAAGTGCGGCCAAATGTCCACTCAGAATAAATACGAAAACTAGCATAAAGGCTTGAAAGGCGCGTAATTTCCGGGTATTGCTCGACATCCCGTATTTGACTTAGGATTGATTGAAACGGATCATACTCGTTTATGCCAAGAGTTCTTCTCCTACGCCTTTTCCCTGTGCTAACAGTACTTAAGAATGCTTCGCTTCGATAGGAACCGACAAAATAGGGGTCTTGTGCTTCACTTTGCACTCCTGGACTGGTAATTAACTCCTCAAGCGGTGCACGCGAATGTTGTGGTGGGCCTAGTCGGATCTGATGTGAAATGTCTGTCTGATGTTCTGATAAAGTTGCCACAACTTGAAGCAAGGCACTTGCAGATTGTGAATCCGCTCCCCTATAAAGCCATTCTTCAAACCCAGAATCCTTAAATGTTTCCTGTATATCTAAGGGGGCATAGCGCAACATGCGTATACAGTCAATTAGATTCGACTTTCCGGCTCCATTTGGGCCAACTAATATATTCAGTTTTCCGAGTTTGAAAGAGGTCTTCTCGCCAAAGGAAAGCAACCCTTCGACAAGTAATTCTTTAATAGGTGTCGATAAATGACTGTCTCGTGCTACTTCTTCAGAAGATAGTAAGTCTGAGGCAGTCAGATTACGCACCCTATTTTGGGTTCGCATCGGGCTAATGCGAATTTGTGCCTCGCTTGAATCTGTCATATTATCTCCAACCAATCCTCTTCCCAGTCTTGTGCTGTACCAAAGCTATATAACAGTTCAAAGTTCTCGTTTGGCTCAGATCCGTGTGCATTAGAATAACCAAATTCATATATAAATACATCAATTACATCTCGAATGCTTACTACATCATCATTTAGGCCGTAGTCACGGTAGAGAACGACAGATAAGTCGGCAACTTGAACTGGATTTGAATAGAGAAGGTGTTCAAAAGCTAGTTGTGCGTGATTAACAGGAAGAGAGTAATTCCGGCCAGTGATCTTAACTACTTTACGAAAGGGTTGCCCTGGTCGGAGTGAACTGGGCGCATATGAGCCGGCAACATTCTCGTTGAGCCAAAGATTCATAGGACTTGCTTTCTGTTCTGTGAATAGCTTAATATAAGGAGTTCCTAAAGGATTATCGCTTACACGTAAATATTGTCTAAAGAAAGCGGTGAAATCGGGTTGAAGATCTTCAAGTCTATTTAATTGTGCTGAACGTTGTTGTAGATAGAGATATCCCGGAAAAAGAGTGTGTGTCTTCTGCTCACGCAGACGTGACAATGCACGAGCAACAACTTGTCTGCGAATGACTTGCGTCACTACGACGCCTCCTTTATTTGAGACATGTCAATTTGCGAGATATCTAGATCAATTCCAATGGCGGAACGGCCCATCTGTTTCGCCACATCAAGGGTTGTACCTGTACCCATAAACGGGTCAAGAACCACTCCTGGCATAAATGGAGCCCCACATCCACAATCAGTCCACCCACGGGACATACGTTTAGCGAATGTAAATTCGCGAAAGTAGCCGCCTAGGATCTCTTTAGCTTCCAAAGCGAGCTTCCGCACATGCTCTGCGTTCTTGTCTGTACCTGTTTGTACACGTCTTGCTTTGCCTGCATCAGATATTCCTGTTGCTTGAATTGCAGCGATGTGTTCTGGTGTTAGGTTCTTTTCTTTTGCGATCTCTAGAGCCCGTTTCGCTTGAGGGCGAGAGGTATCAAGTTCTGCTGTTCGCTCCACGATACGCCTTCGTGGTTTGCCACATTTGCTACAGACAAACTGTGGGCAACCCAATGTAATGACTCTGTCTACAAGCTCAGTCGGAAATGGAGCTAAATGCTTTCCTAAATTGCGTTGTTGGGTGATTTCCCATACGTCTCCAGGATTAGCACCTTTTTTTCCGAGGCTATATCGTTCGGCATAGCCAAACAAGTCGTAATAATAACCGTTAACCGCGAAGTGAAGGATGTATTCGTGTCTGCCTGCCAGACGGTCTTGTACGGGATCTGGCATTCCGCCCTTCTTTACCCAAATAATGCGGTTGCGAAGAATCCATCCGGCTCTGCGCGCACGTGCTTCAACAAGGCTAGGGACTCCTTGAAGACTTCTTTGCCAGTATGTGTCGCCTATATTGAGAAACACTGAGCCAGATGGCCGTAACACTCGGCGCCATTCTGCCATTGCCGCAATGATTGCTTCCACGTACTCTTCAGACGTCGCTTCCTGGCCTATTTGTCCCTCAAAGCCGTAATCACGCTTCCTCCAATAGGGTGGTGAGGTAACTACTAAATCAACATAATTGGCGGGTATGAAGGATAAAAGACGGGCGTCGCCTTTGTAAATAGCGTAAAACGGTTCCATTATGTCCTTTTCCATAGATCTCCCTAAGATTCTCCGGAGAGTTGGCTCAGGCATATGGCAGTTCTTTAGATGCTCTCTTGGCTTGCTCTCAGGTGCCTCCTCGTTTGCTCGGTATAGTCACTCTTGCGTTGTTGCGAGTATACTCTCTATGTCGGTGCGAAGGAACTGTAAACGGTGCGCTCGCTTTTGTCCCGGTGCTTTTGGCATTGGTCTCAGCTCTCCAGCTTTTATTCGCCGCCTTAAAGTTGATAGTGAAATACCCAATGCATCACATACTTCTTTCGCTGTCATTGTTATATTCTTCATACTATCTCTCTTGTTGCTGGTTGCTATTGATATAATTGGCATCTTTGAATTGACTGACACTAATGATACGATACAATGGTGCAAAAGTCAAAGCTGCCTACTTTGGTGCCATCCCTTATAGTACTATTGTTCACTCTACTCATTCTTGCCTCCGTGTGCTGAGGCCTGGCATTCGTATTTCAGATTCCATATAATGACCTGCATTAAACCGTGCGCGATCGTAGGGCTAGGGGGCCATTATGACACAAGGAAACCCAAAAAACCAGGCGGGTAAACCGGTCGTGGTGCAGTTGAATGTCGGTGGAGCGCGCCCCAGAACGGGCTGTATCATGAGCTTCATCATGCTCATCATCACGGCTGCCACGCTGATCGGGCTTGGCGCGGCAGCACTGGCCGTGTTTGCCCCGAATCTGCTCACGTCGATCTTCTCGCGAGTGACAGGCTATGAAACCATTCAGTCGCGCCCCGTCCAAGGCGACCCCGCCAACTATGATCCCGTCGCCGCCTATGCCTCCATGCAAGCCTTCGCAGGTGAAGGCGCGCAACTCATCAGCCTCGATGCCCAGTTTGTGCGCCCAGATGGCACGCTGGACTTGACCGCTAGCTATACGCCTTCGCCCAGAGTCAGCGCCGAGTTTGCGCTGGAAGTAGCGCCACCTGCGGATGCACCGCCTATTGGCGCAGGAGGCTTGGGGACATGGTATCGGCGCGTGACGATTCAGGCCTATCGCCCCGGTCAACAGGGGCGCGTTTCGTCGCGCGGCCCGGGCGGCAGCGTGACCTACACCTACGTCAATCAGGGCATGACCCGCGACATTGATGACCCCGCCACTGATACGTTTACCTTCCTGCCCGCCCCCACCTGCGCCTTTGCCGACCTATGGCAGGTGGCGCTAGAGCGCGGCGCGCCTGCCAATGCCGTAGCGACCATTGAATATGACGATGAAGGCTATGATTTCCGCATCCGCGACGTGAATGTTCGGGTTCAGTTTGACAGCGCGTGCCAGGTAAAAGATTAAAACCACGTTCTTGGCCGCAAAAGAACGCAAAGAACGCAAAAGACGGCCCATCGCATCGCAGATGCGGGGGTCCGTTGATGGATAGAGCATCGCATACGGAGGAGTACACGATGAGCACATATACGTGGAATGAGCATTTTGAGGCGCAAGAGGTTACGTATATTCTTGAGCTTGGCGATGAAATTATTGTCGTTGAGCACGTTCCGGCACGCGTCAATGTCGAAACGGGTGAACGTCTGTTTGCGCCGGAAACTGTTGTGCGCCTACAGGCTATTGTCCAGTCACGACCGGCCCCTCAAAGGGTGCTGCGTGCGCCCGTCTTTGATTTTGCTGCGTAACGAAGCTGTAGGGCGCAGCAGCCAAGCGGTGGGCGATGCGGTTACGGCACGCGCCATGGGCTGCTGCGCCCCTACTCGCCGGCCCGGCACCCGCCATCGCCGTGATCGCCGGCCCGTCACCCGCCATCGCCGGGGTAAAGGCCCCGCACCACGGATGCGGTTGGTTCGCTGTAGGGGCGCAGCAGCCCATGGCCCCCCCGTTGCCCGCAGGCTCGTCCCATCGCTGCTGCGCCCAGCGCAGCAGCCCATGGCCCCCCCGTTGCCCGCAGGCTGGTCCCATCGCTGCTGCGCCCCATGGCAGCCCCGGTAACACCACCCCGCCCCTGATTGACCCAGGCCCGGCCCGTCAACACATCCGGCGTAATCCATGCCGCCCCGCCGCCGCGGCCCCCCCCCGTACGGGCACGGCGCCGCCGTGCCCCAACAGCCGCCGCCCCGCCGGCCGTCACCCCAGGCCCGGGAATCGTCGGGACGGGGGGCATTATAGTATTAGTCTTCATGCGCTTTAATTTCCATCAACGAGCCGGGGAGCATCAGGGGCAGTGCCTGTTGCACCTGTGGCATTGTGTCCATTGAGGCTATATTTCAGCTTTCGCGGCAGACATTCGTCAAGCAGCACGCGCATCGTTCATCTCCAGGACAAGCGCTTCTAAGCGGGCTAAAACGGTATCGACTTGTTCCCGGCTGACTGACGGGAAATCGTCTAAAAAATCCGTGATCGTGTCACCCGCTCGTACATAGTCGAGCAGATTTTTGACCGGTACCCGCGTGCCGGCAAAGACTGGGGTTCCGCTCAAAATATCTGGGGATTGTACGATGAGGATCGCCATCTTCGGTGTCATCACGTACCTCCTGTGTCGGCCCGCAAACAGCGCTGATGAAAGTATAGCATAATCTTAGTCCATCCACCCGTCACCCGCGATCATTCCATGCCCACGGCCGTTGGGGCACGGCACCGCCGTGCCCCAACAACGGCACCACTACGCTGAAAATGGGGGAACGTGGTTCCTTTCACGTATAGAGTTTTTGCTACGCCGCTTTCTGATGCGGTGCAGCAGCGGCAGGCGTGTCGTGTGAGGTGTCAA
>NZ_LYXE01000005.1 GCF_002532075.1 Candidatus Chloroploca asiatica | reverse complement strand
AGATACTGTTGGCGAACCCCAGGCTAGGAGCCACGCAGGCGAACATTGCCCTACCCAAACGCGGTTGCAGCGGGTATGATCTGGGATAGCCTGCGGGGTTGGAACCCGCAGTGAGTACCAGAAGGAGGGGACACGATGAGTATGCATGAACCATTGCTGGGCGACTATCCGATCCCTGAGGAGACCGCGCGCATTGCCCGACAGGTGTTTCCCAAGGGCAATGTGTATATGCAGCTTCGTGACCACTTCGGTATGCTCTACAACAACGCTGACTTCGCCCACCTCTTTGCCCGTGAGGGCCAACCTGCCCTTGCCCCTGCCCGTCTCGCGCTCGTCACCGTCATGCAGTATATGGAGGGCATCAGTGACCGTCAGGCTGCCGACTTCGTCCGCGACCGGATCTCTTGGAAATACGCCCTGGGGCTCCCCTTGGATGACCCGGGCTTTGACTTCTCGGTGTTGAGCGAGTTTCGGGCACGGCTCCTCACCAGCGATGCCGAACGGCTCCTCTTCGATACGGTGCTGGAGCTCTTTCGCCAGGAGGGCTTGCTGAAAGCCCGCGGCAAGCAGCGCAGCGATTCGACGGCCGTGCTGGGGGCGGTGCGCATGCTCCATCGCCTTGAACATGTGGGCGAGACCCTGCGCCACGCGCTCAATACCCTGGCCCACCTCGCCCCCGCCTGGCTGCGCCAGGTCGCCGACCCAGCCTGGGTGGAACGCTATGGGCATCGCATCGAGCAATATCGCTTCCCAAAGGCCGAGGCGCAGCGCCAGGCGCTGGCCGTGACCATCGGGCAAGATGGCTACCAGTTGCTCACCGCATGTTGGAGCCCAGACGCACCCGACGGCGTCCGCAGCCACCCCGCCGTGGAAACCCTGCGCCGCGTGTGGCTCCAGCAATACTATCGCAGTGATGCCGCTGAGTCTCCGGAGGTGTCCTTACGCCTGACCAGCGAGCAACCACCATCAGCGCAGATCATCAGTTCCCCCTATGACCCGGAGGCGCGCTATACCACCAAGCGCGAGACCAGGTGGGTGGGCTACAAACTGCACCTGACCGAAACCTGTGACGACGAGACGCCCAACCTGATTACCCATGTTGCCACCACGCCCGCCCCCCAGGCGGACTGCACGATGACGGCGCCGATCCAGGAGGCGTTGGCCGCCAAGGAACTCCTGCCGCAGGAACACTATCTGGATCGCGGCTATGTCGATGCCGACCACATCGTGCAAAGCGCCCGTACGCATCAGATCGAGCTGGTGGGGCCGGTGATCACGGATCCATCCTGGCAAGCCCGTACTCCCGGTGGGATCAGTCTCGCCCAGTTTGTCCTGGATTGGGAGGCGCAGCAGGCGATTTGTCCGCGGGGCATCGCCAGTCAATCCTGGTCACCCGCGCAGGATCAGCATGGGAACGAGATGATCGTGATCCACTTTCCGCGCTCCGCCTGTCGGGCCTGTGATGACCAGGCGAATTGTACGAAAGCCAAGGATGGGGCACGCACGTTGAGCGTTCGCCCACAGGCCCACCATGAAGCGATCCAGATGACCCGTACCCAGCAACAAACGGGGGCGTTTCGGAAGAAGTACCGACGGCGCGCGGGGATTGAAGGCACCTTTACACAGGCGAATCGCCGCTGCGACCTGCGCCACGCACGCTACATTGGGTTGGCAAAAGTCCGGCTCCAACATCTGATTACCGCGATTGCGCTCAATCTGTTTCGTGCGCTCGCCTGGCTCGCCGAGGTGCCTCGCGCACAAACGCGAACCTCAGCGTTTGCCAAACTCATGGGCTAGATGCTCTGAGCGGGCTTCCTATGGTGGGTTCGCCAACAGTATCTC
>NZ_LYXE01000004.1 GCF_002532075.1 Candidatus Chloroploca asiatica | reverse complement strand
GCAAGGGCACCCGCAAGGGGTGCCCCTACACCGGGCCCGCCCCCCGGCCCTGTAGGGGCACCCCTTGCGGGTGCCCCGCCCCGGTACGGCCATCCCTTGCGGGTGCCCCGTTGTATCCGATTTCGTATGATGCAATCGCCCTATCTTCCACCAGCAACGCCCTTGACTACTGGTATAACTCGGGTTATACTCATTGGTATGAAGACGGCGATATCAATCCCTGATGCCTTGTTCAAGGCAGCTGAAGAGTACGCTCGTGCGCAGGGGCTCTCGCGCAGCGAGCTGTTCGCCCGTGCCCTCCAAGTCTATCTCGACGCCCATCACACTGCGCAGATTACCGCCGCACTCGACCAGGTCTACGACGCAGAATCAAGTACCCTCGACCCGGCATTCAACGCAGCCCAGCGGCGCCTTCTTGCGGGGGACGATTGGTAATGCAACGCGGTGATGTGTGGTGGGCAAACCTTCCCGATGCCAGTGGGTCAGGCCCGGCGTTCCGTCGCCCGGTGCTGCTCGTTCAAGCCGATGCATTTACGCGGAGCCGTATCGCAACCGTCATCGTTGCCGTGATCACGAGCAATCTCCGGCTCGCAGCCGCACCAGGGAACGTCGTGCTCCGGGCACGCGAGTCCGGCTTACCCAAAGACTCCGTGATCAACGTGTCGCAACTCATCACCCTCGACAAGACGGAGCTTGATGAGCAGGTCGGACAGGTCTTGCCGACAACGCTCGCGGACGTCGATCAAGGCTTGCGCGTGGTCCTTGACCTGTAGGTAAAGTCTCCCGGAACGCAGTTGACGACCTGAAGCGTTTCCTCTCCCCAACGCGGCCCAACATTGCGTGCAGCCGACTCGCCGGAAGCGGGGCGACTTTCTGCGCTGGTATGAAGTAGACTGCGTTCCAGCTTGGGAACATCAGTGTCAGTCCGCCGGCGCGCGACTGACAGCCTGGCGTTGGCTAGCAAGGGTGTCGGCTGCGTAGAGTGAGTGCGGCGTGCTACAATAGACACCGGATACCTGCCAAGGAGAATCACAGATGGATCTTCGTATGACGACCAGGATGGATAAGCGCCACTTCTCGATCGTCTCATTGTCTGAGGAATCGGGCGATCAAGCGTATTGGCAGCAACAGCACCCGCTCGACCGAATCGCCGCTCTGGAATTGATGCGTCAGGTGATGTATGGCTACGATATTACTACCGCCCGACTTCAAAGCGTTCTTACAATTGCTGAACGACCATCAAGTTGACGGTGTCGAAGTGCCAATTATTGCGCTCGACGACTTAAAACAGAATAAGCAGGCAAGCGGGCGTCTGAAAGATTTAAATGACTTGGCCAACCTCCCTTAGCCTCGCGGCGGCAATGACGTTGCATAGGCCACGCCCTGCATCACCCACGACTGCAGGGCTTCGTCCGACGCGAGCCCTGCGGGGGCCACGACAACAATGCCGTTCATCGTGCGCCCGGCGAGCGAGCGGATGCGCGCATATGGTTGCGCCAGCGCCTCGTGATAGCGCTCGGGGCCAACCCGTACCAGCAATTCGTCACCGAGGATCGCGCAGCACATGTTGCCGGCTAGCAGAAACGCCAACCCGCCAAACATCTTGCGTTCACGCAACGCAGGCTGTCCCGTTAGCATCTCCCGCACCCGTCGCGCCAGATCGTCATCAAACGCCATCGTTGTGCTCCTTTGACCTGGGTGGCCCTATGTTACGCATCTGTTGGAATTGTCCGCAGATGACGCAGATTACGATTCAGATCATAATCTGCGGATACTCTACTAACCTTATCCACGCGCCTCGGTACCTGTTCACACTTCTCCTGGGAGCGAGGGCGTCCCGCCCTCGAAGGCATCCCGAGGGCGGGAC
>NZ_LYXE01000003.1 GCF_002532075.1 Candidatus Chloroploca asiatica | reverse complement strand
TAATCAGAGGGTCGTGGGTTCGATCCCCACCCGGCTCACCACCTTACCCGGTAAACAGTTGACTAAAAATAATAAATATTTCGACCAGTAGCAGCAGCGCCAGCACTGCGGCGGCTATCACCGGAATGCTAAACCCTGCTGCTGGAAAAACCAGACCGCACAAAGCGATCAACCCACCACCAACCCCCATCAAGCGTACTACCGAGATTAACCACTTCATCGCTACTCCTAGGGTGTTATATGCGCAAGCTAGCCGGGAATGTAGCCGCAATCATCTTTGTGTATCTGCTGTTCTTTCACTATGCGACATTTGCGGCGTTCTGGTCGCCGATCCTCAACCCCATTGATCCGAGTACTAATCTTACCGCCCTTGTCTCTGTCGTTACACCTGCGGCCATCGGGATCTTTGTCGGAGCGTTACTTTATCGCATCAGGTTATAAATGACACCAGTATCGACAGAAATTAAAGCGCGTGCTACACTTCTGGTAGAGACCAGGGAGGGTAGCATGAGTATTGTATTGGCAAAGATCCCCATCAATGAAGCATCACAGATAACCGGGCTAGATGAGGCCATTATTAGGCATCTCATCAACTCGGGAGCCGTGGCCGGGAGTAGGGATCTATGTGACCTAGACGAGATCGAACAAGTAGCAGACAAGCTACTCATGGCACGATCAGCCGTTGACGGTCATGGCATCCTAGCAACAGACGCGGCAACAAAATACCGCTTCACAAATCAGGTTATTTACAAGTGGATTGATGCGGGCTGGGTGCGTGTGCTGATTGACCGCGAACGAAATAAACTGCTGAATGAGCCAGACATTGCAGCCGCACGGGTACTAGCCGATCTGGTTGGTCAAGCTCAGGGCCGGTCGGTATTCCCCCCGAAGCCCAGATCAGGCAGACCGCGTAAAAACCCCAACTAGATTTAATTGCTCCGCATAGCGGGCAGATTTATAAGGCCCTCGCCGCACATCTAAGGCGGCGAGGGCCTTTGTCGTTTGCACAGAGGCAATCATACTAAAATTACCGTCAATCGCTCCTGCGCCGTCCTGTGAAGTCACAGGACGGCTTTTTTGTTGAGTACAAGAAAATCCTTTGCCCTTATATATACGCTTGACTAAAGTCTATTGGATAAGTATACTCATGTTGTGTCACACAGCATAGGGGGTCAGTAATGCAAACAATCACGCTTGAGATCGCACTGACGGAGGCCCAGATCGCAGCCGTGCGTAAGGTTGCCGAAAAAATGGCACCGGGCCGACGGATTGAGGCCGAACTAGAGTACATGCTATTTTGCGCTGTTGAGGATCTGCTTAAGCAGGAGCAAGACCCCAAACTCACCACCCCGGACGCCACTACCGAACTACCATGGCTCATCTCATAGGAGACCTTCATGTGCTACGAATTTCTAGACCGCGATCGCCAGAAGTGCCAGGAATGGGCACGGGAAACCATGGCAATGCCTAATGCTGTCATTCTCGATACCGAAACAACCGGGTTAGATTGTCACGCGGAAATTGTCCAGATCGCTATCATCGATCTGAAGGGCGGCGTCTTGCTCGATACCCTGATCCGCCCGAGTCAGCCGATACCATCAGCAGCGACCGCGATCCATGGCATTACAGACGACATGGTTAAAGATGCGCCTCGACTGCTCGACATTCTCCCGTTGCTACGTTCCCTGCTCGATCATCACACGGTACTGATTTACAACGCGGAGTATGACAGCCGCATCCTCAGTCAGTCAGGTGTCCCCAACCTGGCGGGATGGCCGACAACCTTTGTGTGTGTGATGCAGTGGTACAGCATGTATGTAGGCGATTTCTCCGAGTATTACGGGGATTACAAGCGGCAACGGCTACCGGGCGGCGATCATACCGCGATGGGCGATTGCCGCGCTACCCTGGCCGTCTTGAAGCGCATGGCAGGTGTGGAATGATACAACATAGCTTTGCAGATGGCCCACAACCCGGAGAGTTTGAGATACCAGACGGGGCTACCGTTGAGCGCTGCCAGAGCTGCGGGGCCATGATTACCTGGGTGACAACGGCGAAGGGCAACGCCATGCCGGTTGATCTCGCCAGGTTGCGGGTAAGTGGTTCGACCAGCTACGGGCGATCACATTTTGCAACGTGCCCGGATGCCGTCGCATGGCGGAGAGCAACACGGGCCGTTATTCAGGACATGCTCAAATAACAACAACCGCCAGGGCGGGCACCCTGGCGGTTGTTTTGCTTCATTTCTCACATTTTAGCACAGGAACCGGCATGATTGTCTATTTGCTTCATTTTGAAACGCCGCTCGGGAACCCGAACAATCCACGGGCCATGGCATCTCATTACATCGGCTGGGCGCATGACCTGGCCGGGCGCATGCGCGATCATCGTTCGGGCCATGGCGCAGCGTTGACCCGTGCGGCCAACGAGCGCGGGATTAGCTATCAGGTTGTGGCGACCTGGCCGGGCGACCGTGCGCTAGAGCGCTGGATCAAGCTCCGCAAGTGTGCCCCTCGCTTGTGCCCGATCTGTGCGCAAGCGCACCCATTAGGCCCTTTTACTATTCATTTGCCAGTGTCAGATCTGGTACAGGTTCAGTCGTATGATCGCGTAGAGTGCCCTTTTTAGCATTGCAGAGAGGCGTTATGGATCAGCCGTTGCCCTATGACATTCCAGCGGAGCGGGCGGTATTAGGGTGTTGTTTGATGGACCGTGAGGTTATTCTAGGCGTTCGGCAATTGGTAGCCTCATCGGATTTTTACCTTGAAAAGCATGCGCACATTTATGAGGCATGCTTGAGTTGCTTTGAGCAGAAGATCCCGCCCGATGTGTTCACGGTCTCTAGCACGCTCAAAGATCGCGGGCTGCTCGATGCTATCGGCGGGATCACCTTCCTGGGCGAGCTCATGCAGGAGCAAGTCACGTATGTGCATGCTCCGCACTACGCCCGCACCGTGGCACGCATGGCACGTCAGCGGCGATTGGTCGAGCACCTGGGCTCATTGATGGCATCAGCCTACACCAACGATCCTGACAAGGTGCTCGAAGAAGCAGAACACCGACTCGATCTCGAGCGAATGACCGGGGCCTTGTCTGATGATTGGCAGGACCAGGTAGCAGACGGGGCGGATATTTGGCAGAAGGAGTACACCCCCCGCCCCTTCATCGTGGATGGCATCCTACCGGCTGGAATCACCCTGCTGCATGGTCTCCCGAAAACTAATAAATCGTGGCTATGCAAAGGGCTTTGTTATGCCGTGGCCCAGGGTGGCAAGGCATTAGGCCATTTGCAGGCAGATCGGGGTGAAGCGCTCTACCTTAATCTGGAGATGGATGAAGAGCTGCTTAACGAGCGGCTGAAAGTCATGTTTCCCGAAGGCCCACCCCCACGGGGCGTAAAGTTTTTTTGTGACTGGCCGACGATCGATAATGGTTTCTTTTCGCGCCTTGAGAACTATGTCACCGCCCGGCCATACACGAAGCTTGTTATCGTCGATACCTTGGTCAGAGTCTTTCCACTGGAGACCAAAGACGGCTATAGGGCTGATGCCAGGCTCATCGAACCCTTTACCAAGTTCAACGCGAATCGCGGGCTCTCGATCTTACTGGTTCACCACAGCCGCAAATTGTCGGGCGGCAATGACCCGATCCTAGGGGCGTCAGGATCGACGGGCATCACCGGATCTGTCGATAGCATCCTTGAACTGGTGAAAGACCCGGAAGAGCCGAAGGGCAAACTTATGCGGGTTGGCCGTCGTATTCGTGACAATGCACCGCTACCGCTCAAGTGGGATAGCCTACTCGGTCAATGGTGTGTCTCCGAGCAACCGGCCCGCATGACCCCCGAGCGCATGGCCGTGTTAGACCTTCTCGAAGAGCATGGCCCATTGTCGCCGAAAAAAGTATCAGCCCTGCTCGAACGCCCGGCGGCCAGTGTGCGCCGCTTGCTCAACGAGATGCATGCGGCGCGTCTGGTTAGCAACATGAACGGGATCTATGCTCTCAACGAAGAATCACTTATGGCCTAGAGATCGGGCAGAGATCGCATGGGATCGCTTTGGGATCGCTTTGAGATCGCCCGCGTTTTACGGCATCACAACGCGCAAAACAAACATGGGATCGGGGAGATCGGGCGGATCGGGTGGGATCGGGCAGGGGCAAAAGCGAAAACAGGGCGATCCCCCCGATCCCATGTCCGAATAGCCCATTACAAAGCCCTAAATCGAGGGCGATCCCAAAGCGATCCCAAAGCGATCCCAACCCGATCTTAACCAAATCTGACAGAAAGGACTCAACCATGCCAACCTGGAAGATCAGGATCACCGCAGACACCGAAGAAGAGGCCGAAAGCATGCGCCAGGTGCTCATGAACCTGCTACCGGGCATGACCTGTCGTAAGGCCAGGGCCGGGAGCAACCCGAAGTATGAGGGCCAGCAGAAGTATTTAGCCTATGGCGAGATTACCATCACGACCGACGCCCTAAAGATGTGCGCCGAACCAACCCGGCCAGCCCGAACGGTCAAGGCATCGCCGGCGACGAGCAAGGACGTTACCTACAATGAATTGCTCCAAGCTGGAGCCGTCGCACGTAGCACAAAAGTTGTCAGGTCAGAGGGGAAGGTTTACGAGGAAACGAGCCTCAAGCTAAACGGCAAGACATATATGTTTCGTCGTGTGAAGGGCGGCAAGACCTGGAAGCACATCCAATAGCAAGGTAAGAACATGACAACCATGACCGCAACCATGATCCCACTGCGTCACATCAGGCTCAACGGCGGCACCCAGCCCCGCGCAGAGCTCAACGAGGAACATATTGACCGGCTGAAGGCGGCCATAGACGAGGGCGAAGAGCTACCGCCCGTTGTGATCTATCACGACGGGGCCGATTATTGGCTGGCCGATGGGTTCCACCGGGTACAGGCGCACTACCGGGCCATGCGGATTGAGATACATGCCGAGGTGCGCCAGGGCACGCGCAGGGATGCAGTACTGTACAGTCTCAGCGCCAACCGCACCCACGGGCTACCGCGCACCAGGGCCGATACCCAGCGATCAATCCAGACCATGCTCAGTGACCCCGAATGGAGCCGCTACAGCGACCGCGAGATCGCCCGCACGGTCGGATGCTCGCATGCGACGGTCGGGACCATCCGGGCAAAGCTAGAGTCAACTGGTCAAATTGACCAGTTGCCCGCCAGGATCGGCGGCGACGGCAAAGAGCGCACCGCCCGGCCCGCGGCACCCAGCGGCCCAACAGCCCCGACTACACCGGCACCATGTACCATCTGTGGGGCGACCGGCGGCAACAAGATCGGTCGGCATTGTCAGGACTCGTGTTATCACATCATCAGGGCGGGCGAGCTGGGCGAGACCGATACGGGACGTTGGCATCTCGACATGGCGCGACTCGGGATCAAGAGGGTTCCAGAAGTTGAGCGACGTTTCAGAATGGACCAGGCGATCACGCTCATCTGTAACCGATGGCAGCACGGCGGGGCGACAACAGAACCCAAGGAACCCACCCGCCAGGCAGAGAGCCCAGCGCCCACACCAGCGCCCACACCAGCGACCAGCAACGAGTCGCGGGAAAGCCTACAGGCTAGCATTGAGGCAACGCTAGCGGCCATGCTCGAACAACTGACCGACGAGCAGAGCCGCATCTTAACCTACCTGCTAACCGGGGACATCTATGCAGATGATCCCGACTCGCTACGTGAGGGTATATGGCACGATGCAACAGAGCGACTCGGTCAAGCGCCCTTGATTGAGCTCTTATGGTTAGGAAAAAAATTATAGCCCTCGGCACCGCAGAAGTAACCGAGGGCAATTGCAACCCGTCGAAGGGATGCAGGTCAATGCTACAACCTGCGCCCGTATATGTCAATCTGCACTGTCCGTCTAAGGCATTACAACGCCGTCCACAGACAGACAGCAGGCAAGACAGAAGGTAAAGACAGTATGAAGGGCGCGAGTCTGACCGAAAGTATCCGGCCCGTCAGGGCTCAAATGGATCTCGATGTGGGCCGGTTGACCGTGCGTGAAGCGGTACAGTTAGTCGGGTTTACGGTCGGGTTATTGTTCGTCGCAACCCTCGGGGCGTTGCTCTTGTGGTTAGTGTGGCCTGACTATTACGAGGACTGGTCAGGGGTGCGACTCGTGTTCGCATCGTTCGCGGGATCGGTTGTGCTCTTCTCGGGGGGCATGGCCGTCCTAGTTGCGCGGCTCACAATTGAGGACTGGAAGGAGTACAGACTACGACTCGCCGACTGGCATGCCGTGGCAATCGAAGCATACGAAAATAACGGCGGGCGGGAAGTAGTCAAAGAAATGACGGTCTGGGATCTCACCCCATCGATGACCCTGCATACCCTGGCCGTGGCACTCGCATGCCATCGGCGGGCGGTCCAGGGCACGAGCGCACCATGGAGCGTGAGGGAATTAACCGGGCCGATCATGCTGGGCGGGCATCGGCTCGGGAGCGTGTCCAAGGGTGCCGCAGAGGAGTTCGGGCGCGACCTGTCTACCCTGGGCCTCATCGCAGGGCGAGGGCCGGGCAAGGCGGGCCAGTGGGCCGCACAATCTGAGGGCGAAGTAATCGATCTGGTAGTGTCGAATTGGAAGCGACTAGGAAAGGCGACAATCGAACATGACGAGCAATGAATACGCAAACAAGGCAGCCGATCTACTCCGACTGTATCTAGACGTGCTCCGCAAGGAACAGCCGATCACCAGCTTGAGCGATGATGAAATCTTAATGCTGCATCTGGTCGGGGTGCGGCTAGTGGTCAAAACGCGGTCCGAAATTCAGGCACGCGGGTTGATGGGGAAGGCGGAAAATAGCGACTAATCTATTCCTTTACACTTGCCAAAATCCAAAGAAGAGCCGGTTTACCGCATTGGAGCATGCGCCAGTGTAAAGAGTTAAGGCCCATTTGAGGCGTTGCAACGCCTCAAATGGGCCTTTAGCTACCGATTAGCCATGATTAATCGGTAGCTATCACGCCTCGATCAACTGGTCAATTTGACCAGTTGATCATCTGTACCATCCTGTTTCGGCTCCGACTCGGGTTCGCTCTTGTCCATGTCAGCGATCTTTGACCAATTGACCGCAGCGGCGAGACTGTCAGCGGGCGGTACCCGACCCTTCTTCTTCAGTGGCGGCACCTTTTTCTTGTCGGCCATAACTCCCCCTTACACAAGTGCTAGCTTGCGACCAGTGATCCGGCTAAAGAGCTGCTCTTTGCTGGGCGAGATCGACTCGCCGAACAAATCAACCTGATCGGGGTGTGGCGCATCCTCGACCGCGCTAGCGTAGGCCCCGAAAAATTCCCTGATCTTTTTCGGCGACCGCCCGATCTCATCGAAGTATACCAGCAGCTCATCTTGAAATGCGGTTGTTTCGCGTTCAAAGAGGGCGGATTGTCCTACATATTCCTCAACGGTCAGCCCGTCATGCTCCCTGAGCCGTGCCAACATATCCAGCGCCCGGCTAATATCATCGGCCATGCTCAGATCGGCGGCGCGTTGACCCGTGGCTACCAGATATTCAGCGCGGGAAAGAACAGGCAGAGACGCAGATAACCCGGTCTCGAAGTTCTTTATATCGTTATCCAGCGCCTCTAGGAAGGTCTCCGCGAGTCGTTCACCCGACTCGCCCTCGAAGGTTCTGACAAACATAGCAGCCTTGATCCGCCTAATGCCAGACTGCGCTAGCGTGCCATCCTTGCGGAGCAACAGGGCCGACTCGTTTTCGCTCATCGTACCAATAAACCCGCGCACAAAGTCAGCATTGGCTTTTGTGCGCAGGGCTTGATCAATGCTCTGACCCTCACGCACATTCAGGCGGGCGATCAGGTCAGCCGTAATCCGGTTGGCATCTACGGCGGCGGTCTCAAGGGTGCTCATCTGCAGGACCGGCGGCGCGTTGGCTTCACGGGCAAACGCGGTACGGTCGGAAACCTCAGTAATGCGCTCTCGGACCAGGACCGGCGACTCGACCCCGGCCAGATCCGACTCGCTCAACCCCACAGCCAGCAGGTTAGCGCGTAAGGTCTCTTGATATGCGGCCCATTTGTCGGCATGCTCCATGCGTGCCCGGCGTAGCGCCATGGTGCGACCGTTGCCCGACTCGACCTGGCGATCTGAGCCGATGATGGGGGCTCCCTTGTCCAGCGCCTTAAAATCCCAGATCAGGGCCTCGGGAACCAGATTTTTAGCGGCATGCTCAACCTGGCGGCGCGACGCGGCGCGATCACGTTGGCGCGGTTGCAGGGCGCGATCATACTCCGGGTTGATCGAGCCGCTATCGGTGTTACTGGTAATGAGCTCGTCAAGGCTCACCACCCGGTACCGAAACTCATAGATCCGCGATGGATCAGCCCCGAACGCACGAGTCACGGGATCACCGGCGGGCCGGGGCCGGGGTTGTGGGCGTGGTCGGGGCGGGCGGGTTGCACGTTCGGCGGCGCGTTGGGCCTTCGCCTCTTCCTTGGCCTGGCGGCGACGTTCGGCCCGGTCGGATTGTTCGGCGGCGCGTTGTGCGGCGAGCTGGGCACGTTCGGCGGCTTGCTGGGCCAACTTCTGGGCCTTCGCCTCTTCCCGTGCCTTCTCACGCTGGGCGGCGAGCTGGGCACGTTCGGCGGCTTGCTGGGCCAACTTCTGGGCCTTCGCCTCTTCCCGTGCCTTCTCACGCTGGGCGGCGAGCTGGGCACGTTCGGCGGCTTGCTGGGCCAACTTCTGGGCCTTCGCCTCTTCCCGTGCCTTCTCACGCTGGGCACGCTCGGCGGCGACTCGATCAGCGTGCGCGGCATCGGCGACCGCTTGCGCGGCAGCTTTCTGGGCGCGTTCCTCTTCCTCCTGGAGCAAGCGCTTATCTACGGCAATGCGTTTGATCCGTGCGTAGCGTTGGCGATGATTGAGGCGCGGGGTAGGGTTGGCCGGGGCCGGTTGGCTCACGATTGGCGGCGAGCGTTGGAGCATGCGCCAGGATGCCGCAACCATGCCGATGATCGCGGGCGTCCAGATCGCCACATGCACCAGCGTGACATCTGAGAATGTGTCAGGGACCAGGTAGATCCAGACCGTACTAATGATGATCCCGATTGCATCAAGGATCGGGGCTAAGGTGCTCATGCTCTACCTCACTTAGAAAGGCCATAATAGACGGGGCTAGGGTGGGCTCTTCTTCCTCTAGGGGCATTGGAGGGGCCGGTTTTTCGGGTTTTTCGCAGGGCACAGGGCGCAGGGCACAAGGTTTATATATTTTCTGCCATTCACGGGCAGGGACGGCAATGCTCCGACCAAACGGGCCCATCTTGCGATGGACGATCTTTTCTTGTTCGAGTCGGGCTGCTAATTGCTCGATTCGTGCGCGGGCGATTAACCCATCTGACAGTTTGTACAATTCACGGGCTGTAAAGCGCCTGCCTGCCTTGCTTTCTGACAGGGCCAGCAGATAACCGATCTCGTCGCGGGCCACATCTTCAGCCGTTTTTACGGGTTCCGGCTCATACTCACCAGATAGCACCCGTTTAACCGTCGCCTTGACCTCGCTATCAGACAAGAATGGGGCCTGGAGCTCGATCAGATCGATGTTACGGCGAAAGAGCATGCGGCCATCCCTCTTGCCGTGTGCGCCGCTATCGTCCACGATCACCCGGCTGTCAATTTCTGACGCGGTACCGAATGCGATTCGGCATGGAAAGTTTGCCTTGATGAGACCTGTTACCACGTCAACCGATGGACGCTGAGTCGATATGATCAGATGGATTCCCGTAGCCCTGGCGCGTGCGGCCAGGTCAGCTAGCAGGGCCTCAGTAGCCTGGGCCACGCTCATCTTTTGACCGTCCAGATTGACCCGGCTCTTGTTGAGCATGGCGTTTGCTATTTCATCGACGACTAGCACAATGTAGGGCAACCGGCGAGCTCGGGGCATCTGAGCATTGTAGGCGTCCAGATCACGCGACTCGCGTTCACGTAGCAGGGTTGTGCGCCGGTCCATTTCGACTTGCAGATCGAGCAGCATGGCGGGCAGCTCGGGGCTTTTGGTGACCAGAGTCTTGACGTGGGGCAAACGCTCATAATACGAGAGCTCCATACCGCCCTTCAAATCGACTAACCAGAGTTGCAAGACCGACTCATCAAAGCGCTTGATTAACTGGCACAGCACGGCATTGACCATAACGCTCTTGCCGGTTCCCGTGGCCCCGGCGATCAGCAGGTGCGGCAGGGTGCGCAAATCCTCCCAGCGCTGTTGTTTATTCTCGCCCACGCCAATAGGGATTATTAATGGGGGGGCTTTGGCCGGTTGGCGCATGCTGTCTAACTTGACCATGCGCGGTATCTTCGACATGGCGGTTATCTCGACCACAAACCATGATCCGGCCCCGCTTGCTTTCTTCACAAACTTGACCGGATACTTGCATGCGGCGGTCAGGGTCTCTAACACGCGGGCATCACGCAGGGCGGCGACATCCACCCCTCGGGGCAACCTGGACAAATCTACCTCGATCTCAATCACGCCCGGACTAGCCTTCAATGGCTCGACAAACTCTACCCGGTGAATGACCTCTACCCCGTCGCGCTTCTCTCGATAAGCCAGATTCAGGCGGGTGAGTTGGTGCTGGATCGTGTTCGCCAGTTCGCTAGCGAGCAGTTCGTATGGATGTCGTTTTCTTACTAGGCCGAACATGGCAACGTCCGATCTTTCAGCCGTGCAAAGCGGCTCGTAGGTGCAACCAGAGCATACGACGCTGGCCGACAGGGGCGGCCAGGACACTCGATAGTTATCCAGTGCTCTGCCTGTAATTGCCGAATCGCTCGGGTAACGCAGGTCAAGCTATAACCGGTCTCGATCGAGATCGTCAACAAACTACCGCTATACCGTCCATCAACAGCGTTTGTGGTAAGAAAAGACAGCACATGACCGGCTGCGCCTCGGGGTGAGTGCATCATGGGTTGACTCCTGTGTCATAGCCGTAGACGATCGGGGCCTCATCATCATCATCAGCCGGGGTGGTAAGACGGCGATCCCGTGATTTGCGCCTGCGGATCTCGACAGGGAGACCATAGCGGCCCCATGCATATCCTAGCGCGATCAGAGCAAACGGGGCCAGACAAAAGAGCAGCGACCAGAGAGCAGACATGGCTAGAAACCTCCGCTATGCGAAACGCCAGATCAGCAGGATAATTCCCACCATCACGCAGATCAATGCAATCTGTTGTTGCCACGGCATGCGACGAACAACATGCGTTATGCGCCTCAATGATGATCGGCGACGACTCACCATCATCAACTCATCTTCATCAAAATTCAGCAGAGAGACCTTATACCGTTTTGTGCGCATCTTCATAGGATCACCGTAATAGCAGGAACTAGATCGATTGTATCAATGCCATGATGTGCGACCATTACCACGATTAATGAAATGATCGCCGCAACTTCAAAAAGGATCGTCAACAACACGACAACCGCGACCAGTTGCATGCCTATATAAAAAATATTCATACCCTACCTACCTAGTTGAATGGGATTAGCTGTTTGATATAGCGGACCAGGCTAATGATCGGCTTGGCCGCATAGACAAACACCGTAATGACCAAGGGGGGCAACAGCCAGGCCAACGGGCCAATGTCGGCCAGGATAGCCAACCAGCCGAATGAGAGACTGACCGTATCTACGATCGGCTCAGTCTGCTCGACTGCCAGAGCATACCCGCCCTCACCGAATACACCATCAGACCATGCGGCAACCGTCTGGACGGGCCGACTCACCCCGGCTAACATCGTCTGGACCGGCGATATAATCACGCTACTGGTAATGCCCGTCGGCGAGGGCGTGAAGCTGGGCAAGGGATCGAGCGTTGGGATAATGAGGATCAGGTCGGGCAATTGTCCAGTTTGCGCCGGCGGCGGCGTTGCTGGCTCAATGCAGATTGAGGCGACCGTGCCCGGCGTCCAGGTCGGGCCAGGGGTGCCCGTGCGCGTCGCCGTGGGCGTGGGCGTGACCGACTGACGGCAGCGCCAGAATGTTTGAGGCGCATCTAGACTCGTCAAATGATACCGGCCCGTCGCAAACCACAGATAGACTCCCGACTCAATCGGCTCTAGGCCAGCATCCACGAGCGCATAGATCGGCCCCGTAACCCCTATTTCCTCACCCGCAACCAGATCGACCGGCACCGCATGCGGATAGACCGGAACATTGATGCTATCGCGGATCGCGCACGACAGGGCCGGAGCGGAGCCGATCGGCGTGGGGGTAGTCGTGCGCGTGCCCGTGGCCGTGGGGGTGCGCGTGGTGGTGGGGGTGCGCGTGGGGTAAGGGGTGAGGGTTGCGCCCGTTGTTGGCGTCACAATAGCCGTAGGGGTTGGAGTGAAATCAGCCGGACAATAATCCAGCGCAAAGGGACGATTCGGCCCTTGATAAAAAGAATCCGCGTTGAAATAACCACCCGTTTGAGCAACCGACAGAAACGAGCCACCAGGATCAATCCAGCCAGACGATCCATTTACCGCATACGCCCGCGATCCCAAGACGCGAACCGTGCCAGTAGGATTAGTAGGAAGATAGGCCGTCCAGACGTTGTATTGTGTGTTCCAGGTTGAGGAGATCAGTTGACATGTTGTCGGAGGGCTAATCGGCTCAACGGGACATGCATGCAGGGTAAAGGGTTGATTCGGCCCTTGATTAGAAGCATTCGCGTTGAAATAAACACCCGTTTGATAGGGATAGCGAGGCGGATCAGAGGAATACATCCAAAATCCTTTATGCCACGCATACGCCCGCCCGCCCGTCAGGGTGACATCATACGGCTGATTGACAAGCTCAGAGGGAAGATAGGCCACCCAGACGCTATATTGTGTATTCCAGGTTGACGGAATATCAATACACCCCGTTGGAGGGGGCGGCACCTCGGGACACACCACCACCTGCACCCCGCTACTCCCTTGGTCCAGCGTCACATCAACCCCATACAGCCCAGGCGGATAAACCATGCCCGTCTGCACTGGCCCGGTCACCGGCCCTTGCACAATCCAGACCTCGCCACCAAATACGCTTATCGTCGATGGTGCGGTTAGCTCGATCTCGCCTTCGCCCTCGCCTGATGTGAGCAGGTAGCAATCATCAGGTGGGGTTACGGGCGTGGGCGACGGCGACGGGATCGGGGTTACGTGTTGCGGCACCCGGCACACCAGCACCGTACCGAAGAAAAACGTATCAATATTCTCTAGGGTGGTACCGCCTAATACCGTGTCCATGGTGCCCGATATGTCCAGGGCGATATGTTGCCCCGTGTGCTGATTGACAATCATGCGATAGGGCGCACCCGGCGTTACATACGCGGCTTGCTCCGCTACCTGATACATCCACCAGGAGCTATCAAGATAGAGCGTGTTGGGCGTGTTGAGTGATCCCCAGTTGGCCGGGGCAATGGTGAAGGTTGCGGTACCGTGCGTGCAAAGGGGTATGTCAGACTGGGCATGCGCATTGCCAGAGAGACCAACGAGGATCAGCCCGACGATCGCTACCATGAGGATCAAACGCTTTGCCATGATGCACCTAACTATTGAGTTGTGAGAGCCGATCACTCAGCCATAACACAAACCTGAGATAGATCAGCGCTACAAATGAGGTCCATGCCCACCACAGAGACGAGTCGGCGACGGCTCGAAACAGGTCTACAAACCAGACCCATAGAAAAAAATTATTTATTTCTTCATACTGAGTAGGCATGGCCGGATTCATCACCGCCGTAACCATGCCCGTAATCAGCGTCATGAAGAGACCGACAAACCACCAAATGATCTCAAGCAGTGACATGACCATCGCGGCAATGTCACGCATGATCTGAGAGAGCAAATGGCCCAGGTCGGCCAGGAAGAGCCGGATCATGTTGATCCAGTGCTCGACTTGCAGAAACTCGCCCCACCAGGACCAGAGCAGCAGGCGCACCCAGGCGATCACGCCCCACACGCCTAGATACATATCGCGCACCCAGAGCAATGCCAGGACGCCCAGCTTCCAAAAGAGATTGACCCCGGCGACGATCACCGCGTTAAAGGCGTAGGCCAGGGCGTTGAGCATGCTTTGAGCAATCGACAACAGCCAGCAGATGATCGGCCTAACTGCCTCATTCCAGATAAACACGCCAAACCACTTGAAGGGGTAGAGCACATCCAGCATACCGCCCGACTCGGGGTACTCCATCGGTGTCAGGTCGGCGATCTGATGGGTTGCCGTGGTACTGCAATAGCCACATTGCCAGGGTAGCATCAGGCTGATCGGGCTCATCACGTTGGCAATTGACTCAAGCTGAGGGGTGGCCGAGTCAGGCAGATAGTAGGGCATGCCGGGATCGATGGGCGACCCTGCGCACGAGGCCGGGCGGCGAGCTTGCCACCAGTTCGCGGCGTAGAATGACGAGCTGGCCGGGTTGTGCAGGATCACCCCGGTTGTCGTGTTGTAAGCATCGACAAACAGCCCAGAGCCCGCGTACAGGGCGACATGTTGCCCGCCCGCGTAGCGGAGGAACGCCAGATCGCCCGGTTGCCAGCAGCTCGTAGCCGCACCGTTGAGATCCGCCAGGGTGCAATCAATTTTGACCCCGGCTGATTGCTGATCGTAGGTGCTGATCCCAATGTTGATCCCGGCCTGTGCATAGGCCCAATAGGTGAGCCCCGAGCAGTCGAAATCAACCGGCCCTTTAGCGCCCCATACATAATTTGCCCCGCGCTTGCTCAGGGCAGCATTGACCGCGATCGCGCACGCATCCCCGGTCTGGGCGACCGGCGCAGCGCTGGCCGGGGCCGGGGGCACCGCCACCAACACCAGCAGCACCAGCAGGATGAGCAGAGCGCGGATTATCATAGCTTGCCCCGCTTGATCATAAAGATTCGCAGCACCTGAAAGAACATTGCCAGGAAGATGAGGGAGAGGATCGCTAGCCCGGTCGGGTGCGTTGAAATCTCGACCACATGATCCATGACCGCGTACATTGCATATGTGAGATCTGCAAACGTCAAATCACCGATCAAGGTTGGATACGTCGTAATCGGTATCATCAGCCACCCCGCCCGATCCTGATAGCGTGCTTGCAGTCACCGCAACGATCACAATAATCAGCGCTGTGATCGTGATCGGCGCGAGGGTTGCCCCCATCAGGATGTCGTCAATGAACATGCGTATTAGCTCATACATGGCAAAAAAGGGCGTATTGCTACGCCCTTCCGCACGAGACACGGGCGATCAACGTCGCGCCCACATCCGCTTGACAAATGACACGGTCAGACCGGCGAGACCAATAACAACGGGCGTCCAGATCGCAACGTGCAGGATCGTCACACCTGCGGCATTTGCAGGAATCAGATAGGTTGTGATGAAGGTGAGCAGCGCCCCGATCACGTCAAGAAAAACCTGTACCAATGCAGTCATGGGAAGCTCCTAATAATCACGGATCAACCGTGAACGTGGCGCGATCAGCGTCGCCCCCACATCCGCTTGACAAACGAGACGGTCAGACCGGCGAGACCAATAACAACGGGCGTCCAGATCGCAACGTGCAGAATGGTTACTGACGCGGCATCGGCGGGGATCAGATAGGTCTGGATAAAGGTCAGCAACGCGCCGACCACGTCAAGGAAAACTTGGACAAGAGCAGTCATAACACCCTCCAACACTATGCAACAACGCGAATCAGGCCATCCCTGACCGCGAGAGCAACACTATAGAGACACACCAGACCAATCAGCCAGAGCAGCATGTCACCGGCTAGAATCTGGGTGAGATAAGCCATATCATCAGCGAGACCGTACATAGCGCATGACCTGACTAACAAACGACTCCAGCACCAGAGCCACCGTTGCACCCGCTACAATGACGATTACGGGATGCATCATGATCGTGTTCTCCACATCTGCACAACGAGCAATAACACGATCGAGACGAGCAACATGCCGATTACCAGGTCGGCGAGTGACACCACATACACCAGAGCCGCAAGGTTGCCGCTTGGTAATTCGTACAATTGCATTGGGATGGTGTTTGTGATCGTCATGAGAGAGTGATAACAGATTTTTTGCGAGATTACAATAAACCAAAAAGTAACATTACTTTAGTCCTAGGGGTTTATAGTACAAAAACGACAGGATCAGCATGGATCATCTCGTAGCAATCAATCAATTCCTGGCACATCGGAGAGGGCGCAATCGATCAATCCGCACAATCGAACAATATCACTATCAATTGATCGAGTTATGGCACGCATGGATCGTGCATCACGCTGATTCGCTCGATCAGATCACGCTCGATCATCTGTTAGCGTACTTCGACTATTTGCGGCATGGGCGCAAAAATCATCGCACGGGCGGGATCGGGCTATCAGCCGAGACGATCGGCGGGGCCTGGCGTACCCTGCGTGCCTTCTGGCGCTACTGTCGGCGGCGTAACTGGATTACTGAGCAGCAGGCGCTATGGTTCTCTGACGATGAACTGCTGCCCCGGCCCCATGTGCCCCAACGGATACGCCCGGTCTTGACCGATGATGCACTGCATGATCTGCTGTGTGCATGCGGCCAGCTCGACACAGCCGAGCAGCGCTACCGGGAGCATGCGATCATCTTGCTCTTGGCACAATCCGGCATGCGGATCGGCGAGCTGGTGAGCATGCGCGACTCGGCCATGCGGCTCGATGACCGCGCCACCATCATCATCAGCAAGGGCGGGCGGGAAGATTGGGCCTTCTGGGGGTCTGAGGCCGACAGCGCGATCAGGCGCTATACCCGGCACCGAGGGCACCAGGGCGACGGGTCAGTATGGTTGCGGCTGTCAGGTGCGCCCATGACCGTCTCGGATGTGCGCAAGGCGATCAGGCATGTTGCGGATCTGGCAGGGATCACCCTGCCCGTAGGGGCAACCGTGCATTGTTTCCGACACCGCTATGCACACAAGGCGCTCGACTCGGGGCTTGACATCAGCCAGGTGAGTCAACTCATGCGGCACCGGGATATTGATACCACCCTGCGCTACCTGCGCGAACACAAGGATCGGCTCAAGGCACTGCATGACCGGGTAAGGGCGTAGCCCCTCAACTGGTCAATTTGACCAGTTGAGGGATCTAATCAGAGGGTCGTGGGTTCGATCCCCACCCGGCTCACCACCTTACCCGGTAAACAGTTGACTAAAAATAATAAAT
>NZ_LYXE01000002.1 GCF_002532075.1 Candidatus Chloroploca asiatica | reverse complement strand
AGGCCAACTTTGTTGGCCTCGTGTGCCAGCAGCACCAGTTTATTGGAAGCCGCAGGCTTAAAGCTCTGGTTCATCTGGACTACTTTGCCGGGTATGCACAACTACTGTTCCGATCAGAATATCGTGCCAGGCACGCCGACGATCGTCGAGCAGAATATTGAAGAAGCCCGCATAGATGAGGAGGGATGAGACCAAATAGGCAAGGGTGCGCAGCGCAGCACGAGCCAGCGAGAGGGGTTGCCCATTGCGGCGAATAACGCGCAGTCCCATCAGGTATTTGCCAATGGTGGCACCACCAAAGCCATAAAAGAAGGTAAAGTAGATCTGGGCGACCAGCAAGAGCGCCGAAATTTCGAGGGCGATGCTAACGATACTGCGGTAGGGCGTAATCCAGAGAAAGAAGTTGCCCACCAGATTCAGTAACTCGTTGATTCCCGAGGTGCGGCCCAGGAAACTAAAGGTCAGGCCCCAGAAGATCCAGATGACGGCAACGATCAAGAGATCGATCATCATGGCAAGCAGGCGCGAGCCAAAGCCAGCGTAACGGGCAAAGTACGGCCCTTCGTACAGGTAATAGCCCGACACGGCGGGCACCGGTGCAGCATTTGGGTTAACGTCCATCAGCGCCTCCTTTCCACCGTGAGCGAAGGCGCCGCGCAGAGAGCGCCTCGCTATCGACCAGCAACCCTTGCGCGGCATCGGGCAACTCTGGGCGCGGGGGGCGGCGCAACAGACGGCGCAGCACGCCTTCGAGTCCATCGTCAGTCTTGATCGCGTACGAACGCACCTGCCCAAGCACTTCGTTGGCAAGCGATGAACCCTGGGTAGTAACAAGCGAGACCAGCGCCGGCGATTGGGCCAGGGTGTCAATCGCTTCATTCATGGCCTGCGTGCCAACGAGATGCTTGACGGCATCTTCCATCGCCGGAGTACGCACAATGTGGCTGACCGCCTCTTCGATCACCGGGCTATGCACAATGCGATTGACGGCTTGCTCAAGTGCAGGACGCTGCGCAATCTGATCGATCACCTGATCCAGCGCCGGACTGCTGGCAACCTGGAGCATCACCGCATCCAGGGCCGGACTCTGTGCCACCTGCGTGATCACCTGATCCAGCGCCGGACTGCTGGCAACCTGGAGCATCACCGCATCCAGGGCCGGACTCTGCGCCACCTGCGTGATCACCTGATCCAGCGCCGGACTCTGGCCGACCCGGACAATCACATCATCGAGGGCCGGGCTGGCGATGACTCGCTTGATTGCCTCATCAACAACCGGGCCGGCGACAAGGTGGCGCGCCGCATCGTCCATCGCCGGTGAGCGCACAATTTCGCCAAGTGCCTGGGCCACCGCAGGGCGACGGGCGAGATAGATGATGGCCTGATTGACCCCATCTTCCAGGGCGACTGCGGCGAGGCGGCGACTCTGTACTTCCTCGTCACGGCCACGACTGATCCAGCGTCGGGTCTCTTCATCAGTTGGCTCAGCGAGGGGCGGTTTGGTGCGGCGAAAACCGGGGCGCGGCAAGGGCAACAACTCAATCAGCACCGCGAACAGCGTCCCAAACAGATACGTGATCACCGAACGCAACCAGGCAACCGGATTGCCCTGTGGACGCAGCCGCTGTTCACTCTCAAAGATCCAGCCGATCAACGCTTGGCGGAAACGAGCCGAGCCCGGCTCACCAGCAGCAGGATCGGGCAGAGAAGCATCGCGAACAATGCCTGCCTCGTTTTCCCAGGTCGCCGAGCGTGCCGCGAAGGCATCGAGGCCAAGCAACACTGTGCCAACAACGAGACGCGTAAGCATCTCGGTGAGCGGAACCCTCGCCCGATCGCCCGCGGAAGGCTCGTCGGGAAGAGCCTGTAAGGCTTCATCAAGCTTGCGCAGCGCCGCTTGAAACTGCGAGTCGTCAGGCATAGGATGCGTCACCCTTCTAGGTTCAACACCACTGTAACGCACAGGGATGGCGGGTGTTGCCCGCCATCCCTGTGCGTTGCTCATTGCTTCGCGGCGTGGCTCTGGCGAATGATCTCTTTGATCTGGTCGAGGTGGCTGACGGCATGGCCGATGCCAATGAGATAGCGGCCACGCGCATCAACCACCGGGCCACCGGGCCAGGCTTCGCCAGTGAGGTCAAGATCGGGCTGATCAGGCCACATGTCAAGTGCGCCAAGGCACATGCGTTGGCTCTCTTCGAGGCGATGGCGGAGTTGCGCCACGGTCGTCATTGTTTCCCAGGGAACCTCGTAGCGCGAACGTCCGTGGAAGGGCACGCCACGAGCCTGTTCAGCGGCGAGGGCAGCCATTTCTTCATTACCAGCGGTCAGGTGAACAATAACATGGCCGAGGGTCCAGGCGATGCCGACCTCTTCGGCAGAACTGGCGACGGGGTCATTGGCCTCGGGGTCAACGGGCTGAAAGGTGACATCGTCATCGTCACAGTCGGCAAGCAAGGCCAGGATGTGCGTGGTCAGTTCGTTGGTTTCGTTACGAAGATCCGCGATCGTCATTGGGGCAACAACATCGGCCATCGTTTGCTGGCCGGTGAAAACAGGGAGGAGGTTGATCATCTTGATTCCTTTTGAGGGCTCTCGCTCTCAAAACCTATGCTTATGCTGGTGCAAACGGCCAGCTTCGCTGGCCGTTTGCACCAGCATAAGCGAAAAAGTTAGCGACCCAGACGCTCGAGCGTCATGCAGTAGGCAGTCTGGCCGCGGCGGAAGCTGGCGAGGCGGAAGAATTCGTCGGGTGAGTGCTGGCGTTCATCATCGAGGCCAAAGCCAAGACTGGCGCTGTAGACGCCGAGATGCTGCTGGAAGAGGCTACATACCGGGATCGAGCCGCCACTGCGTACATAGTAGGGTTCGCGTCCATACAGCTCAACAAGCACCTCGCGGACAACCTGGTTGCCATGGTCATTGCCTTCGGTCAGATAGGGGGACGCCCGGAAGGGAAGTGGCGTGACGGTCGCGGTGACGCCGGGCGGCGTATGGCGGTCGACATGCGCCTGAAGCAACTGGACGATCCGTTCGGGGTCCTGGTCGGCGACGAGGCGACAGGTAATTTTGGCGTGCGCCATGCTCGGCAGCACGGTCTTAATCCCTGGATCCTGGAAGCCCCCCCAGACCCCGTTGACTTCAAGGGTTGGCCTGGCCCAGGCACGCTCTTGCGGCGTATAGCCAGCTTCGCCAAAGAGATCAGGCACGTCGAGATCAGCCATGATCGCGTCGGGATCAAAGGGCACGGCGGCGATCCGCTCGCGGTCAAGGTCAGTGAGTGGGCGGATCTGGTCGTAAAAGCCTTCGATGGTAATCCGGCCATCACGCGAGCGCATCGAGTCGAGGATCATCACCAGCGCATGGATGGGGTTCATCACGACCCCACCATAGAGACCGCTGTGCAGATCCATCTTGGCCGCTTTGACATCGATCTGCACGCCGCAGCCACCACGTAGCGCCACCAGGATCGCAGGTTCGGTCTCGCTATACTGGCCGCCATCGGCATTGAGCACAAGATCGCAGGCAAAGCGATCTTTATGTTGTGGCAAGAACGCTCCGATCTGCGGGCTACCGATCTCCTCCTGGCCTTCAAAAAAGACCTTGACGTTCACCGGCAAGTGTCCTATGCTCTGAAGAAGCGCCTCGAGCGCGAGGATCGGTACCAGCATATTGCCTTTATCATCGCTGGCCCCACGAGCGTAGACCTTGCCGTCAATAATGTGTGGCTCAAAGGGGGGATGCGTCCAGAGATCAACGGGATCCACTGGCTGAACATCAAAGTGCCCATAGATCAGCACGGTTGGCTTGCCCGGGGCATGCAGCCAGTCGGCATAGACCACCGGATGCCCGCCCGTCGGCAAAATCTCGACATGCTCAAGTCCGGCGGCGGCGACCCGTGCGGCGACCCACTCGGCGGCACGTTGCACGTCGGCGGCATGGGACGGAATAGCCGAAATGCTTGGAATACGTAAAAAGGAGAGCAGTTCGTCAACAAAACGAGGCTGATGCGCCTCAAGATAGGACTCCCAGGAAGACATGGTGGCTCCTCGTACCTTGGACAGGTCTAACATTGTGGATAGAAACAGTATACTCGGAGGAGAGACTCATGACAAATGCTGCGACTGCTGGTGCGCAACCAACGTACGTTCATCTGACGCGCCAGGGGGCGGTCTTGGCTGCGCTCGCCGGCACATTGACGGTGAATGTGCTAGCGAATACGCTTCCGATTAACGGACAAACAACGGGTGAAATTTCGGACAAGTTTCCTATTTTAATCACCCCACCTGGCTATGTTTTTGGCATATGGGGGGTGATCTACACAGGCTTATTGAGCTATGCAGTCTACCAGGCGTTGCCATCGAACCGCGACAAAGAACGGCTCAAGCGGATCGCGTGGCCGTTCATTCTTAGCTGCGCTGCCAATGCAAGTTGGATTGTGCTCTGGCACTACAACCAGTTGGGGATCAGCCTGGGGGTCATCATCGGATTGTTGCTGGCACTCATCACGATTGACCGTCGCCTCGGCAAGGCCACCGAAATGCCGCTGGCAGACCGACTGCTTGTACGGTTGCCCTTCAGCATCTATCTCGGCTGGGCCAGTGTCGCGACGATCGTCAATGCCGCCGTTGTGCTCTATGATGCCGAATGGAACGGAATGGGCCTGAGTCCCGAGGTCTGGACGGCGGGAACGCTGGGGGTTGGCGCGGGTCTGGGGGCAGCGATGGGGGTACGCGAGCAGGATGTTGCGTTTCCCCTGGTGCTGGCCTGGGCCTTTTCCGGCATCGCGAGGAAACAGGCTGAGACACCGCTGGTCGGCCCCGCAGCATGGGTTGCAACTGCGGTTGCGCTACTCAGTGCCGGGGCGGCCCTCTGGTTACGGCGGCGACGCTAAGGCAGCTCTGCCGCACGCAAAACTGCCAGCTTTGCTGGCAGTTTTGCGTACGCAGACACTCATCAGACCGAAGGAAGCAACTCCTCACTCCTGGGGGCAGCGAGGATTTCGCCAAGGGTGGTACGTTCAGCGGGACGCAACGCGACGCTGAGCACCTCGTCAAGCGTATCCACCGGGATAAAGGTCATCTCAGCACGGATCTCGTCGGGCATTTCATCGAGTTCGACCATATTGCGACGGGGCAGGATGATCGTGCGAATGCCTGCGCGGTGCGCTCCAAGCGCCTTCTCTTTAATGCCACCAATGGGCAAGACCCGTCCACGCAAGGCGATCTCGCCGGTCATCGCGATATCCTCGCGCACTAGGTGGCCGGTCGCCGCCGAGGCGAGCGCGGTGGCAATCGTGATGCCTGCCGAGGGGCCATCTTTGGGGACGGCGCCGGCAGGGACGTGGATATGGATCGCGTGGGTCTCAAAGAAGCGCGGATCGATGCCGAGTGTATGGGCCCGCGAACGCACATAGGTCAGCGCAGCTTCGGCACTTTCGCGCATCACATCACCAAGTTGCCCGGTAATCTTCAATTCACGATTGCCCTCGACAGCGACGGCCTCGACAAAAATGATATCACCGCCAACAGGTGTCCAGACCAGACCTGTCGCGACACCCGGCTGATCGATACGCTCTTGCGCCTCGTTATAGAAGCGCTGACGACCAAGCGAACGCCGGACGAAGGCGTCGTCCACCGTGACCGGGGGCGGGGCGACGTGGTTGGTCTCGGTGATCTGGCGCACGACTTTGCGCAAGACTCCGCCGATGTTACGTTCGAGGTTACGCACGCCCGCCTCACGGGTGTAGCCGTTGATGATGGCGCGGAGGGCTCCCTCCTCCAATAGAACCTCTTCGTTTCGCAGGCCATTGGCCTGGATCTGCCGGGGCACCAGGTGGGTTTCGGCAATGCGCAACTTCTCGCTCTCGACATAGCCGGCAAGTTCAATCACCTCCATGCGGTCGCGTAGAGCGGGTGGCACAGTATCCCAATTATTAGCCGTTGCCAAAAACAGCACCTTGGAAAGATCAAAAGGCAGATTGAGATAGTGATCGGTAAAGGTGTAATTCTGTTCAGGGTCAAGCACCTCAAGCAGCGCAGCAGCAGGATCACCGCGATAATCGCTGCCGATCTTATCGATCTCATCGAGCAGGATCACCGGATCAGCCGTACCAGCGCGGCGCAGTTCCTGAATAATGCGGCCGGGCTGTGAACCGATATAGGTACGGCGGAAACCGCGCAACTCGGCCTCGTCGCGCACCCCACCGAGGCTCATCCTAACAAACGTACGGCCAAGGGCACGCGCAATGCTCTGCCCGAGGCTCGTCTTGCCGACACCGGGCGGGCCAACAAAAGCGAGGATCGGCTCGCGTCCGGCGCGCCCGGTATCGTCGCCGAGACTAGCGCGGCGTTGCTTGACCGCCAGATATTCGAGCAGACGCTCCTTGATGCGCTCAAGGCCATAGTGATCGGCATCGAGCACCTCACGGGCAAAGGCCATATCAATCGGCTTGCCGGTATAGACACCCCAGGGCAACTCGGCGAGCCATTCAAGATAGGTACGCACCATCTGATACTCGGGCGAACTGCCATTGATCCGGCTCAGGCGACTCAGTTCGCGGTCAGCCTCTTTGCGCGCTGTCTCGGGCAACTGCACAGCAGCGAGTTTCTCACGAAGATCATCAAGCTCAGTGGCCTCGACATCGTCCTCACCAAGTTCCTTCTGGATCGCCCGCAACTGCTGGCGGAGATAGAACTCGCGCTGCTGACGGGTCGAACTATCCTGCACCTCCTGGCGGAGACGATGCTGCACTTCGAGCAGGGCAAGTTGCTGGCGATAGGCCTCGCGCACCTTGATCAGGCGCGCGGTGAGATCAAAAGTTGCGAGCAGATCGAGGCGTTCTTCGAGCGTATAATCAGGAGAATAGCCGGTATTATCGGCCAATTGGCCCGGATCTTCAATGGAGCGCACAAAATTACGAATTTCCTGGGTCATGCCAGGGCGCAAGGCAAGCACCGCATCAATGACCGCGCGCACCTCGACCATCAATTGATCGAGGGCGGGGGTCAGTTCAACCACATCAGGGCGGTGGACAAAGCGAAAAGCAGGAGCCGGCTCGCTCGCAACCTGATCCTGCAACTCGGCCCGCACGAGACCGCGCACAATGATGCCGCTGGCACCACCGGGCAACACACCCGACTGTTCAATCCGCCCGATCACCGCAATCGGAAAGAGTTGGGCCGCGAGTTCTGCCGACTCATCGGCATCGGGGCGCTTGACGGCCAAGAGAAGCTGGCGATCGCCCTTGAGCGCCGCCTCAGCGGCGTGCAGATTGCCATCATCCAGCGTAATGCTAATGACCGTATGGGGAAAGACAACGGCCCCTTCAAGGACAAGCAGGGGCAACACATTTTCTATCGAAAGCTGGGCAGCGTCGGTATGCTCACTCATGAAAATCTCCTCACTGAACCAGAAACGTCATTTTTTTCTTGTTATAGGTATTATGGAACTGGTTCAGATCGGAGTCAATGCTATGATAGCATGTTCTAGCGAAACGCTTACACTTGCCTTGAGGTCGCGATAGGGCTACGCTGAAAATGGGGGAACCAAGTTCCCCCATTTTCAGCGTAGCCCTGGAGGGTGTGACCCAGCGCAAAGCAGCTCACGCGAAGCCGCGAAGCCGCGAACGGGGCGTCCACCTCCACGAAAACCTTTGCGCCTTGGCGCCTTGGCGTCAAACCTACCGCCTTATTGCTTCTAGGCATCGTTTAGCGGCTTGAGTTTCGCCACAATGGCTTCGCGCTGCGGTTCCAGGAACGGAGCGAGCACAATCTTCTCGCCCAGCGTCGCCTCGTCTTCGTCCACGGCAAAACCAGGGCCATCCGAGGCAATCTCGAACAAGATGCCGCCTGGGATATGGAAATAGAGGCTGCGGAACCAGTAGCGATCGACTTTGCCACTGTTGGGAATGCGGAGCGTTCGTAGCCGCTGGGCCCAGGCATCGTAGGCATCATCAGGGGTGCGCAGGGCAAGGTGATGCACCCCGCCGGCCCCCTGGTGCGCAGGCGGGAGGTCGGGTTGCACAGCGAGATGCAACTCGGCATCGGGGCCTCCTTCACCCATAGCATAGACGTGTACCGTCGCACGGGCATCATCGGGATGGGGATAGTCACGCACGAGGCGCATATTGAGCACCTTGGTCAGCACGGCATCGGTCGGAGCGAGGTCGGGGACGCTGAGCATGACCGGCCCCAGGCCGCGGATCTGATAGGCCGCTGGCACAGGGCTACGTTCCCATGGATAGGCCGAACCGACTCCGCCATCATCAACGAGAGCCAAGCGCTGACCTTCGCCATCCTCAAACGCGAGGGTCAGGCGGCCATCACTTTCGGCGGGTTCGCCAACCTTGACGCCCAAGTCACGCAGATGTTGCGACCACCAGGCAATCGCCTCGGCACCGGCGACACGCAACGAAGTACGCGTAATCGAACGACCACCACGCTGCTCGGGCGGTACCGGCCAATCAAAAAAAGTCAGGTCAGTGCCTGGCGACCCCTTCGCATCGGCATAAAAGAGGTGATAGGCACTCACATCGTCCTGATTCACACTCCGCTTGACCAGACGCATCCCGAGCGTCTGGGTATAAAACTGGTAATTGGCCTGAATGTGGGCCGAAATCGCTGTCACATGATGAAGACCGGTGAATTGCATGTATTCCTCTTAATCGGGCCAATAGCTGATCAGATAGCCTTCGGCATCATAGAGCGCCCCAGGATCAGAAGAGCTATTGCTCCAAATATTGGCATCTGGACCAGGGAAGACCCGTGTCATCCCTGATTCGAGCATACCACTGATTGGATGATCCTGTCCACCCCGGATGCTACACATACGCCAGCCATCCAGATTGATTGCCGTTGCACTCACATTTTCGAGGGTTACCGTTTCGGCAATTTTATCAACAGTAACGATGCGCACAGGGCGCTCAGGGGCGACGCCGGGGCCAGGATCGACGTTGCAGCCAGCGAAGACCGGAGGCGGCGGGGCAAGTTCATCATCAACCACCAAGGGCAGCAGAGCGCGATAGGGCTTGCCATCGGGACAGCCTTGGCCTTCGATGCGATCCTGAATCGTCGGTTCAACGGCAGAGAAAAAATCGTAGCCGGTGAGATCTTCGACACAACGAACCGTTGTCTGATAGTCTTGCCACGAAGCGTTCGCGACACTGTTATCGTTGGGCATCCAGACGGCCAGCACCATCGTGTCGGCGGTAACCCGTGTGGCGTCGTCACCTTCGGCTTCAGGCAGGAACAGCAAGACCTTCCAGACATGTTCAGGGATGGTCAACCGCCCCTGCGCCAGAGTGCCCAGGCTTCCGGCACTCCCGGCGATGATATAGGCCTCGTTGCCCTCACGCACCACGGCACGGGCATACTCTTCGAGTTGCGCCCAGACGCCACGATTATTGTCGGGGGCCTGGGGCAAAATATTGGTCAGGATGAACGTGGCAATATTATCTTCTTCCGTCGCCGTCCGATCAGCCGACGGCGTCATATGGCCGCGGTCATACCCCGAACTCGTATAGTCAGCGTGGGTTACCCGATACCAACCCTCGGGCAGACTCTGATCGGTAATGAAAGAACCGCTATAGCGTTCAGCAGGGCCAAAATCGCTCATTTGCAGGTGCCAACTAACCCAGTTGGGAATACCACGGTCGCGATGGTAGCCAACGGCATACTGATCGCGCAGCAGCAGGTAATTGGTTGGCTGCCTGACATCAACCACCGCCCCACTCGGATTGCCCAGGGCAAGGTGGCGACTCGCATCGGCGACCTGCGCTGACCCTGAAACACAGCCAGCGAGCAGGTTCATCAGCAACAGAAAAACGGTGAGACGGGACAGCACAGCGAGAATGATCTTCATGAGGACGAGACTCCTACGTTTCAACCACCGTCGTATGCAACCCAACGAGCGCACCGGACGCATCACGCCCAACAATCACCACCTGAATCTCGATCGTACCAAGTCGATAGACGACCGGATCGGTCAGGGTCGCCTGAAGCGTTGCGTGCAGGCGGGCAAAACGCTCGGTCAGTGCATGGTCAGCCGGGCCGTGCCAGGGGCGCGTACGGGTTAACGGGCCAAAGAAAGCCTCAAGCTCACGCTGCTCCACCGGGGTCTCAGGGGCAAGCCCCAACAACGCACCAAGCGTCGCCGGCGTCAGGGGCTCGTCATCAGGCCAATGAAACGGAAGCAAGGGCGCGTCCTGTTCACTAGGAACCATCAGATCATCTGCAGCCGTCATGATCGTTGCAAGCGACGGAAGAGGTGGCGAGAGCTCATCGCTCATGGTGATCCTCCTGATCGGAATTTATACCAATTACCTTTGACATATTATGATGCATACGCCAACACCGTCGGCGTCAACGCCTCGGCGACGGCATGCGAAGCCGACCTTCGCTCACCAGCAGGGCGATTGCATCTTCCGTGCATCCACCCCGCCAGGGCACCCGCAAGGGGTGCCCCTACACCGGGCCCGACCCTGTAGGGGCACCCCTTGCGGGTGCCCTGTAGCCAGGGCCGGGTGCCCTGGCTACAGGGCCGGGTGCTCTGGCTACAGGGCCGGGTGCCCTGGCTACAGGGCCGGGTGCCCTGGCTACAGGGCCGGGTGCCCTGGCTACAGGGCCGGGTGCCCTGGCTACAGGGCCGGGTGCCCTGGCTACAGGGCCGGGTGCCCTGGCTACAGGGCCGGGTGCCCTGGCTACAGGGCCGGGTGCCACCGTATGCACCGCTGGTTGCATGCACATGCTGCCAAATAGAGCGCATTTTATCCGGTTTCGTATGATGCAATCGCCCTGCGCTCACCAGGCCGAGCCGTTTACGGCGAGGGCAGAATTGGTGTATGATACCATGATTGAGAGCTATGATGGAGCGTGCGATGTCTGTACGTCCGGCAACCCTTTTTTTACGTCTGGCATTGCGGCGGGCAGCCCGTGGAACAGGCTCGCAGCAGGCTTTTTTTGAACGGAGAACAGCAATGCAAGCTCTGCCACCCCTTCAGCAGATACTAGGCACCATTCCCTGGGTACTGGTTGGAGGTTTGGCCCTGCGTGCGTATATTCCTGAACGGATGACCCTTGATATAGGCATCCTTATTCACGAACATGACGGCGACGCTGCACGCCAGGCCTTGAGCAACGCTGGCTATCAGATGAGTGGGCCATTGAGCATTGGGGGGTTTAGCCTTCAAGCCGCTGATCCGGCAACTCCCCCGCTTGACATTCTGACACGGACTGATGCCTGGGTTGATGAAGCCCTCGCCCACCCGATCTATGATGCCGCTGGCTACCCGGTACTTGCGCGGCCATACCTGATTTTGTTAAAACTCTCGGCGGGACGTACCCAGGATCTTGCCGATGTGCAACGCTTGGTAGCGTACACCTCAGAGGACGAGCGCAACGCATATCGGATCCTAGTTGCGCAGGAGGCCCCTGAGTTGAGCGAGGATCTTGAGGCGCTCTTTACCCTGGCGGATCTTGAATTTGGGGCCAAAGAAGAAGGAGCTTGAACGGCTCTTCAGCCCGATATCAGAAAAGATTATGGTCGAAGCCTACGATGCAGCAAATAATAGTGCGATTTTTCAGGCCTACACTTTCCTGTTAGCCGTGATCGCCATTGGTGCGTTGATCGAGTTTGGCATCATAAAGCTCCTGAAGCGCTATGCAATCCGTCGTAAGTGGTTTTTCGCCGAGGTTGCGCTCCGTGCGCTCGGTGGACAGGCGATCTTCTGGCTAAGCTTTCTCGGTCTGGCTTCAACGCTCGCAACGGTTGTGCCCGATTTGCGGATCGCGAGTGCGGTACGCCTGTTGCTGAACCTGATGGCCGTGCTGGCGGTGATGAGTTTTCTGGTGCGCCTGGTGACGAACGCTGTGCGGCTCTATTTTATCCGACATACGATGGGGTCAATTTCGCTGCTCAACAATGTGTTGCGCGCTTTTAGTTTTATTGTGCTTGGAACAACCGCAATGGCCTACCTTGGGGTTCCCATCGGGCCACTCTTAACCATCCTGGCCGGTAGTTCAATTGGCCTCTCGCTGGCGCTGCGCGAGCCGCTTGCCAATCTCTTTAGCGGGATCATGATCCTGGCGACGAATAAGATTCAGCCCGGTGATTATGTCCGGTTGAGCACCGGGCAAGAGGGTTTTGTTGACGATATTCGCTGGGCCGACACCTATCTGCGTGAATTGACCGAAAATCTACTGGTCGTACCCAATTCGTTGATGACCAATACGATTCTGACCAATTTTGACCGCCCCAATTCTGAGTTCTTGATCTTTCTGCCGGTCGCGGTACCCTATGATAGCGATCTTACTCGGGTCGAAGCCTTGCTGATTGAAGAAGGCCAGGGCATGATGCATAAAGAACTTGGCGGCGTGCCTGAACATACTGTCCGCGCTCGACTTGCTGCGTTTGGCGAACTCGGCGTGCAATTCAATGTCATCCTGCGTACGCACGAATTCAATGAGCAGTTCCCGCTCAGACACGAATTTTACCAGCGTGTCTTTGCGCGCTTTGCCAGTGAAGGGTTGCCCCATCCTATACCGATCCAGCGCATTCGGATCGAGCCGGTAGGCAAAGGAACGGTGGCTGAACTCGATCAGTCTGGACAGAGCGAACATATAAGCGGAGTTAAACAATGACACGGCGAGGTAGCACGCGACGTAGTCCACGAGACTGGATCGTGCTGATCCTCATGGTGGTGCTCGGTCTCAGTGGCTGTGGCGCGGCCCTACCCACGTCGGCGTGGAGTGATCTCTTTCAACCAACCGCAGGGCCACAAATGACCCCTGTGCCAACCCCACCGCCAGCGATAACACCAACCCGAGTTCCGCAGGAGACTGAACGGCTTGCTTTTGTCTCGGATCGCACGGGCAACCGCGAGATCTTTGTCATGAACGTGGACGGTTCTGGCCTCGCCCGCCTGACCAACGATCCTGGGAATGATGAGTCACCAGCATGGGCACCTAATCGCCAGCAGATCGCCTTTGTCTCAGATCGCGATGGCGCGCCAAATATCTATCTGATCAATCCTGATGGCACCAGCTTGCGCCAGTTGACGAATGAGAGCCAAGGTGCCGTTGACCCGGCCTGGTCGCCCGACAGTGCGCGGATTGCGTATGTCGCCGTGCGGAGTACCGGACGGGTCTTGATGATCCTCAATCTCGCCGACGGGAACCGGAGCGAATTTTCCCGTGAATTGTCTGATATCAGCCGACCAGCTTTTAGTCCCGATGGTCGTTTTCTGGCCTTTTCGGCGCTTGACCCATACGATGAGGATAACCGCGATATTTTTCTCGCCAGCCTCGCCAATGCCTCAAGGCTCATCAATTTGACCAATGCTGAGGGAGACGACGATCATCCCGTCTTTAGCCCAGACGGGCGACGGATTGCGTTCCAGAGTCGTCGTGATGGCACCTGGAAGATCTATGTGATGAATGCCGATGGTGCGGCAGCGACACCATTGACTGAGGGGCCAGATGATGCGCTCAACCCGAGTTGGTCGCGTGATGGGCAGCGCCTCGCGTTTACCGCGAATGAGAGCGGCACCTTTAACCTGTATACGATGCGCGACAATGGCGAAGAGATCCAGCAGATCAGCGGCCATCGGGGCAATGAAATTGCCCCGGCTTTTCCTTCGCCCCCACGCCTGCCCATCATCGCCACACTTGCCGTCGCCACCGGCTCGGGCGGAACACGTAGTCTGACCCTGGTCACGCAGGGACAGGAACAAACCTTGCGGGCACGAACGCCCCTGGTTGATTATATAACCCCGAAATGGTCGCCCGATGGCACCAAAATCGCCTATGCCGCCAATCTTGATGGTACCTACAATATTTATGTCATGAATGCAGATGGCTCTGAACTAGTGAATCTGACCAATAGCGAGGCCAATGATCTCCATCCCGCATGGTCGCCTGATGCCACGCGAATTGCCTTTGAGAGTGACCGGAGCGGGAACTGGGAGATCTTTGTGATCACGCTTGACGATGCAAGCAACGTGCGGAATCTGACGAATCACCCTGGTGACGATGGCAATCCCACTTGGTCGCCTGACGGGACGCGGATCGCGTTTGCGAGCAATCGAACGGGCCATTTCGATATTTATGTACTTGACATGTCGGCGGGTATGCAGCTACGGAATATTAGCAATCATCCAGCCGCCGACGTCTTTCCGGCCTGGTCCCCCGTCAGCGAACAGATCGTCTTTCGTTCGGATCGCGCAGGCACCAACGAACTCTTTCTGGTTGAAAGTGACGGGCGACGTGTCCAACGACTGACGTTTGATCAGGCCGACAATACGACACCGGCCTGGGCGCCGACAGGTGAACGGATTATCTTTGCAAGCAATCGGTCGCAGTCAGTGTTGCGTCGTCCGGGAACCCGCAATTATGGCATCTATAGCTTCGATCTCGCTTCGCTGACTATCGAAGCTATCCTGGTCAATGAGCGTAGCCATGAGTACCCGGCCTGGCGGCCGCAGCAACGCCCGGATCTCCGTCCTTGACACCGGCTTATCACCGGGGTATGCTGCTCAGTATGGCAATGGTCTTACGCCCACTCTTTGTCTTGCTCCTGGCTGGAGCAAGCTTTCTTGCCGCCCAGGGTACTGGTCTGCGGCTCTTTTTTCATTTGAGTTATCTGCTGCTGGCCCTGCTGGTTCTTTCGTTCATCTGGGCCTGGTTGAATCTACGGGGCCTCGACCTTGAACGCGAAACCCTGACTCCCAGGGCAACGGTGGGGGAGTATGCCCGCGAGCGGATTATGCTTCGCAACCGCTGGGTCTTGCCCAAGCTCTGGATCGAGTTGCGTGATAGCTCGGATCTGCCCCGCCACGGGGCCGGTTTTGTCGCCTCGCTCGGTGGGCGCGAACGGGGGCGCTGGCTGTCGCGTACCCGCTGCACGCGCCGCGGGCGCTTTCGCCTTGGCCCGTCCACCTTGATCAGTGGCGACCCCTTTGATATTGTGCGCCTGCAACGCCAGGTAGCCTCAACCAGCGAAATCCTGGTCTACCCGCAAACCGTCGATCTGCACGATTTTGCCTTGCCAGGGGCGGATCTCCCCGGTGGTCAGGCGACACGCGCACGAACCTTTCACTCATCGCCGAACGTAGCGACAATCCGCGACTATGTTCCCGGTGATGCGCTGAACCGCATTCACTGGCGTTCGACTGCACGCACTGGGCAGATGATGGTGAAAGAGTTTGAACTCGATCCGAGTGCCGATGTCTATCTGGTGCTCGATATGCAAGAACGTGCCGTTGTACGCGATACACGGGTTTTGAGTAGCGTGATGCAGCGTGATCGCCGCGTTATGCGCGGGCCCTGGTGGTCACGCCCGGCCCAAGCCGACGATCTGGATGAAGCCGAGCTCGCCAGCACCGAAGAATACGCCGTCACCGCGACAGCCTCACTGGCCCGCACCTTGCTCAGCCAGAATCGCATTGTCGGCATGGTTGCGTGGGGCCAGCATCGCGAAGTCATTCCTGCCGAACGCGAGGTTCGCCAACTCTTCAAGATTCTGGAAGCGCTGGCGGTCTTGCGTGCCCATAGCACCAGTTCACTCGCCGAAGTTCTGCTCGCCGAGAGTCAGCGCTTTGGGCGTAACTGTTCGTTGATCATTGTGACCTCTTCACTCGACGAACGCTGGGTCGAGGCGCTGCAACAGCTACGCTATCGCGGGGTGCGCGCCGCCGTGGTACTCGTTGATCCACAGAGTTTTGGTGGGTGGCAGAGTGCTGATCTCATCTTGCAACGCTTAGCAGAACTGCGCGTGCCAACCTATCGCATCCAGCAAGATCAACCCCTCGCTGACGCTTTGAAAATGCCAGTGAATCTAGATCTGGTAGTGTAATAAGGTACGACATAGTGTGGCTAAAGCCTGGCCCGGTATCGTGCCAAGAAGCTTAAGCTAGCCAGAAGCAACGCCAACCCAACCAGCAGCACGGGGAACTGTGGCGTAGAAGATCCGGTACTCGGCAACGTGATGGCAATTTCCGTTGGCGTCGGAGATACTGTCGGTGAAAGCGTCATGGTCATCACTGGGGTCAGGGTTAACGTCGGGGTCACCGTGACGGTACCTACAGTCGTGGGGCTTGGCGTGGGTGTGTTTGTGACTTGATCTTCTGTGTCGTCAACGACAGGCGGGGGTGGAACTGTCGGTGTCAGCGTCGCCGTCGGCAGATCCGTCGGTGTCGCCGTCGGCAAATCCGTCGCCGTGGCCGTCGGTAGGTCTGTCGGCGTCGCCGTTGGTAGGTCTGTCGGCGTCGCCGTCGGTAGGTCTGTCGGCGTCGCCGTCGGTAGGTCTGTCGGCGTCGCCGTCGGTAGGTCTGTCGGCGTCGCCGTCGCCGTTGGCACGTCGGTCGGCACCGCTGTTGGCGGCGGTGGTTCAGCAGTCTCAGTGAGGGCCATGGTGTCCTGAGACAGCGGACGAGCCTGAACTGGAACCGAACCTCGATCCAACAACAAAGCAACCAGCAGGGCGAAGCTCAGGGCGAGAAGCAGATGTTTCATCACAACTCCGTTAATGCGTCGGCGTTGCAACAGCCCCTCGCTGTTGCAACGCCTGGGTGATTATCCTTCGCTTACCGCGCAATCAGTGGTAGGTTGACACGGAAGATGGTTCCACTCAAGGGCATGGTTGCTGTTGCTGGACCATACAGATTGATCCGTCCATCTAGCTCGATTTCTTCAAGCCAGTAAGTATAGCGCGTTCCGGCTAGCGCGGTGTTGTCCGTCCAGATGTAACTTGCACCAGACTGGGGATTGCCACGGGCAAGGATGGTCTGGTTGGTGATGCGTTCCCCGTTGGCCGGGTTGTCATCGAGACTACGTACCAGGTGGAAGCCCCAGGTTTCTTGCTCTGAAGCTGTTGTCCAGTTCAAGACCACACCCGTTAGCGATGGGGTGGCAGTGAATTTAACCAGGGTGATCGCTGTCGGATCTTCAATGGGCGTCGTTTCCGTGTCAGTGTTGTTCTCGTCATTCGGATCTGGCCCGTTCGTGCCATCATCGCCAATCCGCACCGCGTTGACCACCGCGGTCACGCCCGCCGGCAACGGATTGTCCACCTGCACCACGAAGGCCACATTCCCCGAGGCTCCAGCGGCCAGGTCGCCAACCGTGAGCAGACACGTGCTTCCTGCGGTCGTATCCGGCGCACAGAGCCACCCCGCCACATTCGCAGCAACCGCAAAACTGGTATGCGGCGGCACCGTCTCGGTGATCGTCACCCCCGTCGCCCCAATCGTGCCCAGGTTCGTGTAGTGCAACGTGAAGGTAAT
>NZ_LYXE01000001.1 GCF_002532075.1 Candidatus Chloroploca asiatica | reverse complement strand
CCGATCCCCACGTATGACCGGAGCATGACCACCTCACGCGCCCGTGCGCTGCGGGATCAGGTGCGCACCACGCTCACGCAGGTGTGCGCACGGTGCTCGTATGCCGATAGCTACCTCAGTGCGGGCAAGCGTTACCGCGAGGCGCTCGGCGACCCCCGCACCCTCGTCGGCCTGCCGTCCCTGACCACCGCGCCGGAAGGGGCCGGGATCGGTCGGCAACTCACCGCCCTCAAGCGCTGGCTGATGACGGAAGCCCGTTGAGGCGACGCCGCGGGCAAACCTCTGCCCTTATGAACTGGTGACGGCCACGTGCCAGCACTGTCCTTATGAACTGGTGACGGCCACGTGCCACCACCACGCGACTGGCCGCCGCAGGTGCGGCCAACCAAGGAAGGAAGAAAGGAGACCAAATGTCCACGATCCCCCCGCCAACCCCCGAAGCGATCCACGCCTGATGAAAGGAGCCCAGATGTCCACCATCCCACCGCCAACCCCCGAAGCGATCCACGCCTGGGGTTGGGAGATGGGCGTTGAGGCCGGGCGGCGCCTGGCCGACGAGAGCGATGCCTTCATCGGCATGACCATGCCCGGCCTCGACGCCCCCGCTGCCCTGGAGATCTACGGCCGCGCCTACCTGCGCGCCCTGATCCAGGGGTATCGCACCGCGCTGCGGCAGTCTCTGCGCGACCGCGCAGATACGGCTGCCGACCAGCACCGCCGTACCACGACCGCCACACCGAAGCTCACGCAGAAAGGAAAAAAACCATGACCACGCCCGCGACCATGTTTGACGGCCTGCTCGACGACGCGACCCCGACGACCTTGACCGCCCGCACGCAGGCCGACGCGCTGTTGGAGCCGGATGCTGTTGCCGAAACGCCCGTCAGCGCAGCCAACCCCGACGACGAGGCGGGGCTGACGACCGAACCCGCTCCAGTCGCCGTAGACCTCGACCCGAATGAGAAGTTGGTGATCGTCGACGGCCAGCGCTTCCTCGTGGCCGCCGAGATTGACCACGAGACCATCCGCCAGCACCTGATCCGCCAGGGCTTCGCCACCCTCGCCGGGGCCACGATCCGCACCGGCACGACCCAGCACGACGGCCGCACCCTCGCCACGGTCGACTTCATCAAGCAGGCCGGGACGAAGGGGTAACACCAAGTCCGCTTGAAGGTGCTGCATTGTCATGCTGAGCGCAGCGAAGCATCGGTGCCGTCCGGAGACCCGAAACCCTTCGCTGCGCTCCTCAGCAACACAACCTCATGGTCGGATCGCAACGCCTCCACGGTCATTCCGAACGGAGCCGCAGGCGCAGTGAGGAATCTGCACTGATCGGCATGGAAGACCCCTCACGTTCGTTCGGGGTGACATGGGCGGGCCGGTGCACCAAACGGGTTGCGCACGGCACCACTGGCCCGTGGGCCACGTGGTACTCAGGGTGACCATGCGGCCTCCTCAACGGTAAATGGTAGAACACCCGGATAGAACAGTGCCACGGATTGGGATCAGGATCGTTGCCCTGATCCCAATCCGTGGCAAAGAAGCTCACGCGAAGGCGCGAATGGTTCGCGCACCGACATGAACAACGGTGCGCCGTTGCGCCGTTGCGTCAAAACAACCACCTTCTTGGCAAGGGAGTGGCCCTGATCCCGGTCTTCATCTCTACGGAGGCCCATATGCATCCGCTATCATCAAACGCCGCGCTCATCGCCCTGCTCGAGGCGATCCCGGCGCAGCCCATTGACGCCGCCAACCCGCTCACGACCCTTCGCCCACTCATCAGCGGCACGCTGACCTTCGCGCAGGCACTGGAGCCTGCGATCCAGGAGGCTCTCGACGCCTGCGCGGCCATTGCCTATCGCCAGCACCTGCCTGGGAGAACCCTATGCGACCGACTCCACAACGTGCGCCCCATCCCCGCGTCAAGCGACGTCGTCGGGTGGTGAGGCGCTCGGCCACC